>CAZNAP010000011.1:0-42121 GCA_964571145.1 uncultured Lachnospiraceae bacterium | reverse complement strand
TTCCTGATCCCACCAATCTTCCGGCAGAAGGTCATCTTCATCCTGTTCCTCATCCCATTCCTCTTCCTGACTTTGTGCACGGGTGGTTTTTAAAGACGTAATTCTATCGAAAAGTTGATACACGCTGATAAGAAAAGACATTAATAGTACCATAGCCAATACAGCGCCACCAATACTTAATCCAATTATTTGTCCGGTACTCCACTTTTTCTTCATCTTATTCAGCCATACTTTCCTAAAGTTCCAGTAAATCCTATATTAAGAGTAATCCCTATATTTTCAATAATTTCTAATTCAAATAAAACGCTTTATCCCAATTGCTCCAACACTAGTTCCAATGCTTTCGCAGCCGTCTGTTGTCTAATTTCTGTACGATTGCCACTGAAATGGTTTTCTGTTACAATCGTTTCTCCATTCACGTAACAACCTATATACACAAGTCCTACCGGCTTGGCACTGGTTCCACCGTCCGGTCCTGCAATTCCTGTCACAGAAACAGCCACTTGTGCCATAGCTGATTTAGCAGCTCCTATTGCCATTTGAGCGGCTACTTGATGACTTACTGCTCCGAAAGCCGAAAGCACCTGTTCGCTCACGCCCAATAATTTATGCTTTGCATCATTGGAATAAGTAATATACCCTTCTTCAAAAATCGCAGATGCACCCGGTACATTTACCAATGAGGACGCAATCATCCCGCCTGTACACGATTCTGCAGTTGTAATTCTATATTCTTTTTTAATTAATTCCGCTACAACAGCTTCTTCCGGTATATGAATGCCCATTTTCTCACACTATTTGCTTTCTTTCATAACATCTTTATTTTTAACTAAGTAATCAATTAATGATACAACCGTTAAAATAACTGCTATCCAAACCACGATCTGTGTCACGATTTGTATGGCAGCAATATCTGCTATTAACAAGCACACCGCTACCATTTGAAAAGTCGTCTTGAATTTGCCCCAATAGCTTGCTGCTATCACGACTCCGTTGTCTGATGCCACCAGTCTGAACCCACTGATAATAAATTCTCTGGCAATAATGACAATCACCATCCATGACGGAATTCTTTCTAATTCAATCAGACAAATCAATGCAGAACATACCAGTAATTTATCTGCCAACGGATCCATGAATTTGCCAAAATTTGTAACCAGATTATATTTTCGGGCTATATTACCATCTAATAAATCAGTCAGACTGGCAATAATAAAAATGCCCAAAGCAATCCATTTATCATAGGGCGTAATTGGAATCAGTAAAAACACGATAAAAAAAGGAATCAAAAACACCCTGAAAATCGTTAATTTATTTGGTAAATTCATAAAAATATCCTCCTGTAGATATGCAATTTATGTTTCGGCACACAATTTACCGATTAAGTCGTATTCATTGGAACCTGTAATCATTACTTCCACGAAATCACCGCTCATAAGCGTTGCATCTGTACGAATAAATAGATATCCATCCACACCGGGTGCATCTTTATAAGTTCTGGCTACATATGCATCTTCGTCCGCAACTTTGCCTTCTATCATGGCTGTGAGTTTACTGCCAATCATATTTGAAGCAGCTTCAAAAGCGATTTCCTGCTGTAATTCCATCAGCTCTGTCTGTCTTTGCAACTTGATTTCTTCCGGTATCTGTTCTGGCATTTCGGCTGCCGGTGTATCCTCTTCTGCTGAATAACAAAAAACACCCAGTCTGTCAAATTCCATTTCATCCACTAAAGCCATGGTATTCTCATGGTCTTCATTACTCTCACCTGGAAACCCTGTAATTAGAGTAGTTCTGATACAGATATCGGGGATTTCTTCTCGCAATCTCTGGATAATGGAACGTATGCCGCTGGTATCGGTTTTTCTTCCCATACGTTTTAAAACCGCATCGCTTCCACTTTGAACCGGGATATCCAGATAATGACAAATCTTATTTTCCTGTTTCATCACCTGTATCAATTCTTCGGTAATTTCTTCCGGATAGCAATAAAGAATCCGAATCCATTTTAAGTCTTTGATTTGGCACAAATTTCGTAATAATTCCGGCAAACTCTTTTTCCCGTATAAATCCACACCATAAAGAGTTGTTTCCTGTGCAACCAAAATCAACTCGCGTACACCGCCCTCCACTAAAGAAGTGGCTTCAGCTAGCAGTTTATCCATAGGTACGCTACGGTAATTTCCTCTGATTTTTGGGATAACACAATAGGTACAATGCTTATTACAGCCCTCTGCAATTTTCAGGTAATTATAATAACCGCCGGTAGTCACAATTCTTTTTTGATTGCCTAATGGTGCTTTGTCTAACTTCTCCAAATAATTTTGTGGTGTACCTTTTAATACTTTTTCCAAAGCAACCACAATTTCATCAATTGCTGTAGTACCAAGTATGGCATCTACTTCCGGAATTTCCTGCTGGATTTCATCATAATAACGCTGTGCCAGACAACCGGTTACCAATAAGGCTTTCAGCTGCCCGCTTTTCTTTAATTCCGCCATTTCCAAAATTGTATTAATGCTTTCTTCTTTGGCATCATTAATAAAGCAGCAGGTATTAATAACCGCTGCATCTGCCAGATTCTCGTCATCCGTGAATAAATAACCCTGTTCAGCCAACATACCGAGCATCACTTCAGAATCCACCAGATTCTTATCGCATCCCAGTGAAATAAATAGTATATTCATTCAGAATGTCCTTTATTGTTCGTCTTCTTCAGATACGATTTTAATTTTTCCCTGATTCAATTCTTCAACAGCGATAGAAAGAGGTTTCGTTTCCTTGCCGCTAACCAGTGGTTCTTCTCCTGCTACGATTTGTCTAGCTCTTCGAGAAGTTGCCATTACAATCGAATATCTGCTGTTAACTACCAGTGCTTCACCAGGTTCTACCTCGCTATTTACTACTTTCATTAAGTCTGAATAAGATGGATGTAACATTTTAATCTCCTTTCATCAAGAAGCCTTTATAAAAGTGCTTCCAGTTCCTTTCTAATATTTTTGATAAAATCTAAATTTCTATTTGGAGTATTATGTGCCGATCTAATCAGCGAATGCATTTCCTGCACACATTCCTCCAGCTTATCATTGATAATGATAAAATCGTAATTTTCTATTCCAACCGCTTCTTCTGATGCGCGTTTTAGACGCTTGGCGATTACTTCGGGTGTTTCTGTTCCTCTTCCTTCCAGTCGCCGTTTTAATTCAGCTACACTGGGTGGCATTACAAACAATAACAATGCTGTAGGAAATTTCTCTTTGATTTTTAAGGCACCCTGGATTTCTATTTCCAAAATAACATCCTTGCCATTTTTCAATTGTTCTTCAACATATCCCTTTGGTGTCCCATAGTAATTATCACAATAGCAAGCATATTCAATCAATCCGTCATGACTGATTTTATCTTCAAATTCCTCTTTGCTGGCAAAAAAGTAATCTTTACCTTCTACTTCTCCCGGTCTGGGATTTCTTGTTGTCATGGAAACCGAAAGTGCATAATTATCATAGTTATGCACCAATTGTTTCATTAATGTCCCCTTGCCCGTTCCGGCGAATCCCGAAACTACGATTAATATGCCCTTATGTTTCATCATCATCTCTGCTTTCTGCCAGTGCCCGCTGTGCAATTGTTTCCGGTAAAAGTGCTGATAATACCAGTTGACTATTTTCCATTACAAGTACTGCTTTGGTTTTTCTGCCCTGTGTGGCATCTATTGCCGTACCACCTTCTCTGGCCTTTTGAACCAGTCTTTTCACAGGTGCAGAATCCGGACTGACAATTGCTATGATTTTGCCAGCATTGACAATATTTCCAAATCCTATATGAATCAATTTGTTCACGCAAGTACCTCTATTCGATATTTTGAATTTGTTCCCGAACTTTCTCAATTTCTGTCTTCAGTTCAATGGCTCGGTTGGATATTTCCAAATCATTTGACTTGGATAAAATTGTATTGGCTTCCCTGTTCATTTCCTGTGCAATGAAATCCAGTTTTCTGCCGATACTGCCGCCCTGCTTCAGTATATCTCTAGTGGTTTCTATGTGACTTCTCAGGCGAACCAATTCCTCGTCCACGCATACTCTGTCAGCGAAAATCGTCACTTCGGTAAGAAGACGGCCTTCATCCACCTTAGTATCTTCTAAAAGTAACTTCACTTTTTCTTCTAATTTCTGTCTATATTCAGCTATGATTTGCGGAGAACGTTCTGTAATAAAAGCAACATGGTTCAACATACCATCTAATTTATTCAGTAAATCCGTTCGAAGATTTTCACCTTCTTTAATTCTGGTTTCTACAAATCCTTCTGCTGCACCTTTCAGTGCCTTATCAAGAAGTTGCCAGAGTTCTGCTTCATCTATAGTCTGTTCTTCCATGGTCAAAACTTCCGGATATCTGGACAAACTGGATACTCTTACATCGTTATCCAAGGAGAAATCTTCTGCCATCTTCTGTAAATAAGCCAGATATTCTGCTGCTAATTCCTTGTTGTATTTAACGCATACATTTGTTTCTGTAAAGTCTTCGTAGGTAATAAAGAGATCAATCTTACCTCTTTGAATATAGTTCTTCAGTTCACTTCTAATTGAAGTTTCAAAGAAATTCAGTTTTTTAGGCATTTTGATATTAACGTCTAAATATCTGTGATTAACTGACTTCATCTCAACCGAAATTTTACGGTTTGCTTCCTGTACTTCGCATCTGCCAAACCCTGTCATGCTTTTTATCATGCCATACCTCCCGCGTACATACTCCATAACACATTATAGGCGAAGCACCAGAAAACGTCAAGAAAATGCTGTTGTGAGAACCCCTTATTTGCTATATAATAGTTGAGACAGAAAGGAGTCATCTCATGGCTTTTGACGGAATTACCATAGCTTCAGCAGTTAAGGAGTTTGATACACAATTAACAGGCGGACGCATCTATAAAATCGCTCAGCCCGAAAACGATGAACTGCTGCTTACAATTAAAACTTCGGGCGGAGGGCAAAAAAGACTTTTACTATCTGCCAGTGCTTCCCTCCCGCTTATTTATTTGACCCAGGATAACAAACCCAGCCCTATGACTGCGCCGGGTTTTTGTATGTTGCTGCGCAAGCATCTTCAAAACGGCAGAATTACCCAAATTGAGCAACCCGGTCTGGAACGAATCATTCATATTCATATAGAACATCTAGATGAAATGGGTGATTTATGCCACAAACAATTGGTTGTGGAATTAATGGGCAAACACAGCAATATTATTTTTATCAATGACCAGAATGTGATTATTGACAGTATTAAGCATATTTCCGGTATGGTCAGCTCCGTGCGTGAGGTATTACCGGGACGTGATTATTTTGTACCCTTAACACAGGATAAGTCGAATCCATTGGAGGCAGATTTTACTACTTTCAAATCATCAATATGTGCAGGAGCCAGACCGGTATTTAAAGCTTTATACAGTAGTTTCACCGGTATTTCACCTATTACAGCGCAGGACATCTGTTATCGTGCTCAAATTGACGGTGACATGTCCACTACTCGTTTTTATGAACCCACTGAAAATACGGAACTGCTGAATCAGCTTTGGACTTCTTTTTCAAGCATTATAGATTTGGTACGCACTGGCAGCTTCTCGCCTGTGATTGTTTATGATAATGATGCACCTGTAGAATATGCCGCTTTTCCGCTTACGATGTATCCGGCAGACAGTATGGAACACTATGATTCAATCAGTGGTCTGTTGGAACAATACTATGCCAAGAAAAGTGCTGTATCGAGAATTCGACAAAAATCTACTGACCTTCGTAAAATTGTTCAAACTGCCTTGGAACGTAATATTAAAAAGTACGATTTACAGTTACGCCAGATACAGGATACGGAAAAGAAAGATAAATATCGCATTTATGGTGAATTATTGAATACCTATGGCTATCAAACAGAAACCGGTGCCAAGTCATTAGAAGCGCTCAACTACTATACCAATGAGATGATGACAATTCCCCTTGATCCGTTATTGTCTCCTTCCGAAAATGCCAAGAAATATTTCGATAAATATGGCAAGTTAAAGAGGACTTATGAAGCCCTTTCCCAGCTGACAATCGAAGTCAAAAAAGAAATTGATCATCTGGAATCCATTCAAACTGCTTTGGATATCGCATTACTGGAAGAAGATTTGACACAAATCAAAGAGGAGCTCATCGAAAGCGGCTATATCAGACGAAAAGGCAGCAACAAAAAAGTCAAGTTTACCAGTAAGCCTTTTCACTACCTGAGCAGTGACGGTTTTCATATGTATGTGGGCAAAAATAATTTTCAAAACGATGAATTGACTTTTAAATTTGCAGTGGGTAATGACTGGTGGTTTCATGCCAAAGGCATTCCAGGCTCCCATGTCATCGTGAAATCCGAAGGAAAAGAACTTCCTGACCGCACTTTTGAGGAAGCAGGCAAACTGGCCGCTTATTATTCCAAAGCACATGGCCAAAGTAAGATTGAAATTGATTATACTGAGAAGAAAAATGTGAAAAAGCCAAGTGGTGGCAAACCGGGGTTTGTTGTCTACTATACCAATTATTCATTACTGATTGATGGCGATATTTCAGGAATCCAACAGCTTTAACTTTAGCCACCCAGTGACTAGCAACTATAGAATAAAAGAGACTGTATTTGGCGTTGATGACTGAGTCGCCAATGGTACAGTCTCTTTTTTACATGAATTAGAGCGTTTTGCTGGTAAATAAACTTCTCACATGTTCCACTTCTTCCTGTGAGGCCTTGGAAGCTGGTACATAATAAGATTTGTTTCTTGCGATCTGATAAAGTTCTTCCTGAGACTGCTCACATTTGTCCCTGAATTGTTTTAATGTTTGCTTCAATTCGGAATTTTCCGTCTGCGCAATCATCTCTCCAAATCGAACCAGTTCTCCGTTAATACCTGTTAGGGTATCTGCTACCATTGATTTTTCATTCATCTGCATCTGTCTACCTCCTACTGCAAGAATTTCATTAATTGATTTTTGTTGTCCATTGCGGATTGTGCACCTTTTTCAAAAAACTGCTGTACCTGTGTATCGGTTGCACCTGCTGCATAATCTTTTAGCTTGCAGTGAGTTACGTCATATCCACTAATCAAATGACGCAGATTCTGTAAATCGAGTTCTGATAAATTAGCCATAAAAATACCTCCTGAAAATTTTGTCTAATGCGACTCTTTTATTATTTCCAGAAGGTTTTATTCTATTCGTCCAGCCAAAAATCATCTTCATTTTCCATTTTTGCTTTTTCGGCTTTTTCAATTTTTCTTGATTTTCGAGTATTATTTATTTTAATAATACGTGTTCTTTGAGCTATATTAATCAATATGTGTCCTTTTGGCATACTCCGCAGTTCTTCTTCCGTAACCGCCTTCCACTTAATAATCAGGATAAAGTAAACGGCTGATGCGATTCCGACTGCTACCAGAAGTGCTATGATATTGATTTTACACAGATAAAACAATCCTTGATATACGCCCCATGCCACCAGCCCCATGACTGCAGCAGCAACAAAAGGCCGGAAAAAGGTTCTGTCGCTTTCCTGTCGATATTTCAAATGACGTCTGACTGACAATCCATTCAGAATACACAACAATAACGAATAAATGATTGTGGAAGCCACATAGTAATATAAACTGTATTCGACCTGCATGAAAAGCAACATGGCTATCATTAATCCCACATGAATCACCAATGCAATCGCTGCGTTGATAATCGGCGTGTTCATCTTGCCAATGGATTGCAGCACCGCCTGCGTCAATGTTGATAATGCGTAAAAGACGATACTAACAGAGGTAATTGTCAATAGCATGGAGGCAATGTCAAGTGTTTCCTGTTGCGGAAAAATCACCATGGTAATAGGTTTCGCCAATACAGCGATTCCAACAGCCGCCGGAATGGAAATGAGCATAGTTACCTTCACGGCTTTTGCAATCTTCTTTCGTACACCGCCTAATTTGTTCTGCACAAAATCGCCGGAAATACCCGGAATCATGGCAGTTGCCATAGCCGATGCCATGGCGATAGGAATATTAGAAATCTTCACTCCTTTTGCCAAAGCACTCAAATCTGTTGCCACGGCCGTTTCTGCAAAGGATTTTATCTCCATCATTATTTTTTGATAAATATAATTATCTAAAAATGTATTCACATTATAGATGCCGGTACCCAGAATAAATGGTGTCACAACGAAGAAAATCAGTTTGAAAATATCTTTGTAAGATTCTTCCTCATGTCCTGTATCTCTCTCTATTCTCCTATGAATGGTCTTCCTGTTGAGTCCATAGACCGCTGCCATAAACAACAAACCAGCAATTACGCCGGCGCCGGTTCCGATTGTTCCGCCTGCCGCACCATAAGAAGCTCTGGTTGTAGAATCCTGATCAATGACCGTTTGAACCAATAAATAGGCCATTCCAATACTAAAAGCCGCATTAATAATCTGCTCGATAATCTGGGAAAGGGATGTCTGCACCATGGTTTTATGTGCCTGGAAGTATCCTCGCAATACACCCAAAATTCCACTAAAAAAGATAGTAGGTGCCAAAATTCGAAGAGGCAATACAGCACTTTCCATCTTGACCAAATGACCGGCTCCAAAAAACACAAATAAGCTGGCAATTCCACCGACTACCAGCACATAGATAAACGCACAAATAAAAATCCTATGGGCGTTTCGATATTCTTTTGTGGCGAGTCTCTGTGCAATCACCTTCGAAACAGCGGAAGGTATGCTATAGGAGGATATTAATAAAACAATACTGTACGCATAATAAGCACTGTTGTAATATCCAAAGCCTTCGTCTCCAATAATTGCTACCAGAGGCGTATTGTACAGAAGTCCAATGATGCGGACAATGATACCGGCCGAAGCCAGTATCCCTGCCTGCAAAATAAAGCCGTCTTTCCTTTTGTTATTTGGCATTACCGATACGCTCCATAACTCCTATCCGATTAACCAGTCATACATTTCCTGATACTTAGCAGCGGAAACATGCCATGAAAAATCAGCCGCCATTGCCCTGTCTACGATTTTGTTCCATTCTCTTTTTCTATTATAATAAATATGTTCTGTATATCTGATGATTCTCAGCATTTCATGTGCATTATAATTGAAGAAAGAGAATCCGGTTCCGGTACTCTCAAATTCATTATATGGCTCTACGGTATCCTTCAGACCGCCCGTTTCTCTGACAATCGGAATCGTACCATAGCGCAAACTCATCAACTGACTCAGTCCACAGGGTTCAAATAACGAAGGCATTAAAAATGCATCGCAGGCTGCGTATATTTTATGAGATAGCGCCTCTGAATAGTATATGTTAGCTGAAACTCTGTCATTATACTTCCAGTCAAAGTGGCGGAGCATATTTTCATACTGTTCTTCTCCCGTGCCCAGTATGACGATTTGTACATTATCCTGACACAATTCGTCCATCACATAAGCAATCAAATCAAACCCTTTTTGGTCTGTCAGTCTGGATACGATACCAATCAAAAATTTCTTGTCGTCCTGCTCCAAACCTAATTCTGCTTGTAAGGCTCTTTTATTTTTAATCTTTTCTTTGCGGAAGTTGACAGCATTATATTTGTAATCAATATAATTATCTGTCTCAGGATTAAATTCTTCATAATCAATGCCGTTTACAATTCCACGCAAATCCATACTTCTCGCACAAAGCAGACTATCTAACTGTTCCCCATAAAATTGCGTTTTAATCTCTTCTGCATAGGTTGTGCTAACCGTTGTAATTGTATCTGCAAAGACCAGTCCGCCCTTGAGTAAATTTGCTCCTTCAAATAATTCCAGCTTATCCGATGTGAAATAATAATCCGGCAGCCCTGTAATATCCTGTGTCTCCTTGATACCCCATCTGCCTTGAAATTTTAAATTATGAATGGTCATGACAGTTTTAATGCCACGATAAAATTCATTTCCCTGAAAACGCTCTTTTAAATAAACCGGAATCAAAGCCGTCTGCCAATCATGGCAATGTATAATATCTGGTCTGAATTCTATGGTTGGTAAAATAGATAAAACCGCTTTAGAGAAAAGTGCAAACTTCTCAATTTCGTACAAAGTATTATCACTATAAGGTCTAAACCCGTTAAAATACATTTCATTATCTATGAAATAGTATTTCACATCATCTACTTCTGCAAACAAAATACCTACATATTCATTTTTCCAGTGAAAATCCATATAGAAATGAGTGATTGGGCTCAATTTATCCTTCATTTCCTGTGACATGCACGTATATTTTGGCAAAACTACCCTTACATCAAAATACCTCTTGTCAATACACTTGGGAAGTGAACCAACTACATCCGCCAACCCGCCAGTCTTAATAAATGGCACTCCTTCAGACGCGACAAAAAGAATTTTTTTCCTCATTGTGTCTAGACCTCCAATAGTCATTATAATGAATCATTATACAACATATTGCGTTTGATTAAAAGAGACAAATCTAAAAGAGTGCCATATGATATGCACTCTTCTTTATCAATCCTTCTTAATCTGTAATTCTTGGTCAAAAATAAGGTTCTTCTGGGAACTAATTATATTGTAACCGTATTTTATCTGCAATCAATGCAAAAAATTCGGAATTAGTCGGCTTCCCTTTACCGGTATTAATCGTATACCCGAACATGGCATCCAGTGTTTCCATCCGTCCTCTGTTCAACGCCACCTCAATCGCATGTCTGATTGCCCGTTCTACACGGCTGGAGGTTGTCTGATACTTCCTGGCAATTGTGGGATACAGGATTTTCGTTATTGATCCCAGCATTTCTGTATCCTCCACTGACATCATAATCGCATCACGTAAGTATTGATATCCTTTAATATGTGCCGGCACACCGATTTCGTGTATCATATCTGTCACATCTCGTTCTAAATGATAACCGGTTACCTTGCCTGTCGCTGAAAGCTCATTTCTAGCTAATTTCACTTCTGTGTTTTGATTTCCGGAAGGCACTGTAATCATAATCTGGAATTCCCTATTCATGTTCATCAGGTCTCCCAACATTTTGTACACTCTCTCGGTATCTTTCGTCGTTGTCAAGTTAATCTGTTCCATCATCTTTCCTCCATTTTTTCACAAATAACGCTACAGATTTATTATAAGGAACATGATTTACCTCATCAACTATCATTTATCGCAAATTTCCACCACAACCGCAGCTAATCATTGGGTCTTTTGTAAAACCTTCCCGTAATTTGTTCTGTTTTCATGATATTTATAAAAGCAGTTTCGTCTACTTCACGGATTTTTGTCACTACAATACGAATTTCATCGCTGCCTATGACGGAATAAAGCATATTACACTCCTGTTTTCGATAACAACCGATTCCTTTAAAAATGGTTGCGTCATGGTGTGTCACCTCGCGAATGCTTTGATATACCTCTTCCGGCTTGGCCGTAATGATGAAAAGTGTTTCTTTTTGATAACGTTTATACAGTAATCGTAACAGCTGTGTGGATGTAAACTGAAAAATAATCGAATAAAGTGCTTCATTCCAGCCAAACAGACCACCAGCTATAATCAATACAACTACATTCGCTGCGAATATATAGTTCCAGGTGTCCACACCGTACTTTTCGGAAAAGTAAATTGCGATAAAGTCAGTTCCGCCACTGGTTGCATCCGCATGAAGACATAGACTGATTGCAAATGCATTAATCATACCACCGAAAATACTGACTAGTAGAATATCATGTGTAATCGGATATCCTGGTAACACATCGGTGAATACCGCCGTTAAAACAATCATCAAGCAAGAATATCCCGTAAATTTTTTGCCAATAAACTTAAAGCTGATGAAAACCGGTACCGCATTAAGCAGTAAGTTCACTAATGAATAAGGAATTTGAATATGAAAGAACTCCACGCCCACCTGCTGGATGAGTAGCGTTATACCGGTAAAACCGCCCGGGATTAAATTGCCGGCCCGGATAAATCCCTTAATATTCAAGGACATAATGCAAGCTGCCACTACTACTAATATAATGCGCTTCATTTCGTGTAATACTTTTTTCTTCTTCTCATTGGTCATGCTTATTCCCCTTATCTTCGCAAAATCATCTTGAGTTTTTATGCTATTAATTGCTATTTATATTCCATGTTTATTTTCAGGGTTTGGTCAATTGCTGTCATTTCCACCACACTGCCTGTAACCAGCGGCATCATTGGTGCCAAGTGTCCCACATCCGCATCCATGATTACCGGCACTTGATGACGTTGTATAACCGGAAGCACCGCCGCATATTGATTCAGTCCCATCATTTCCTGTCCATGAACCAGTGGTCTTCCAAATAGAAAGCCTTTTACATATTTGAACCAACCCGCCTGCTCCATTTGCCACATAGCCCGCCGTATATCAAACACACTTAAATCACAGGATTCCAAAAACCAAATAAAGCCATCTTGTTTATATTGTTCCAAAAATTCAGTTACCCGATCAAACTTGGTTCCCACCAACGTAACCAGACAATCCATACACCCGCCAATTAATCTTCCTGTCATAGAAGCCTGATTGCTCACTTGCATCATCACCTGATTTTCGGTCAGCATTTGCGGTAAGTAGCACTTTAATTCCAATTTTTCGGTACAATTATAAGGAAGCAACGGATGTTCCTCATCCTTCAGGCTATCCTTTTCCCATAATCCATAACTGTGAATTTCCTGTGTCCTACCCTGTAATACAGCAAGTGCATCCTTCATACAGGGATGCCATGGTTCCATTCCGAAAGCTGCTGCACAAGGTCCATACACAGAGGCAGTATCACAAAGCGTTGCCAGTAAAAACGTTAAATTGGTATTATCTGAATATCCTAAAAACCACTTGGGTTTGGCTTGCTTAATTGCCTCAAAATCCACATACTCTAGAATCTCACACATAAGTTCCCCGCCCCCGCAGGAAATCAGACAGTCATTATTTTCACTCAAATAATACTCTGTAAATTCTTCGCCACATTTTATCGGAGCATTACTAATACCAATCCCAGACAGCTCATAACAATTCGGTCCTAAATCCAGTTTATAACCCATTTCTTTGAATTTATTCTGTGCATTCTTGAATGCAGTCATATAGGGTTCTATTGAGCATCCAAAAGAAGGTGCTACAAATCCAATGGTTCCCTTTTCGCTTAAAAATTCCGGATATCTCATACGTGCCCTCCATCATATATTTTCATTTTAACATATTCACACACATATGGGTATTCAATTCCGTTGAAATATTGCATATGTACAGCAAAACAGCAGTATTCTCGAACAAAATCTGTCCGCAGAACACTGCTGCACTTGACTTAATACCTGTTAATGATTATTTTTTTATTATCGCTATATAGTCTATGAGATTTTAGCCTTCAATGGCAATTCTTTTCTGACTTTCGATTTCTTTGGCTTCCTTTTTCGGAATACCCAGTTTGAGCAATCCATCTTCGAATTTTGCTTTCACATCTTCTTCTTTAATAGCATCGCCTACATAAAAGCTTCTGGAGCAGCTGCCATAATAGCGTTCTCTGCGAATGAAGTTTCCTTTCTCGTCTTCTTCATCCTTGTCCAGTCCTTTCTGTGCATTGATTGTTAAATAACCATCTTTTAATTCTGCTGAAATCTCATCTTTCTTAAAGCCCGGCAAGTCAATTGCGATTTCATAGCCGCCATCTGTTTCCTTTATATCGGTCTTCATCATATTCTTGCTATGCTTACCGTACAAAGGATTCCTCTTACCAAATAAGTCATCTTCAAACGGGAAATTCAGCATGTTATCAAACAAGTTTTCTCCAAAAACACTAGGCATCATCATCATAAGTCATTCCTCCATTCTTTTTGATAATTCCTTTTCTTTTGTTCTACATGTACTATAACACGTATTGTTAGCACTGTAAAGAGGTGAGTGCTAATAAAACTATAAACAATTTATAAATTGAATATAAACACCGATTCTTCACAGTCACTTCTTAGAATCCGTAATATGTAAGTAGTACATGGCTATTTCCTCCGGTGTATACTCCTGTTCGCCACAAATCCACCACCTCACAGTTTCAGTAAAACTGCAGACATAATAGTTTAGTACATAATCTTTGGGGATTTCTTCAATTGACATTTTAGGGTAACTGCAAAACATATCAGCCAGATATCCTTTAAAATATTTCATAAAAGTTTCTCCGCTATCCCCAGACATGAGTCCCTTGATTTCTCTCTTTAAATCTTGTAAATGGTATAAAATATGTGTAATCTGCTCACTCGATTCAATCTTGCCTTTGGAGAAATCATGTGTTTTCTCCTTTGCTAATTCCTCAGAAAATACATGATGAAATAAATCCGTACACATTGCTTTTAGCAGTTCATCTTTTGTTTCAAAATGCGAATAAAAAGTACTCCTTCCGATATTCGCCACATCAATGATTTCCTGCACCGTAATACTACTATAATTTTTATTCTCCAGCAATTGATTAAATGCCTTAAAAATAGCATCTCGCGTCTTTTTCTGTCTTCTATCCATTGTTTTTTCTCCTGAACACTTTTCGTTTTTTGTTCACTATCTTACAAACTTACTTTTTTGATTGTTGCATTAGAAAGAACCCATTCATATAATAAATACAAAACATTATGTTCGATAACTTATTCATTGTATTGTTTGAATAATGCTTTGTCAATACTTTTCAGGAGGTCATATATAATGATTAAAAAAATTAACGATTTGCTAGCTGGCATTCCCATGACACTAATTGGATGTGCATTTCTTATTTTGAGTTTTGTACTGCCACGAATTGGTATAGTTCTTCCGCTTGACCCTGCATGGATTACAGTTATAATAAGCGGTATTCCACTTCTTTATCTTGCCATATGGCGCATAATCCATAATCCTGGAATTAGTAAAATTTCGTCTGCGTTATTAATTACCGTCGCCATGATAGCCGCCATTGCAATTGGTGATTTGTTTGCAGCCGGTGAAGTCGCATTTATTATGGCACTTGGTGCTATTCTTGAAGACATGACCACTGAACGTGCGAAAAAGGGCTTAAAGAAGTTAATTGATCTGGCACCTATACAGGGAAGAATCATAAAAGATGGGAAAGAAGCAATTATTCCTGCCAGTGAAATTCAGACTAAGGATATTCTTCGCATTCTTCCCGGCGAAACGATACCGGTAGATGGCATTCTTGTCTCAGGCGAAACTTCTGTTGACCAATCTATTATGACCGGTGAATCTCTTCCCGTAGATAAAGAAATTGGCGACAGCGTTTTCTGCGGCACGATTAATCGTTTTGGTGCCATTGATATAGAAGCAACCAAAGTTGGTACTGACAGTTCTCTCCAACAACTAATTCAAATGGTTGAAGCGGCAGAAAATAAACAGGCTCCCATGCAGCGTATAGCGGATAAATGTGCCAGTTGGCTAGTTCCCGTAGCGCTTTTAATTGCCATAATCACATTTTTTATTACAAACGATATTGTAAGAGCCGTTACTATTTTAGTTGTTTTTTGTCCCTGTGCATTAGTCCTTGCAACGCCAACCGCTATTATGGCAGCTATTGGGCAGGCAACCAAACATGGTGTGATTATTAAGTCTGGAGATGCTTTAGAAAAAATGGGCAAAGTCAATACCATTGCCTTTGATAAAACAGGTACTCTTACTTATGGCAAATTGCGAGTAAGTGATATCATTTCTTTTGATTCAGCCATCAATAATGATGTTTTACTTTCCCTGGCCGCATCTGCCGAGCAAAAAAGTGAGCATCCCCTTGGCAAAGCAATTGTAGATCATGCAACAACACAAAATATTTCTTTATATGAATGTGAAAATTTTAAAATGCTAACAGGAAAAGGAATTTCCGCGACTTTAAATGGTGAGAATTTTTATTGCAGCAACGAAAAGTTCATTAGCAGCAATGATATCCTCCTATCTAAAGAAATAACAGATTCTTTAGACCAATTACGAATGCAGGGAAAAGCATGTATACTCATTGCAGATGCCCATCACTGCATAGGCATCATTGCACTTTCTGATATACTTCGTCCCGAGGCAAAAGAAATGGTAAGACATCTTTCCGGAATGAATACAAAAACAGTACTTTTAACGGGTGACAACCAAAAAACTGCCCAATACTTTGCTTCCCAGGTCGGAATAGAAGAAATCCATGCAAATTTACTTCCTGAAGAAAAAGTGAGTAATATTAATCGTCTTCAGATGGAACACAATCTGGTATGCATGATTGGTGATGGCGTCAACGACGCACCTGCACTTAAAACTGCCAGTGTCGGTGTTGCTATGGGGAGTATGGGAAGTGATATCGCAGTGGATGCTGCTGACATCGCATTAATGAGTGACGATATTACTAAAATTCCCTATTTGAAACGCTTATCCAATGCCACTGTAAAAACAATAAAGCTAAGTATCACTCTCTCTATGTGCATTAATTTTCTGGCTATTATTTTATCAGTACTTGGCATCTTAACCCCGACAACAGGTGCTTTGGTTCACAATGCAGGTTCTTGTTTCGTTGTATTAATTGCAGCTTTACTTTATGACAGGAAATTTGAATAACTTAAAACGAAAAGACTTTTGATTTTACTCAAAGTCTTTTCGTTTTATTAGTTACACAAGCTATTATTTTTATAAATATCTGATTTCCAATGCACCAAAGGATATATCACCATTGATATAAAGAACATTTTCGCCATTAGGATTGCAATGACCTTTTTCATCTGTTCCGCCGAATGCATTCTTGGTATTATGTACTACCTTCCAATCTGAAGGAATATACAGTACCGTGCTGCCGAATGAACATTCAACGTGTACATTTGCGGTATGTTCTTTTAATACGGCATTATCAAAATAAATAACCAGACTACCAAAAGAACATTCTAAATCTGCATAACTTAATTCCTGACTGGTAATATACTTCACAGCTTCTCCGAAGCAGGTTTCATAACGGACATTTTCGCCATCCAGACTGTCGGTGGATATATCGCTCTTGTGTCCGTCCCAGTGATGATGTGCACCACAATATTTCTGCCATTTACCCTTGCCTGGGAACAAAATACTGAGTCCGATTGTTAACAGCAGTGCTGCACCCAGTACCGGCCAAGGAGTAATTGCTTCCAAACCCAGCCATGTATCGTTTACAATTACAAAAAACGCTGCTGAAAAGAAAATTGTAACATAGTTTTTGGTAAACAATCCATCCAGGAAAAGACCGGCTAATCCAATCGACAGTAGAATCGTCCAAAAGCTCAATTCTCCTAAATAACCCATTTGACCTACAATCAGTGCAAGTGCTCCTAAAACAAACAATAAACCCCAAAATATTTTTCTTCCTGTTTTCATCATTTCCTCTCTTTCTTTTTGACAGTTTCTTCTGTCATCTATGCATTCTTCTTACTTCAATACTTTCAATCAGTGCTTTGTAATAAGCTCTGGATACCAACGCCTTCTTGCTACTATGCATAAACTCTACTACACTGGAGGCTGTCAGGTTTCTGGTAATCGAATATATGTAATCCAAGTTGACAATGGTTGATTTAGATATTCTCATAAAGCATCCCGGCAGCATTCCCTCTAATTCATAGAGCTTATAGGTCGTATTAAACAATTGATCCTTTGTATGTGCATGGAGTTCCTTACCTTCCGTTTCGAAAAAGTATATTTCCTGAATCGGTACATAGTATTCGGTACCTCCATGATATAAAGGAATACATTGTTTACCATCCCTTTGCTCTGATATGTAGTTTTGAAGGTTCACGATGGACTCATTCAGACTTCTGCAGCGGATAATGACTTCTTCCTCTTGCAGGTTTTCGTCTATTTCAATTTTAACCTTCATACTGTCCCTTCCTCATAATATTCAGTAAATGTTCAGTAGGCCCTTCTGCTATATTCAGTATAACCGAAATCCAAAATCTGTAAATATGTTTTGCCTAAGAGGTAAAAAAGAAAGCGCAAGAGGTAAAAAAACGGATTCTTAGTCACTCGGTACTGATCCGAGTGACCTATTCTACTAACATGGACTCAATAAAAATACCATACCCACGAGCCGGATTCTGTACCAGTACGTGTGTGACTGCACCGATCAGCTTGCCATTTTGAATGATGGGGCTGCCACTCATACCCTGAACAATTCCACCGGTTGTCTGTAGCAGTTCTTTATCTGTTATTTCCAGCACAATCCCTCTGTTCACATTATCATTATTTAGATTGACATCTACAATTTCCACATCAAAAGCAGCTGTTCCGTGACCTAACGAACAGATAATCTGTGCTTTTCCTTTCTTAATCTCCTGCTTTAATCCCAGCGGTAAATAACCATACTCTGCGCTTCCTATTGTTTCAGGTGTACAGACACCAAAAATACCTTTATTTGTATTGTTTTGTATGACACCCATAATATTTCGATCATCATACTCGATAAATCCAGTCAATTCACCCGGTGAGCCATTATAGCCTTTTGTAATTCCGATTATTTCCGTATGGTACAGTGTGCCACTTGACAAAGTCATCAAAGTACTGGTATCCACATCATTAATACCATGTCCCAAAGCACCAAAGCCGCCCTGTTCATCAATATAGGTCATAGTCCCTACTCCTTGCGCATTATCTCTGACCCATATTCCCATTTTATATTCTCCATTACGATTCATCTCCGGCTTCGCTTTACTTTCCAGAATCAAATCTCCTCTTTTGATTTTAAAAATCATTTCCTGTCCTTCGCAGTGGCTGATTTTCTCAATTAATTTCTTTTTTTCATTTATTTTTTCGTCATTTATTTCCATAATATAGTCGCCTGCCTGAAAGATGAATTTCCCCGGATTGCAGGTTTGTCCCTCTTCCCCTGTAAATTCACCTACGCCAACGACCAATACGCCCTCAGTCTTCACATAAATACCAATTGGAAGACCCGCCGGCATTAATTTCGTATCTTGTATTACCTTCACATCCACAGCCTTAAACGGAATCATACCCCATATTTTCAGCTGCATCTTGTACTGATCTATTTGATTTGCTCTTACGGTAACCGGCTTGCTTAAATCAATTGAGAGACTCTCTGCCTCCATTTTATCTCCCGTGCTTATGCTGGCTGGCACTGCTTCTCTGCTGATTTCACCGGAAGCCGGTACCTTAAAATCCAATTTCTGATCCACTCCGGCTTTAATCATAATTGTGGAAGGAACCAATCTCCACATATGATAATAGGCAGAAAAAAAAGTGACTATAATTCCAGCGATTAGCAGGCAGTATAAAAACTTTTTATAAAGTAAAACTTTGGTTGTTTTATATTCTTTTAAACAGTTCAAGTTTCCACGTCCTTTATTTTGAATTAAAAAGAGACATACATCTGCATGTCTCCTTTAGTATATGGAAAACTCTGAATTTTAATTGACCATTCGCTTTTTTTTGCTTCCAAATGTTTCTATTATGAATTTTTTATGATTTTTTACAAATTTCTTTTAGCAGCTTTCGCAGTTTCTCTCATTTCACGTGCATTACTCAACACAGCTTCTGTCAGTTCTCCGCTACCTAACAGTCTTGCCAGTTCTTCCAGACTTTCATCCTCTTGCAGTCTTCTGATATCCGTGCTGGTTCTTTCTTGTCTTACCTGTTTCTCTATTAGAAAATGCGTATCCGCCATAGCAGCAATCTGTGCCAAATGCGTAATGCAGATAATCTGATGATTTCTGGCCAGTCTTCCCAGTTTCTCTGAAACCTTCCAGGCAGTTTTGCCACTGATTCCGGCATCAATTTCATCAAATACCAGTGTATCTGTTTCATCTTTATCTGCAAAAACAGTTTTAAATGCCAGCATAATACGGGATAACTCGCCGCCACTTGCTATTTGCCTTAACGGTCTGGGTTCTTCGCCAGGATTGGTGGAAATCATAAATTCCACTTCATCATATCCGTCTGACGAGAAATGCTCCGGTTGCGCAATCACATCAATCACAAATTTTACATCTAAGAAATTCAAATCCTGCATTGCACTTTTTAATCGATCCGTTAACGGATTTGCTGCCTGCTTTCGCAGCTTGGAAATTTGTTCACAAAAATCTAATATTTTTTCTTTGCACTCTGCCACCTTGACCCGAAGCTGTTCTTCGTAGGCTTCAAAATGGTTGAGCTGATTCAGTTTCGTCTGCTTTTCTTCCTGTGTCTGCAGTATCTCAGGAATAGTATCCCCGTATTTGCTTTTTAAATGATTTAATACGTTCAATCGTTCCTCAAGCCGATGAAATTCTTCTTCATCAAATTCCAGTTCTTCCTGATATTCTGCCATGGATCGGTTAAAATCATTCAGCAAATCATCAATATCAGTCAACTGTTCCACTAATGGCACTAATCCGTCATCAACTGCATTCAGTGATTTCAGTTCTCGCAGTGCATGTCCGATTGCATCTCCTGCACTTTGCTCACCTTCATAACCGGTCAGTGCATGTACTGTAGAGACCACTTCTTTAATTTTTTGTGAATGAATCATTCTGCGATATTTGCTCTCTACCTGTTCATCTTCTTCTATATTAAGACAAGCGGCAGTAATTTCATTAATTTCAAAACTTAAAAGCTGTTGTTCGCGAATTCTGGCATTTTCATCCAAATTTTGATTTTCCAGTTCTTCACAAAGCTCTCTGTATTGAACCAAAACTTCCTTCAGTTGTGCTTTTAAACTCTCTAAGTCTGCGCCGGCATATTCATCCAGCATTTTCTTACATGCCAGTGGTTTAAGTAGGGATTGATGCTCATACTGTCCATACATATCAAGGAGCGTTCCCGATAAACTCTTCAGCTGTGACGTACTGATGCTTTCGCCATTTGCTCTGCAGATACTTCTGCCCTGCATGATTTTGCGCTGCAAAATCAATTCATTACCATTATCCAACGGCAGCTCCAGTTCTTGAATCAACCGGCATTGCTGTTCATTTAAGGAAAAGGTCAGTTCCACTAATGCGGATTCTGCACCGGTTCTGATGTATTCTTTATCTGCCTTGGCACCCAATGCCAAATTAATAGACCCAATCAAAATGGACTTTCCTGCACCGGTTTCGCCGGTGAGAATATTCATTCCTTCTGAAAAGGTTACTTCCTGTTCATCTATTAATGCCAAGTTTTTTACATGTAAACCTACTAACATTCTTGTCCTCCTTATGCCCTTCTCTCAAGCACATGGTGGTTTTATTCTTCTAAAACAGTATGTATTTTGTCCATAACAATGTTGGTATCTTCTACTGTTCTGACTGCCATCATAATGGTATCGTCTCCTGCTATGGATCCCACGATTTCCTTAAGCTTCATGGCATCTATGGCTGCCGCTACTGCCATGGCCATGCCGGATACCGTTTTAACTACTAATATATTCTGTGCCATATCCATGGATACAAAGCCATCTTGCAATACGCGCAGATATTTGTCACTGAGATAATGATCGCTGTGAATTAATATGGTATAACGCTGTCTGCCATCACTCATAGGAATCTTTGACAGTTTCAGCTCTCTGATATCTCTGGATATGGTCGCCTGTGTAACCTCATATCCTGCAGCTTTAAGCTTGTCTGCCAGTTCTTCCTGGGTATAAATCTCATATTGTGCTATCAGTTCTTTAATCTTTTGATGCCTGCTTTTTTTCATCTTGGAATTAACCCCCACACTTATTTCTAGTCACTTAATTTTCTCTGTAAAACCTCTAAGAAACTAACCTGGCTGAGTTTCACTATTCCTGTGGTTTTCTTGGATTTCTTCACTACCAGCCGGTCTCCTGTTTGCAAAGTCACCTTATGACTTCCGTCACAAATCGCTTCTACCTCTTGCAAGGAGCCATCCCTGTTACTTTCGATTTCTATTTCAATCGTATCATCCGGTGAAAGAACAATACTCCTGTTTTGCATGGAATGTGGACATATAGGGGTCAACAACATTAAATCTGCTGTAGGCTCTACCACAGGTCCACCTGCAGAAAGGCTATAACCGGTGGATCCCGTAGGAGTTGCTACAATCATACCATCTCCATGATAGCGATGTAACAGCTGCCCATTCACATAAATACTAAAATTAATAATTTGTAAAGAACCTTTTCTGGCAATTACAATATCATTCAAGGCTCTGCAATCATCTATGATTTCATGACCTTCATAAATGACACCATGAAGCATCAGCCTCTTTTCAATATCATACTCATCTGCAATTAATTGATCCAGCGCATTTGTAATGCCGGATTGATTCACTTCTGCCAGAAAGCCAAGTGTACCCAGATTAATTCCCAGAAACGGAATGTCTCTGTCCACTAAATCGGCCGCTGCCTGTAACAGAGTGCCGTCTCCACCCAGTACAATCACACAATCAACGTTAGCCGGAATATTAGCCGTATCCGTATAATACTTGCCGTTTTCATCTTTCTTTCCGGCATCGATTATACATTCTTTTCCACATTTTAGCAGATAATCTTTGATTTGATTCGTTACCTTTAATTCTGTATCCTTAGAATGGTTGGTTATAATATAAAACAATTCCATGTGAATCCCCTACCCTTTACTGCTTCAATCCCTTATGCGCCTGTTCGACTAATCGACTGATTTGTTCTGTTTTGTCTTTCGGTAAAGTATGTTCTGCACACTTCTTAATATGTAGCAAATATTCAATATTTCCTTCCGGTCCCTTAATTGGGGAAAAGTCCATATTTAAAAATGCAAAGCCCAAGCATTCTGCCTCATCTATAACAGTGCGAATGACTTCTTTATGAATCTTCGGTTGCTTCACAACACCCTTTTTTCCGACTTTTTCACGTCCCGCTTCAAACTGTGGCTTAATCAGGCATACGAGCTCGCCGTCTTCATTCAGCAGTTCCATAGCCGGTGCCAAGATTTTCGTAAGAGAAATAAAGGAAACATCTATTGAAATAAAATCCGGCGACTCCGGAAGATCGGCAGGTACCATATATCTGAAATTCGTATTTTCTAAATTGATGACTCTGGCATCACTTAGAAGTTTTTCGCTTAATTGTCCGTGCCCTACGTCTACAGCATAAACCTTCTTGGCTCCGTTTTGTAGCATACAATCCGTAAATCCGCCGGTAGATGCACCAATATCCATACACACCTTGTTTTCCAGACTAATGCCAAAGCTTTCAATCGCCTTTTCCAGTTTCAGGCCACCCCTGCTTACATATTTAAGCGTAGTTCCTCTTACCTCAATAATATTGCTCTCGGAGTCTGCCATGATACTTGGTTTTATAGTCTGTTTACCGTCTACATATACACTTCCTGCCAGAATAAGTGCCTTGGCCTTCTCTCTGGAACTGGCTAAATTAACTTGTACTAACAGGACATCCAGTCTTTCTTTCATGAGAAAACTTCCATCGCCTGAATAATTCTGTTGGTAATGCTTTCCACATCTATTTGCAGTTCTTTCTTTAAAATATCTACATTTCCGTGTTCCACATATTCATCCGGTACTGCAATCTGTAACAGCTTTTTCTTATCATCCAGGTCGTCCAAACATTCTCTGACCTTCTCGCCATATCCGCCACTTGCTACATTTTCTTCCATAGTGACAATCAACTTATGATTTTCATTAGCCCATTCTACAGACTGTCTGTCAATCGGTTTCACAAATCTAGCATTGATAATACTGCAGGCAAATCCTGCCTCATGCAACCGATTACGCACTTCTTCTGCTTCCTTGACCATACTGCCAATTGCCATTAAACAGATTTCGCTTTCTGCATAAATCAGTTCTGCTTTGCCATATTCCATCGGTGCACGGTACTCTTTTAGCCCCGCATAAGCTTCTCCTCTGGGGTATCGAATCGCCATGGGCATGTCCATAGTCAAAGCAAATTTTAACATATCGGAAAGCTCCCATTTATTTTTGGGTGCCATAATACTCAATCCGGGTATGGAGGACAAATAGGATAAATCAAAGATACCCTGATGTGTTTCTCCGTCACTTCCTACCAGGCCCGCTCTGTCAATGGCAAATACCACCGGCAGGTTCTGAATACATACATCATGTAAAATCTGGTCATAAGCTCTCTGTAAAAATGAGGAATAAATTGCCACTACCGGCTTTAATCCGCCCGCAGCAAGACCTGCTGCAAAAGTAACCGCATGTTCTTCCGCTATGCCAACATCAAAAAACCGCTCTGGATACATGTTTCTGAATCGTTTGAGACCTGTTCCGTCGGGCATGGCAGCAGTAATTGCAACCACCTTTTCATCTCGGGAACCCATCTTGGTCATGACGGTTGAAAAGATGTCTGTATAATTAGCCGTGGTTCTTGGTTTCGTCGGAATGCCTGTTTCAATGTCATAGGGCTCGGCTGAATGAAAACGTGCCGGATGACGCTCTGCAGGTGCAAATCCTTTGCCTTTTTGCGTAATAACATGCACTAGTACTGCATTTCTGGTTCTCTTAGCTTCTTGGAAAATGCGTAACATAGCAGGAATATTATGTCCGTCCACCGGACCCAAATAAGTAATTCCCATATCTTCAAAAAACATACCCGGAACCACCAAGTGTTTAAAGCTACTCTTGGCTTTGCGGATACCTTCTACCATTTTCTCGCCTTTAGGCATTTCCTTTAATGTATTATATACGCCTTCTTTAATGTCCAGATAGGTATTAGCAGTTCTGACATTGTTTAAGTATTTTGAAACACCGCCTACGTTTTCAGAAATAGACATATTGTTATCATTTAAAACAATCATAAAGTTTGTTTCCAGCTTGGCAGCATTGTTAAGTGCTTCATATGCCATGCCACCGGTCAGGGAACCGTCTCCGATGACAGAAACAACTGTGTTATTTTTGCCAAGAATATCTCTGGCTTTGACCAATCCCAGACCTGCAGAAATAGAAGTGGAGCTATGGCCTGTATCAAAGCAGTCACAGTTACTTTCTTTTCGTTTCGGGAAGCCACTCATGCCACCAAATTTACGAAGGTTTTCAAAACCGTCTCTACGACCGGTCAGTAATTTATGTGTATAAGACTGATGACCCACATCCCAAATCAATTGGTCCTGTGGAAGATTTAAAGACAGATGTAATGCCATCGTTAACTCAACTGTTCCCAGATTAGAGCCCAAATGTCCGCCTGTATGAGAAATCTTTTCAATTAAGAATTCTCTTATTTCTTCAGCTAACATCGGATAATCCGATACACTTATGTTTTTAATATCATTAACACCCTTTATTTTATCAAGCAACATACTCTTTTCCTTCTTTTCTTTGGTCAGCCTGTTTAGTCTCTCGGTGACTATTTTATTCTGGTAATTAAAGACCTCACCAGCTCTGACAAAAATTCATTTTTATGCCCTAAGATTGCCAATGCTTCCTCTGACAGTGTTTTGACTTCTTTAGTTGATTCTTCCAGTCCATGCAGCGATACATAAGTCAGTTTGTTATTCTTCGCATCACTTCCAATTGGCTTACCCAGTACGTCTTCTGTACTTGTTACATCTAAGATATCATCCTGAATCTGAAAAGCAATCCCAATATTATATGCCGCTTTCTCCATATCTGAAATTTCCTGCTCATCAGCTCCTGCCAAAGTTGCACCGATCATCATGGCTGCCTGTATCAATGCTGCGGTTTTATGCTCATGGATAAAAAGCAGTAATTCTTTGGTTACATGTTCACTTTGCTCCGCTTCGATATCCGCAGCCTGCCCGCCAATCATTCCATAAATACCGGCTTTATTTCCAAGAATCTGCATTGCTTTTGCCACTTGGCGCATTTGCTGTTCTCCCTTGGCCAAATCAAAAGCTCCGGCAGCTGTTTCAAATGCCAGATTTAAGAGTCCGTCACCTGCCAGTACCGCCATTCCATCTCCATAGACGTTCCAAGTGGTTTTCTGACCTCTGCGGTATTCATCATTGTCCATAGCTGGTAAATCGTCATGTACAAGCGAATAATTATGAATCATTTCCAATGCCGCCATAAAAGGTTCTATGATTGGACCCTGACCACCATATAGCAAAAAGCTTTCTTCCATTAAAATCGGGCGAAGCCGCTTGCCTCCGGCTAATGCACTATATGTCATAGCCTCGAACAAATCCCGTCCGAAGCCTTCCGGAGTGGGCAAATATTTTTTCAAAACATCTTCCGCCCGGCTTGTTTTCTCAGCTAATAAGTTTTCAAAATTCATGAGTTTCTCCATCCTCATTTAGTACCAGTACTTTCTTCTCTACCTGGTCAATTGCCTGATTACACTGCTTTAATAATTCCATACCCTGCTGATAAATCTGAAAAGATTCTTCCAGGGAAATATCTTCACGTTCCAGTGTGGATACCGTCTTTTCCAATTTTTCAAACGCTTCTTCCAGCTTTATTTCTTCTGCCATAATTTAATCCCTTTCCTGCTCCCAGTGCATGGCAAATTTCTCAACCACTTCTGCCTGCAGCTTCCCATTTTTAACAAATACCATCACCTGATCTCCCTTAGCTACCTTGGCAATATCATTGACCGTTTCTCCGGCAGCATCGGAAACATAAGAATATCCCTGGTTCAGCTTGTCTAATGGGGACAGACCCTTCATGCGCTCTATATAAATGTTGAGTTGATGTCTCTTCTTTAAAATCTGATTCCGAATACCATTATTCAGGCGTTCTTCCAAATTGATTCCGTAGGTTCTTTTTTCTCTGATTTTCCCCATGGGACTGTTGGCTTTTATTTTTGCTTCATAAGCTTGTAATTTGATTCTATGCGCTGAAATTCTTCCTGCCACCTGGCGATTTAAAATCGCTTTGTATCCGTCAATCTGTTCTTTGGCATGATTTACATCATATACTGCCAGTTCTGCGGCTGCTGACGGTGTAGGCGCTCGTAAATCTGATACAAAATCTATGATTGTCGTATCCGTTTCATGTCCTACAGCAGAAATCACCGGTACTGTACAGTCAAATACAGCCTGGGCTACCGCTTCTTCATTGAACGCCCATAAATCCTCTATGGAACCGCCACCTCTTCCGACAATCATCACATCCACGTGGCGTTTCTCCAATAATTGAATACCCTTTATAATGCTGGCTGCTGCACCATCACCCTGTACGATTGCGGGATATAGAATAATCTGTACAAAGGGATTTCGTCTTCCTGTTATATTAATAATATCCTGTACTGCAGCTCCTGTAGATGCTGTTACTACGCCCAGGGTCTTAATATACTTGGGAATCGGCTGCTTATACTGTGCATCAAACAAGCCACGTTCCAAAAGTTCTTTTTTCAGCTGTTCAAATCGCTGATAAAGAGCACCTTCTCCCTCTTGCGTAATGGCTTTGGCATACATCTGGTATTTGCCATCCCGTTCATAAACATCAACGGTTCCTCTGACAACTACCTGCATCCCTTCAATAAGCCGAAATGCAAGACCGGAACGGTTTCCGGCAAACATCACGCAGGAAATCGTTCCTTTTCCATCCTTTAAGGTAAAATAAATATGCCCGGAGGAATGATATTTGCAATTACTGACCTCTCCTTTCACGGCAAGGTTCTGCAATAAGAAATCCTGTGCGAACATATTCTTAATATATGAATTTATTTGTCCGACTGTGTAAACACTCTGCATGTCCAACTTCCTGTCTAGGCAAATTTCGCCAATACTCCATTCACAAAGGAAGCCGAAGATTCCTGTCCAAACTTCTTGGCCAATTCTACTGCTTCATTAATTGCTACACCTGTAGGAATATTCTCATCAAACTGAATCTCATAAACAGCAAGTCGAAGAATCGTCAGGTCTACTTTAGCCATTCGCTCTGTATTCCAGCCACTTACTTTATCATTTAAAGCTGCATCAATTGCATCCAGCTTATCCATGATACTACTAAATTTTGCATTGATATCGGCAATATCCTGTTCGTCCGTATCATTCTCGTCTTCAAAGAAAAAAGCTACCTGTTGAGGCATCTCTTCCTTTGCATTAAATTCAATACGGAACAGCAGCTTAAAAAGCTGCTCTCTCATTTCTCTTCTGCTCATGAGTTTCCATCCTGTACTTATTTATTCTTCTGCATATTGACACCGGCAATTCGAATATTGACATCCAGTACTTCCAGACCTGTCATATTCTCTATGGTCGTTTTAACTTTTTCCTGTACCTTCTGTGAAACTGCCGGAATGTTATAGCCGTAGTCCATAATTAATGCCAATTCGGTTTTAACCTGTTTACCAAACAATTCTACCTTAACACCTTTGGTAAGGTTCTTGACTCCCATTTTGGCCATCAGCTCATTACTGACATTGCCTGCCATACAGGTAACGCCTTCCACTTCAGTTGCTGCAAGTCCTGCAATCATTGCCACTACATCATCCGCAATTTTAACTGTTCCCAGTTCCTGCTCTTCTTGTAACACATAAGTGTTCTGTTCGAAATTCTTTTCCATGCTCATGTCCCTTCTTTCATGCTTATTGCAAGTTGCATACATAATTATAGTACCAAAAAATAACTTCTTTGCATAGTCCCATGTGTGAAAATGATTGGATTCCATTCTCATCACAACCAGAAACTAAGGCTCAGCTGCGGTTCGTTTTCAGCATAAGATACTGTGCCTTCACCAGCATGTAAATAAGTAAAAATTCCCTGTTCTTCTATCAGATAACGAAACATCTCACTATAAACTGTTGCGTTTGCACACTTTAGGGTAACATAGGTGTTGCCCATTTCATATGCAGTACTGAACATCTGTGCAAGTTTATCCTGATCCATAGATTCAAAAAAGCGACCTTCTCGCACATAATAATTATCTTTCATCGCAGAGCATAACGGAATATCAACAACATGACTGATATTATGCGTCTGCACCAGTTGCTGGGTCGTAACACATAAATAATCATAATTAATAGGCGGAATGTTGCCAATTGACTGACTGCTATCCCCTTCCACAATTTGGTAGGAAGCATCTCCCCAGGTGGTATCCACAAAATAGTAATCGCCATCTAAGCGTACAAGATTCCATGCGTGGCCTTCCCCGCCGGACACCTGTCCCATAACCAAAGTTGCTTCAATACCGGCTTTCCGCAGCAAATACTGTGTCGCCTTGGCATAGCCTTGACAAACACTCTTTTGATAGATGAAAACCGAGCAAATATTTTGATTTTCGGGAGCCTTCGCATCATATTCGGTATGATTGATAATATATTCATAGATATATTTAACTGTCTGGTATTGATCCAGCCCTTGGGGCATTCCCGCCAAGCAGGTATTCACATAATTCTCTATTTCCCCTTGTCTTTGTGCTACATCCGCCACACTCATATGATAGGTTCCGGAAAAGGCGATTTTCTTTACTTCACTCCCTAATGTGTATCTGGTAAATGAATAGCCATCCACATAAAAAATCTCCGGATGATCATTTAAAACACATTGGAATACCTTCTCAATCACATTGGCATCCAGACAAGAAAGCACAATTCCATCTCCAAAGTCTTGCAATATTTTTAGGATTTCCGCATAAATAACCTTTTCATCAGAATT
The DNA here is from genome assembly GCA_964571145.1 of uncultured Lachnospiraceae bacterium. Lineage (GTDB taxonomy): Bacteria > Bacillota > Clostridia > Lachnospirales > Lachnospiraceae > Suilimivivens. The sequence continues at coordinate 12,637 of CAZNAP010000011.1, read as the reverse complement.
CAGCTTTTCATAATGGTACAGCCCCTTTTGTTGAAGCTGAAGAGCCAGCATATCCTCTGTGGGAACACCCTGTAACTGGTCTACAGCACCGGCACTTACCCCCTGCTTATCTGCATTGCTTTCTTCCGCAGGTTCCACTGTTTGTGCGTCCGCCGGAGTGGGTGTCGGCAATACTTGACTTCCTGCTGTATCCTGCGTCTTAGACTGTTCCGGTTTCGTTGTTGCACTACTTTCTTCCGGTATCTTTTCTGTGATTCTTTCTATTTCTTGTTGTATTAATTCTGTCGGGTTCCCCGATTCTGCACCTTGTCCACATCCTGACAACAGCAAGACGAAACTTAGTAACAGTAAAAATAAGCCCTGTCTTTTTTTCATTTATTCCCGTCCAAATTCTGAAAGTATTAGCCCCTTGTTACGATCAAGAGTCATCCCCACGCTCCATGCATTTGTAAACAGAAGTAAAGGATTTCCCTTTAAGTCTTTGATTTTCTTCATGTCTGAAGTTCCGATTAGTTTCATTAAGTCCACATCCTTATTTTCAATCCACCGAATGTGTTCATAGGGCAACGGCTCCAGCTTGATTTCCACATTATACTCATTTTCCAGACGATACTTTAAAACATCAAACTGCAAAACGCCAACAACACCTACGATAATTTCTTCCATACCGGTGTTAAATTCCTGGAAAATCTGAATAGCGCCCTCTTGTGCAATCTGTGTGATTCCTTTCACAAACTGCTTCCGCTTCATGGTATCCATCTGTCTGACTCTGGCGAAATGCTCCGGTGCAAACGTAGGAATTCCTTCATACTGAAACTGTTCTTTCGGCATACACAAGGTATCTCCTATGGAGAAGATGCCTGGATCAAACACGCCGATAATGTCTCCCGCATAAGCCTCTTCCAATATTTTTCTCTCACTGGCCATAATTTGCTGTGGCTGGGAAAGACGCATATTTTTGCCACCCTGCACATGTTTCACTTCCATGCTGGCCTCGTATTTGCCTGAACAGATTCTCATAAATGCAATTCTGTCTCGATGTGCCTTATTCATATTCGCCTGTATCTTGAATACAAACGCTGAAAAATCCTGTTCTGTAGGAGAAATCAATCCAATATCAGACATTCTCGGAAGCGGATTCGTTGCCATTTTCAAGAAATGCTGTAAGAAGAATTCCACTCCGAAATTAGTAAGCGCGGAACCAAAAAATACCGGTGTTAATTGACCGGCTCTGACCGTTTCCAAATCAAACTCAGCACTGGCACCGTCTAAAAGTTCTATTTCGCCCAATAAAGTGTCTGCTGCTTCTTCTCCGATTACCGGCACCAGCTGTTCTCTGTCACCTGCCGGAATTTCTTTTGTTGCACCTTCTTTTGTTCCTTTTTCCGTATCGGAATAGGTAATGACCATTTTTCTTTCTCTGTCATAAACGCCCTGAAATCTTTTACCAGAGCCAATAGGCCAGTTAATGGGGCAAGTGGCAATTCCTAATTCTTTCTCGATTTCATCCAATAATTCAAACGTATCATTGGCATCTCTGTCCATTTTATTGATAAATGTAAAAATAGGAATTCGACGCATCACGCAGACTTTAAAAAGTTTACGTGTCTGTGCCTCTACACCCTTTGATGCATCAATGACCATGACTGCCGAATCAGCAGCCATCAGTGTTCGGTAGGTATCTTCTGAGAAGTCCTGATGTCCCGGTGTATCCAAAATATTAATGCAAAAATCATCATATTCAAATTGTAATACAGATGAAGTAACGGAAATACCTCTTTCTTTTTCTATTTCCATCCAGTCCGAAACTGCATGTCTTGCTGTAGCCTTCCCCTTAACGCTTCCTGCCAGGTTAATTGCCCCTCCATACAAAAGAAACTTCTCTGTCAGTGTTGTCTTACCCGCATCAGGGTGGGAAATAATGGCAAAGGTTCTTCTTCTGTTTATTTCCTGTTCATAGTTACTCACTTCTTTATCCTCCTTAAAGCAGTGGCTGCCCTTTTATCTCTCCTTTTGCACCCAAAAGCTTCAAAACTGTCGCTCCAATATCTGCAAAGGTATCCCTTGTTCCCAAATTTTGGGGTGTAATCCCTTTTCCATAAATCAGGAGCGGTGTATGCTCTCTGGAATGGTCAGTAGAAACTGTATACCCAGGATCGCAACCATGGTCTGCCGTAATCATAAGCACATCATCTTCGTTCATGGCGTCCATTATTTGGGGCAAGGCTTGGTCAAATTCAGCCAGTGCCTTGGCATAGCCATCTATATCATTTCTGTGCCCATAGAGCATATCATAATCAACCAGATTTATAAAGCATAACCCGTTAAAATTCTGTTTTAGATAGTCCATTGTATGAGCGATTCCATCTGCATTGCTTTTGGTAAAGACAAAAGATGTAACGCCTCTGCCTGCAAAAATATCTCTGATTTTGCCAACACCGATTACTTCCTGACCGTCTGCTTTTAAAACATCCAACATGGTTTCGCCCGGCGGTTCCAGTGAGAAATCGTGACGGCCACTGGTTCTCTGATAATTACCGGGTGTGCCATTAAACGGTCTTGCAATGACACGTCCGACACTGTGTTGTCCTCTTAAAATTTCTCTGGCAATTTTGCAATATTCATACAGCGTTTCCGTGGGTACAATATCCTCATGTGCTGCAATCTGGAATACACTGTCTGCTGACGTATATACAATTAATTTGCCGGTCTTCTCATGTTCTTCGCCATAGTCCTTAATGACCTCTGTTCCTGAATAGGGTTTATTACAAATAACGCCTCTGCCTGTTTTGCGGCTAAACTCTTCCAATACATCTTCTGGAAAACCATTTGGATATACCGGAAGGGGCTTTTCTGAAATAACACCCGCAATTTCCCAATGTCCTATAGTAGTATCTTTCCCTTTAGAAGCTTCCTTCATTCTGCCATAAGCAGCTTTCGGAGAAGCCACTCCTTCTGCCCAGTCCATTCCGTCTATATTGAAAAGACCCAGCTGTGCCATATTGGGCATATGAAAACAGGAGCTCTGGGCAGCCGAACGCAGGGTATTTGTTCCTGCATCTCCAAAATCAGCGGCATCCTCCATGGCTCCTATTCCAACACTGTCTAAAACAATCAAAAAAACTCTTTTCATAAAATGCGTACTCCTTGCCTTTTTTCTAGAGTCGCTCGGTGCATATCCGAGCCCGCCTCACTGCATATAGAATACCACATTTTTTTAAATATAGCATCATATTCTTCATGTTATAAGCTGTCTTGTAAGCGGTCTGCCTATCCTGCTGATAAAGTACTGATTACAATTGATTCCGGGCTTACTCCGGTCTTACGGATAATAATATCTTCTATTTGCGCCCGCTGTGCCTCTGTTAACTCAGGTGTGTTAACTACCACATCCACCATTCCATCGGTTATGCTTACTACAACGTCATCAAATCCTTTACTTTCCAATAAAATTTCTGACGATGTCTCTTTTTCGGCAATATCAGTAATAGCGATCATGTTATCAATTGCTTCCTGCTTTTGTTCTTCTGCGATATTTGCATTATTAATAATTTCCATTAACGTTTCTTTATTCTTAGCTCTGGTCTGTTCTTTTAATAATCTCGCCCCTGATAAAGTGTCCAATGTGGCTGCCGATGTAAAAACCGCTTCGCCGGGTGTTTCACTTGTATCCATGGTTTCCTCTAAATAATTTTCCTCTTGCATGAGTACTTCTGAATCCAGACTTTCAATATCTCCATACTGAGCCTGTTCCATATCTTCGTCCGATATTTCGAACATAGCTGCCACATCTGCATCGGTCTCCACTAGTTCTGATTGTTCCGCAACCGCTACCGTATCTGCACCGGTTGTCATTATTTCTTCTTCCGTAATTTTACCGCCCGCGAAATTCAGGTAACCTGCCACTGCAATCATAATTGCCAATGCCGTAATCATAATCTGATTCTTTTTCACCATATTCTTCAAGCCCATGTCTCCTTTTATTCTGAAATCATTTTAACTATTTTAATTTTATGAGCATCAATGCCAAATAATACCTGAATTGCTTCTGTTATATTCACGACAATTTGAGGATTGTTGCCACCCTCCGAAGAAACCACGACTCCTGCTATGCGAGGTGCGATAATTTTCTTCACATAAGGCGTATCGTGGGCGCTTGCACCGCCTATATACAACGTTTCTTCGCTGTCCGAAATATCCGAAGTATTCCTGCTCCCTCCCGCAGCATCTACTTCTGTTGAACCTACCCGAACCGTTGTCTTATCCTTTTCTACTATGGTTTCCTTGGAACTTTCCAAGGTAATCATTACTTTTACTTTTCCTGCTCCCTCTATTGTAGAAAGGAACTTTTCCAAGGTATCCTCCAAATAAATTGTATAGGCCTGCATTTCACTTATATCCGCCCGAGTAGCCGTTGCGTTATTTCCCGCTGTGGTTGCTTCCCTGTCACTTAAAGACTCAATTGGTGATTTGGTACTGTCATTCGAGGTAATCGCAGACGTTTTTTTTCCGTTCTGCTGCGTGGGCCATACGATTACCAAAAGCAAAATTCCAAACAGAACCAGAATAAGACAATTATTTTTGGTCAGTTTAGCCGGAATTACCTTTTCGAGCTTCTCCCTCGTCTCATTCTTTTCCTGCATTTATAATCCTCCGCAAAATACTATTCCCGTGCCTGTAGAATTGTTATTCTATCAGCATCCACACCGATACAGTCCCCATATAACTTTTTCAATTCATCTGTATCCTTTATAACCTCTTCTTGTTTCTCTTCTCCCAGTTGAATCGGCGCAACTTGAATACTGATTTCCTGTGTCACTGCGCTCCTCTGCTTGTCTTTGACCCTGACAATAATACTTTGAATTTCTGTTTCGCCAAAAGAATTCTGTTCTGTACCCAGCAATTCTACCTCTTCCACTGTGTACTGCTCATTTTGACACTGGCTGAGTCTGTTTTTAATTTCATCTTCAATACTTTGATAAATTCCCATACGATTATCCTCTACGTTCAGTTCTGCCTGACTTTCCATTATATTGTTTTCCAGAACAGTAATATGCTCCAACATTGTCTTTTGTTCCTCCTCATTTAATACAAATGCAAATAACGGCTCCGTAATTCTCCAAATCATCAAGATACCCACCAGAATGCGAACATATTTCATATAAGAATCACCCGGCACGAAAAAAATAATTGCTTGAGCAATCATTACAAAGATACAAACATCCTTAATTATCGCAATCATATTCCTCCCAGTCACTTGATGCCTAGTCACTCAGTACTTATGCTGAAATCGTATAAGCCACCACTGCAATCACAATTACAAATAGAAAAATAGAAGTAAAGACACATCTAAAAAGCAAAAAGCACCCTTCTCCCACTCGGTCTGTACAAGTAGAAATTCGTTTGTCACTGACAATACCGGTGACAGCTGCCCCCATTTTAATAACACCTGTTACTACCAAGATTTTCCCCAAAGGCAATAAGCATGCTCCTAATAAAACAACCAGAAACAAGACACCCATACTATTCTTAATCAATACCGCCGAGCCCAATACCAGCTCAGCCACACCTTCCGCCACCCCACCAATCCCCGGAATGGAAGATACCGCTTTGCGCAAAGCAGAAATCTTTAATCGATCCAGTGCCGGAACAATAACCGCTTGTATCAAACTCAGTCCAGTCACGGCTCCCATAGATACCTTAAGAGCCAAAACAATCCCTTTTTTAATAAAATCCAATAACAACGTCAATTTTTCTTCCGCCCATAATCCATTAAGAAGTGCCAGCATCACATAGCTGTAAATAAATGGAATCAGGACAGTGCTTAAAAAGCTCTCCACCAAATATGCAATCAGTAACATCAATTGATAATAGTACAATGCAGTGGCAGTTCCCTGTGCCGCTCCCACCGCAAGAAAATACGTAGGTATAAACAGCTTGATAAACAGAACAATACTCCCCACCGCCGTTGTTGCGATTCCGGAAACAAATAGAAATACTTTCGTTAGAATCACCATTAGAAACAGATAAAGGAAGTAGAATCCAGCCTGCGCAATCTGCTGTCCCGCAAATAAATCGGAAAATCCGGAAAACAATGCCGATACCACTCCCAACACCAATATGTACAGAAATATCTGTTTCATGCCGGCCAATTCTCCGAAAAGACTTCCGCTAACCTGTCCAAACAGAATTCTAAATGCCTCCGCCACCTGTCCCTGCAAAATAAGCGAAAGCAATTCATCCGCACTCACATCAAAGCTTGGAAACAAGCTGTCTATACTTGCCTGTATGGCACTTATGTCATACGCTTCCAGACAACTTTGTATGTAATTTAGTTCTTGTCCGTCTCCCGCAGTTGCTTCCACCAGTCTCCCTCTTTTCGTTATCCGGCTATGCTGTTTATATTTTCAATGACTGCCGCCAGTACCGGCATTCCCATGAGCAATACTGATAGTTTTGCAAAAATTTCAATTTGAGTTGCCACTGCCTTATGCCCGGCATCCTTACAAATAGAAGCACAAAACTCGCAAACATAAGTAATCCCAACGGCTTTCAGCAAGAAGCCAAGATATCCTGCTTTTCCGGCAAGATACTTTTCCAATCCTCTGACATACTCCAGTAAAGCTAATAGTCCGTCTATGGAAAACACAAAAATAATCAAACAAATTGCAATTCCCAGATATAGACCATATTCTGGTTTGGTGCTTTTGAACTGAAGAGCAAGCATCACACCCACTACGCCTACAATTCCGATTCTCACGATTTCCATTTGGCCTCCTACGCTTAGTCACCGAGTGACTAAAAGCTGAACAGATTTTGAATCATCATAAACAAGTCATAAATAGTTGGCAAAATCCATGTCAGTACCAGAATCAATCCTGCCAAACTAATCAAGAAGGCATGTTCTTCTCTCCCGCTGTGTTTCAAAATCTGACTTAGTATCGTAATCAATATTCCCACAGCTGCAATTTTAAATATCAGGCTTATCCCCATATCTGACCTCCGGGCTGCAACTTAACCGAAGCAGCTAATGGCTCTCAAAACTATAAAAGCAATATGGATAATAACACTCCGGCTGCTGTTCCAAGGCTCATTACTAATTTATTCTGATTCTTCTGTTCTCTATCCAACTCCTCAATTTTCCGAATCACTTCCCACAGTAACTCGTCCAAGGCATTGGCCTGCGCATTTTCCTCCATATAACCTAAACAGGACGGAAAATCCAAGACCAGTCGTCGCTCCTGCTTTTTTAACACAGAATGCGCCAGTGCCTCTTTCATACAGTTATTCCAGCTTTCCGCAAAATTTTCATTCCCATCTCTGAGCCTTTGATGTATGTCATAAAAAACTGGTGAAAAGAAATTATCTTCCCGTCCCGCCATCTTTCGTAAGACTTCCGGAATCGTTGACTTTTGATAAGCTATATAATACTTCATATTTTCATAAAGACTTCGAATCTGCTTTAATAGTTCCAATCTCTTTTTATTCTCCCGACAAATATTATCAGCCACGCCCACGCATCCTGCAATCACCAAAACGCATCCCATTAACCGCAACATTTCTCATCCTCCGGTTTGTACTTCATACGACATAAGTTTTGATCATAAATCTGTGTAACCTGTGGAATACCCTGTATTCTTTCCAACAAAATATATCTCCGAAATACTAATTTTCCATCTAAATAAGCAACCGCATCCTCTATGGAATTACCATGCATAGTCGCTACAATACTGCTTCCGCCTTTCAGAATTTGCTGTATTGCCTGTATGTCTTCTTCACCGCCAATTTCATCCACTGCTACCACTGCAGGAGCCATGGAACGCATTAAAAGCATCATTCCCTGTACCTTTGGGCAAGCATCCAACACATCTGTCCGAAAGCCTACATGATTCTGTGGAATTCCCAAATAGCTGCCTGCGATTTCAGAATGCTCATCCACCACCCCCCACCTGTCTGCCGGTTCCACTGGGATTCCCATCAGAAACCTGCCTTACTATATCCCGTAGAAGGGTTGTCTTCCCGCATCCCGGTGGTGAAATCAGTAATGTATTTAAAAAAGTATTGCTTTCATATAAAAAAGGAATGCTATCATTTGCTGCTCCCAGAACTTCATGAGAAATTCTGATATTTAGAAAACGAATATGAGTAATATTGCGAATTTGTCCATTTTCGCCAAGCACAACTCTTCCCGCAACCCCTACTCTATGTCCGCCTTGCACAGTTAAAAATCCCTGGCTGATTTCATGTTCAAATGCGTATATTGAATACTGACAAATGTTTTTGATTACATCTTCCATTTCTGTTTCTGACAGATGCCAGGCTTCCTGTCTGTTCCTGGTCATCCACCCTTGTCCCGTTAGCAAGCACTCTTCCCCTGCCTGTTTGATTCTCACCGGTAAGCCTACTCCCATGCGAATTTCCTGCAGTTTGTCAGCCCCGGCAACTATATGTTCCAACCGTTGTTTCATATAATCGGAAAAGATTCTTAGAATTTCTTCCTGTTTAGTCATGTAATCACCTCTCTAACTCAATATATGATGCTTTGTCCAAATTAGACCAAATTTATTTGAATAAGTGTTGAGTGAGTAATAAAAAAAGAAGACTTTCAGGTCTTCTTTTGACCTTCAAGTCTTCTTTATATAGACAACCAACTGCCTATTTGAATTTATTGTTGTGCTACATCCTTCATGGAGAAGCTCATTCTGCCCATTTTGTCTTTTCCAAGACAAACAACAGTTACTTTATCACCTAATGACAGGACATCTTCAACACGGTTGATTCTTTCCTTAGCAATTCTGGAAATGTGAACCATGCCTTCTTTGCCGGGAGCAAATTCAACGAAAGCACCAAAATCTTTAATGCTGACTACTGTTCCCTGGAAAATCTGACCTTCCTGATATTCGGTAACAATGGTTTTGATATATTCTACTGCTTTATCCATTGCTTCAGCTTCTGTACCACATACAGATACCTTGCCGTCATCAGTAATATCAATCTTAACGCCTGTACGGTTAATGATTTCGTTAATGGTCTTTCCACGCTGCCCTACTACATCACCAATCTTCTCAGGATCAATCTGAACTGAAATGATCTTAGGTGCATATTCGCCAACTTCCGGTCTGGGAGCTGCAATAGCAGGCTTCATACAAGTATCCATAATGAACATTCTTGCTTCACGACATCTTGCAATAGCACCTTCTACAATAGGTCTTGTTAAGCCATGAATCTTAATATCCATCTGAATTGCTGTAATACCGTCGGTTGTACCGGTTACCTTAAAGTCCATATCGCCGAAGAAATCTTCCAGTCCCTGAATATCTGTCAAAAGAACGAAATCATCATCTGTATCACCAGTAACCAAACCACAGGAAATACCTGCAACCATTTTCTTAATCGGAACGCCGGCAGCCATCAAGGACATACAAGATGCGCAAGTTGATGCCATGGAAGTAGAACCGTTGGATTCAAATGTTTCTGAAACAGTACGAATCGCATAAGGGAATTCTTCTACTGTAGGAAGTACCGGAATAAGTGCTCTTTCTGCCAAAGCGCCATGGCCGATTTCTCTTCTGCCCGGTCCTCTGGAAGGTTTTGTTTCGCCTACTGAATAAGAAGGGAAATTATAGTGGTGCATGTATCTCTTATTGACTTCATTTTCATCAAGTCCGTCAATTCTCTGCATTTCTGACATAGGAGCCAGTGTACACACATTACAAATCTGAGTTTGTCCTCTGGTAAACATAGCGGAACCATGTACTCTGGGAATCAGGTCAACCTCAGCAGCAAGTGTTCTGATTTGATTCAGGGCACGACCGTCAGGACGTTTCTGATCCTTCAAAATCATCTTACGAACTGTCTTCTTCTGATATTGGTAAAGAGCTTCGCCAAGTACAGCCAGCCATTCAGGCTGTTCTGCAAAAGCTTCTTCCATTTTTTCTCTAATTACGCGAATGTTTTCTTCACGAATCTGTTTCTCATCTGTGAAAACTGCAACTTCCATTTCTGCGGGAGTTACGATTTCTTTCATAGCTGCAAACATTTCATCCGGAATAGCACAGCTTGTATAAGTATGTTTCGGCTTACCAACCTCAGCTACCATTTTGTTGATAAATTCAATAATGGTCTGGTTGATTCCGTGTGCCATGTAGATTGCTTCAATCATCTTATCTTCAGGAATTTCATTTGCACCAGCTTCGATCATGATTACTTTTTCAGCTGTAGAAGCTACCGTTAAAGTAAGGTCACCATTTTTCCACTGTTCCTGATTAGGGTTAACAATGAGTTCACCGTTAATCATACCAATCTGTGTGGTTGCACAAGGACCAGCAAACGGGATATCGGAAATGCTGGTTGCAATAGCAGAACCCAACATCGCTACCAATTCAGGACGGCATTCAGGGTCTACTGACATAACCAAGTTATTCAGTGTACAGTCATTTCTGTAATCTTTAGGGAATAAAGGACGCATAGGTCTGTCAATAACACGACTTGTTAATACAGAGTTTTCTGATGCTTTTCCTTCTCTTTTGTTAAATCCTCCGGGAATTTTGCCTACTGCATAGAGTTTCTCTTCATATTCTACGCTCAGTGGGAAGAAATCAATTCCTTCTCTCGGTTTCTCAGATGCTGTAGCTGTACACAATACGGTTGTATCACCATAATGCATAAATGCGCATCCGTTTGCCTGCTTACCTACGCGATTTACATCAACGCTTAAGGTACGTCCGGCCAGTTCCATTGTAAAAGTTTTGTACATGTTCTTTCTCCTTTTCTACTAACTCGTTTTCTTGCTATTTCAGTTTATAGAACAAAGGAGTTGGTCTGCATTACACGAAACAATTACTTTGTTTCTGTCAAAAAGCAACATAAACCTTTTTCATCTTCTTTATATCCTCTATAAAAAGACTTATGTTACTTCTTGACTCATGTGTATGCATTCATCAAGTCCTTTGTTATAAGTCACTCGGTGCTTATCCGAGTGATTAAAAGGCGGAGTCCGAATAATCGGTATGCTCCGCCTTAAAAACTGCTGTTATTACTTTCTTAGTCCCAGTTTTTCAATCAAAGCACGATATCTTTCAATATCCTTAGCCTTAAGGTAATTAAGAAGACCACGTCTCTGACCTACCATCTTGAACATACCTCTTCTGGAATGATTGTCCTTCGGATGTTCTTTCAAATGCTCTGTAAGCTCTTTGATTCTTTCTGACAACACTGCAATCTGTACTTCCGGTGAACCTGTGTCACCTTCACATCTTGCATATTCCTGCATAATTACTGTTTTCTTTTCCTTTGAAATCATTTCATTTCCTCCTAATTTGATTAACCGCCTAATGCCAAGAAACGGACGGAGTTCCCCGGATTCCGAGCAATGGCTAAATTTCATACTGATATATAATAACACATCTTATGTCGACTGTAAAGTCATTTTAATCTTGTAAAATTCGAACCATCTTATGAGGCGTTCTGTAGTTATATGCCGAAATCTTGATTCCAGTTTTCGGGCTGCTGGCATGGATAACTTGTCCGCCGCCAATGTAAATTGCCACATGATTAATGGTTCCGCCCTTGGCATAGAAAATCAAATCGCCAGGCTGTATTTCTGAATAAGTAATGGTCGTTCCTTGATTTGCTTGTGAACGAGAGGAATGCGGCAGTGATACACCGTATTTCGCAAATACACTTAGTACAAAACCGGAACAATCAGCTCCTTTGGTTAAGCTTGTACCGCCCCAAACATAAGGATTTCCCAAATATTGTTTTGCATATTGGCATAAATCAACTCTGACATCCGAAACGCCTTGTCCATACAACAACTCGGTCATGGTAATGGCTGTATTTAAATCCGATTTCACTTCTACATAATCAGCTGCTACATAGACTTCTTCACCATCCAGATCAACCTTAATCCAGCCATCATCTCTGATTTCTATAATATCCAGACTTTCACCTGTAGCCACCTGGGTTACTACTTCTGCATCTGTACTGGGCTCTTCTCTGATATTCAGAGAATCTGTAATTGCCACTGCCATAGCAGCTGCCATTTCTTCTGCTTTTTGCTTTGCAGCAAAATCCTTTAACAGATATTCTTCCTTTACATAGCCTTCAACCTTACCTGAAGTAATGTATGACCATCCGTTTTCGCTGCTGACCACTTCGCATGCTGCATTCTTAGGAAGCTTTCCAACCAGTTTCCCCGATTCATTGGGCTCTTGTCTGATATTCAAATTGTTTTCTTCAACATTACAAATACCTAAGTGTGTATAGCCCCAAAGCGCACCTTCTGCTTTCTTGGCTATTTCTTTATACTCATCTTCCGTTAAAACTGATTGGAATAAACTACCCACTCCGGCTGATAAAACATCTTCTGAACTATATTCAATTGTGTCCGTTGTTGTACCACTTAACTCATCTGCCTGAACCGGCATGGTTGCCGTTAGCAGTATAACACCGCAACAGATTAATCCCCCACAAATTATCCGTGCCTTCACTATAATCCTCCAATATGTTACGAATTTGTTACAAAGCTATCAACGTCATTATAACAAGGATTATTTTTTATGTCAACTCACATTACAGGCATGTTTGTGTCAAGTAAACGTTGGCAAACTTCCTTACCTTTTTTCTTAAATGATAT
>CAZNAP010000010.1:0-42568 GCA_964571145.1 uncultured Lachnospiraceae bacterium | reverse complement strand
AGCAGTTCTGTCATAAACTGAACTGCGGGTATGATTGCCTTAAGATTTACCTGAAATCCGGGTTGATGTATCAGCGGACCGCGACCGGTTCCGAGCTTGATATAGCAGCCCGGTATTTTTTCCTCTAAAAATGAGAAATCATCACCACCCAAAGATTCTTCCTCCGGAACAACAGCCAATCCTCGTGCAGTAGCAACGTCTATGACCTTTTCAACCATTTTTGCATCGTTATAAGTAGCCGGAGAGCCCGCGTTCCAATCTAACTGCGCCGTGGCTCCATAAGCAAGCGCAATATTTTCTGTAATCTGCTGCATTCGTTTTTGTATCAAAGTACGATCAGCCTCGTCCATGGAACGGACTGTGCCTTCCAAAAACGCTTTTTCCGGAATCACATTCCAAGTATTACCAGCTTCTACTCTGGTCACGCTCAGTAATGCCGGATGAAACGCATTAATATTTCTGGTAATAATCGTCTGAAAAGCCTGTATCATCGCAGCTGCCACCGGAATGGGATCAATTCCGTCATCCGGATGAGCGCCATGACAGCCTTGTCCGCTAATCGTCACCAGGAATTTATCCACCGCCGCCGTTACATAGCCTTCTCGAATGCCTATGGTTCCAACTTCGTTAGTGGGATCGGAATGAATACCCCAAATAACGTCTACATCCTCCATGGCAGAGGTCTCTAATATTTTCAAAGCACCAACCGCTGATTCTTCAGCAGGTTGAAAAATAATCTTAACTGTTCCGCACAGCTCCTCACGCATTTCCTGCAGTGCCAGTGCACAGCCGATTCCAACAGTAATATGAAAATCATGTCCGCAGGCATGCATTTGTCCATTTGTTGTGGATTTATAGGGCAGATCCGTTTCCTCCTGAATCGGTAAAGCGTCAATATCACAGCGAAGTGCCTGCACCAAACTGGAATTCTTTCCAGTAATACTATTATGATTATTTCCAGCATTCTCTCCGCGAATCACTGCCACCAATCCGGTTTCCAAGGGAAGCGGTAGTATTTCTATTCCGGCTCGTGTAAGAATCTCTCTGATTTTAGCTGTCGTTTCATATTCCTCATAAGACAATTCAGGATGTGCATGAAACCAACAAAAAGCTTCCTGTAATTCCTTTTCCAAATAATGAAATTCCTTCACTACACTCGCCCTCCTATCGTTACTCAGTGCCAAATCGCTCACTCTATTGTTATACAGTGCCAAATCGTTCACTTGATACTAATCTCAATCCGTCATTAACCGCGGCTGTTGGGATCCAGTGCATCCCGCAAGGCATCTCCGATAAAGTTAATTGCCATAACCAAAATAATAATCAGGGAACCGGCCGGAATCCAAAGCCAGGGCTGACGAGTCAATACCGTCAAGGACTGTGCTCCATTAAGCATATTTCCGAGGCTGGCTGTAGGTGGCTGCACGCCCATTCCAAGAAAACTGAGTGCAGCTTCATCCAGCATGGACAGTGCCAATACCGACGTAGCATATACTAAAATCGGTGCCACTGTATTGGGCAATATTTCCGAAAACAAGATATGTCTTAATGGCATTCCTGCCACAATATTTCCTTTGATAAAATTGGTTTCTCTTAGATTCAACACATTTCCACGAACCAATCGAGCAATGCCCGGCCAATCCACAAATCCTAAGATCAGGATAATGTTCCACAAGCCCGGCTTAAAAATCGATGCCGCTACCAATACCAATAAAATATAGGGAAAAGACATCACCATATCGGTAAACCGCATAATAATCATATCTGCCACGCCACCAAAATAGCCAGCAATCAGTCCCAACACCACGCCAATTACTGTAGAAATAACTGTTGCCATAATGCCTACTAAAAGCGATATCCGCATAGCAAATAAAAGACGGCTGAATACATCTCTGCCAATTTGGTCCGTTCCAAGCCAAAACTGCGCGTTTGGTGCGCCACTAAAAGAACCCACAATCGCATCAGGATCATAGGGTGCAATAATCGGAGCAAATAAAGCGGCACCTCCCAGTATAATCAAAATGACCAGACTAATAGTAGCCAAATGATGCTTCTTAAAACGACGAGCCACTGTCTGCAAATAACTCTCATTAACGATATCTGTTTTGGCTGTCTGAGCCGTTTTAATCTCTTTCTGTTTTTTCCAACTTTTCGTCATGGCAGCCTCCTAATTCAATGAAATGGTAGGATCTACCAATGCATACAAAATGTCAGTTACTAAATTGGCCACCAAAACCACCACTGCTGAAAGCAGGCAAACGCCCATAATGACCGGATAATCCCTGCTGGTTATAGCTGTCATGGTCATCAGTCCCAAACCCGGCCAGGAAAAAACCTGTTCAATAATAACAGCGCCGCCAAACAACATGGGGATTTCCATGCCAATTACAGTTACAATGGGAACCAATGCATTACGCAAGGCATGCTTGTTGATCACCAAAAATTCTCCAATACCTTTTGCTCTAGCCGTACGCAAATAATCCTGCTGTAAAATTTCCAAAACTGCACTTCTGATATAACGAATATTACTGCCTGCCATTGAAGTAGCAAGAACAATAACCGGCATAACCATATGCTTGGCCACATCCAGAAAACCACCAGAGGTTCCCAGAGTGGACATACCGCTGGAGGGAAGCCAACCCAGCTTAACGGAAAAGATATAAATCAGTAATAGCGACAAGAAGAATCCGGGAATACTGCTCCCCAAGAAGGAGAACGTTACCACAGTATAATCGCCTTTGGAATACTGATGAATGGCACTGTAAATACCCGCAGGTACTGCCATTAACAAACTAACAATCAAAGAAACACCCATAAGCAGCAACGTAGGTCCTATATGAGAGCCAATCATCGCACTGACCGGCTGATAAGACTTAATCGAAATACCCATATTTCCCTGCAAAAGCTGTCCCAACCAAATAAAGTACTGTATATAAAAGGGTTGATCCAAACCCAGTGCAATTTCTTTAGCTTCAAGGGCGGCTTCTGAAACCCTTGGTCCCTGTATCATATCCAAGGGGTTGCCCGCCAAGCACATAATGGCATAATCAATGATTGTAATGCCAATCAAAACAGGAATAGCAATTAAAATACGTTTAATAATGTATTTACTCATGTTGGCATTCCTCCTTCTCCGGCAAAATAATCGGACAGGCTACATAATGCTTTGTCTTACCGTCTTTTTCTAATAAAGCAGGTGCCTCTTGTGAGCATTGTTCCGTTCGATAAGGACATCTGGGATGAAAACGACAACCCATAGGGGGATGAATATTGTCTCCTATTTCGCCCTGTAATAATTCTGCTTCTTTTTCCTTGTCCCTGGGATCCGGTACCGGTACTGCATTGAGCAAAGCCTGGGTATAAGGATGTGCGGGATTTTGGAATATCTCGCTTGCTACACCCATTTCCACGATTTGTCCAAGGTACATGACAGCGATTCTGTTACTCACATAATTGACTGCACCCAAACCATGTCCCACAAATAACAACGTTAAAGAAAGTTCCTTTTGTAAATCTTTTAACAAATTCAAAATCTGAGCCTGTATGGAAACATCCAGTGCACTAACGGGCTCATCGCATACTATAAAACGGGGATTCAAAGACAATGCTTTCGCAATACCGATTCTCTGTCGCTGACCCCCGGAAAATTCATGAGGATATCTGCCCAGTACGCTTCTGGACAAACCAACCATATCTAATATCTTTAGTATATCTTTTTCAACTGATTGTTTGTCAGAAATACCATGATACAGCATTGGCTGGGACAATATTTCAAATATATGTTTTCTTGGATTAAGGGAAGAATAAGAGTCCTGAAAAACCATTTGGAGCTGAGTTCTGATTTTCTGCATTTCATCCTTTTTCAGAAGAGATAAATCCTGCCCGTCAAAGATGATTTTGCCTTCCGTAGGCTGCTCTAAGCCTACCAGCTGCCTTCCTATAGTAGACTTGCCGCATCCGGATTCGCCTACCAGACCTAAGGTTTCACCCTCATAAATATCAAACGTAACACCGTCTACTGCTTTCACATAGCCGGTCGTATAATTAAGAATACCACCCTTAACCGGGTAGTATTTCTTCATATTTATAACCTGAAGCAAAGGAGTTTTTGTACTCATAGTGAAATACCTCCTTCCTTCATGACAATACATTTAGCGCTGTGAGACGGGGCAAATGTGTAATCCTCCTGAGGATTATCACACTCCGGTCTCCTGTGTACGCAGCGGTCTGCAAAGCGACAGCCTTTAATATCATCATAGCTTTCCGGCACAATTCCCGGAATAGAAACCAGCTTTCGGTCAGCGCTGTCCCTAATAGTCGGTACTGTGTCTAAAAGTGCCCGTGTATACGGATGTCTGGGATTTTCAAAAAGCTCCTTTACAGGTGCTTCTTCAATAATCTGTCCTGCATACATGACCAATACTCTATCTGCCATGTTCGCAACCAGCCCAATATCATGGGTAATTAAAATCATGGCCATTCCGGTTTCTTTTTGTAATTCAAATAAGAGCTTCATGATTTGCGCCTGAATGGTCACATCTAAAGCGGTTGTCGGTTCATCTGCTATTAAAAGTCTGGGGTTACAGGAAAGAGCCATCGCAATCATGGCTCTCTGACGCATACCGCCCGAAAGCGTGTGCGGATATTTCTTCATAACACCCCTTGCATCCGGCATTCCCACCTTTTCCAAAAGTTGTATAGCCCTTTCAGATGCATCTTTCTTAGATAAATGCAGATGTGCCATGATGCTTTCCATAATTTGATTTCCGACAGTGAAAACCGGATTCAAAGAAGTAAGCGGGTCTTGAAAAATCATGGTAATCTGGTCTCCGCGAATGGCATCCAGCTCCTTATCCGTCATGGACAGGAGGTTTAGACCGTCAAACAGGACAGAGCCGTCAGTGACAGCTCCGCCCCTTCCCAGTAATCCCATGATTGACAATGAGGTTACGCTTTTGCCGCATCCGGACTCACCCACGATACAGACTACTTCGCCCTCATCTACCTGAAAATGAATGTGATCCACGGTAATACTCTCTCCGTAATCTCCGGAAAAGGTAGTGGTCAATCCCTTTACTTCCAATAAATGTGACATTTTATACTCCATGTATATCGCAGATTTCCTGCGATACAATTCACTAAACCTATTGTGTTACATCCCAGTTCTGAATATCATTAAAGAAACCAAATACACTGGGTTTAGCACCTGTCAGACGTTTGTTTACAGCTCCTTGCGCGCTAATGATATACGCAGAAAACATAGGAACATCCTCTTGCATTTTTGTATCTACAATCGAATACAGGCTCTTAATTTCCTCTGTATCGCTGGTGTTCTGACTATCTGTTAATGCCTGATTGACAGCATCATCTACATAACCGGTCCAGCTACCTTCGCCGCTCAGTAACCATGATACATCGGGATAAGGATCTACCGGTGCATAAGTATACTGCACTGCCATCATATCATAATCCGTACCACCCGCCATGCTCATTAAGGTTGCCAAGTCAACGGTTTGAACTTCTACCTTAACACCTACATCTGCCCATTGTGCTACCATAACTGAGGCTGCATTCACAAATGTGTTGTCGCCTGAATTAACGAAGAAGCGCAGTGTCTGAGAACCATCCCAGCCAGCTTCTGCCAATAAGGTTTTTGCTCTTTCCGGATCAAAGGCAGTGGGAACAATGTTTTCATCATAGAACGGTCCTGCTGAAGATAAGAATCCGTCAACGATTTCGCCGTGTCCCTTAACCAGTTCTGCTAAAATCTGTTCTCTGTTAATCGCACAAAGCAGTGCCTGACGTACTCTGACATCTGTTACATTGGCTGTCTGAATAAATACAGACTGATTGGTTACAGGAGAACCATAAACTACTTCTACATTATCAAGTGCTTCCACACTTTCATAATCTTCCTGTGGAATAACACTCATAGTATGCTGTGTAATATCAATTTCACCTGATTGCAGTCCAGCATACAACTGGCTGCCATCTACAATCTTAATATTCAGCTTATCAATCTTAGGTGCACCTTTAAAATATTTCGGGTTAGCCTGATAAGAAATAAAATGCTCTGCATCGAACTCTGTTACGAAGAAAGGTCCGCTGACCACATCAGGTTTGTTGAACCATTCTGCAGTGGTAAGTTCTGATTCTGCGTACTTTTCAATAATATGCTTTGGTAATGTATGAAGGTATCTGGCATAAGTATTCTGAAAAGTCGACAGAGCCATGGGTGCCTTGCTGGTAAACTGAATGGTCTTTTCATCCAGCACCTTGACACCTGAAATGGAAGTTGCTCCCTCTTCTACGAAGCCGTCATCTCCAACGCCTTCAAATGCATAATACATCATATAAGCATTGCCAACTATGGGACTTGCTAAACGCAGTACCGTATATTCCACATCTTCGGCGGTAACCGGTTGACCGTCTGACCATACAGCAGCGTCATCAATGTGTACAATAAAATTCAAGTTGTCTTCTGTTGTAATGGAATCTGCCAACATTCCCTGGAAATTCAAATCAGCATCCAGTTCCACCAACGGAAGGAACATTAAACCTGCCGCATATTGGTTAATTTCTGTCATATCCATGGCCATCGGATTAAAAGTTCCAAGTGTATCGGTAATACCGACATTCACAATTTTCTCGCCCTCTCCCGATGCACCACAGCCACTCATGCCGACTATCATCATGACGGCTAAAACTAGGCAAAGTGCCTTTTGGGTAAATTGTTTCATAATTCTCCTCCTAAAATAGTAAGTATTAATATCTCAGATTATACTAATGAATCATCCTAATGTATTAATAAATATGTTGATTTATTATACTGTTGCCCAAAAGCAATGTCAATGTTTTTACCCCCTGCATAGAATGTTTTCTTGACAAACACCCTAAACCGCGATATATTACAATCACTTTCGCAAATTGCGCCCAAACCCGGAAAGGTGTAGCCAAATGAAAAACCAGTTAAATTATCAGACATCTGAATATGATTGCGGCCCCATCAGTTTATTGAATGGGATACGTTATTTATATGACCGGGAAAGCATTTATCCTGATATGATTAAGTTTATTATGCTCTATTGCATGGATACTTATAATGAAGCGGGAGAATTATGCAAGCACGGCACTTCACCGGCAGCTATGAACTATATGTCCAGTTGGCTGAATCATTTCGGCGAAGTAAAGAACTTTCCGATTCATTGCGACTTTATATCAGGCCAGGCCGTTACTGTGACTCCGGGCAGTTGTATTTGGAATGCTTTGGAAAAGGGTGGCGTTGTACTTTTGCACTTATTTTTACAAGTAGGCCACTATGTTTTGTTAACCGGAATTGAAAATGACAGAGTCCTGTTGTTTGATCCTTATTATGAAGAACTGGATGACCCTAAACTTGACGAAGAGTATTTAACAGATGAAATAGAATTTATTACTGACCAACCTAAGAAGGCCAACCGTTCCATATCACTGGAACGGCTGAACCGCTTTACTACTGGGTATTATGAAATGGGTGACTTCCCTTGTCGGGAAGCTTTGATGATATTTAATACAGAAATCACAAAGACGAATAATTAAGAAGCAGTCAAATATTTTATTGTTCCATCTGCCTTCCCAAAAAGCCTGCAGCAGATTGCATCAGCTTTTGCTCTACTTCACCCATTTTGGGTTTGTCTTCGCCACTAATCAACACCACGGCTCCAATGACATCCCCTTCACAAATAATAGGTTGAATGGCTTCATGTGCAAACTCATCAGTTACGTCTTGGGTAATAGCGATAAAACCCGATTCGCCTTTTGTGCACATAATCGCTTCTCGTTTATCCAGCTTTTCCTCCAACTCTTTACTAATTGATTTGCCCAGAAAACTTTTATATCCGCCGGATACTGCAATAAACTGGTCTCTGTCTGCTATGAGTGCAGTGCGACCGGACACCTGTGAAAGGCTTTCTGCATACTGTCTTGCAAAAGTACTCATTTCGCCAATGGGAGAATATTTTTTAAGAATAATTTCGCCCTCTCTGTCGGTAAATATTTCCAAGGGGTCGCTTTCCCTGATTCTTAATGTCCTTCTGATTTCTTTCGGAATAACGATTCGTCCCAAATCATCTATTCTACGAACAATTCCTGTGGCTTTCATATATTATAATCCTCCTTGTTTTGCGAAGAAAAATCCGAGCTCCTTTGAGTGAGGAGCGGATTTAGCCTCACATTTATATTCTCTAGTGTTAGGACTATTATCTGTAAATGGAGGGATTTTATACCTTTTCTAATTCAGTTGTTTTTATAATATCCGTTCTGCTGCTATTACATGTGAAGCGGCAGTCCTGCAGCTTTTTTTGTATAAATCGTTCCATATATTCACTATTGTTTCACTATTTTTCACTATGTAAGGCAATTTATGCAATCTTAGTCACTCATATGAAATAATATTATTGCTTTGCACTATGCCGAGCTTTATAATAACTCTATAAAATATAGAATAGCAAAGGATAATCCATGGCATCTAGTAAAAAAGTTTTTAATGGTGTTACGAAAATACTGTATAAATTAAAATTTGACAGCAACAAATGTGTAATCAAGGGCGAACATAGAGGATACTCTGTTTTTGTTAAGAGAAATAGTGCTTTTGAAAACAAGCAAGCTGCCTATGTATACTTTAGCGTGAAAAATGTCGATCAGCCTGAGCGGATTGCAATGCTCTCAGAGCTATCACATGAACTTTTATCAGGCAGCAAGATAGATAAGGCATCATTAGAAGGTTATACCGTGAAGATATATGTGCCATTTGGTCGAATCACTAAGACAAGTACAGACAAGATTATTGAGACAATTAACAATGCGGCTAATCTATTTGTAAAATATGGTGCAATTAACTGTGACGCTGAGGGTACACCAGGTGAGACGTCACCCTATCTCATCCTGGATGAATGTGTATTCTATGGTGAAGAAGCAGCGGCAAAGGTAGCTCAGAAGTTGAAAGCAACAAAAACAGCCGCCTCAGCAATTCAGGAAAATGTATTGCTTGGTACTATATTTGCAATTTTAGGAGCCCTAGTTGGCTCACTAGTCATTTTTCTGGTGGCAAGAATTGGGTATGTTTTAACTGTAAGCAGTGTTGTAATGGGATTTACAGTTGTGTATGGATATAAGTGGAAAGGAAAACGCTTCTCAACAGTCAGTGCCGTAATATGCTTTTGCATTTCCACTCTTTTTACCTATCTGACATTCAGATTAGATATGGCGATTTCGATTTATTTATCACTTAAGTCAGCTATGCTTAACTCGAGTTTCGAGTATTGTTTTGTAAATTCAAAAGAGATCATGATACAGGCTGATAAACTGAGTACCTATTATAGTAACATGATCCTGCTTATGCTCGCAGGTATTCTTTCTGTAGTAGTATTGGCAGGCAAGGAACTTAAAGCTCATAAGGAAGCTTATGAGCTCAAAAAAGCATAAATGAATCAATTTAGGATTCTCGCGTAGTACATTAAATAAATGGACGTTTATCAAGCACCAGTTTCATAGGCTTGGATGTACGGATATAGCCGGGCAAAGCATCCTGCAACAGAGCCAGTGCCGACACAATTGCAAAAAGCGTATTTATATTATTTAATGCCTCAATCTGTGCAATATCCCGAGCTAGCAGCTGCCCGATTAATCCATCTGCAATTTCAGATAAAATTTGCTGTGTTTCATCATATAAGATGCCAGCTCTTCGCTGAACTCTGGCCAGCAAATAAGTGAAGTCAATATCCGGCCACCCCATAGAATGAGCGAAATCCATACACTCGCCATCACGATATGCTTTAATACAAGTTTGCAACAGTTCTTTAGGATATGGTAAAGCACGTTTGGCATATTCATAGTTGAAAACATAATGAAAAGAACTTGCCAGGTAGTGAAACCAGGGAGCTCCCTCCAGTGCATCCTTTTTCCATAAACCGGTAACAGGGTCCGCATTTTGTGTAAGCCATTCAAAATAATAGTCTTCCCATTCATCAGAAACAGAATTCGTCAGTAGCATAGAGCCATAGATACCGGCACCTAAATGAGCGCCCAGCCAAGGGTCTTTAGCCCAGTCAATTTCATCAAGAAAGCTATGTAATCCTTCTCTCGTCTGATATTCTTTAAAACCTTTTGCCTGATAAATCGGTTTTGCATCCAATAAATTCAAAGCACCACTTAAGAAGGCCGTGGTATGTGTTGCAAAATTACCGGCATTTTCAAAAAGACCATTTTCTTTATTTTGAAATTTCTGTAACGCATCAACACAAGCCATACGTACAGCAGGGTCTGTCGGCAATGCATTAATTGTATACAAAATATTAATCGCATTGGCACAATCGTAAGGGCTTGCACCCAGGTCCTTGCCGTCTTTGTTTTGAATCATTGTTTCTATTTGTTTGATTATAGGTCGTAAATCATATTTATACATACATTGCTCCTAACTGAGTTTTTTAATAAACTCTTCCACAATTGCAACACTTGCACTGGTTCCAATTCGTTGTGCACCAAGTTCTATCATTTGAAGTGCTGTCTCCAAGTCTCGCACACCACCGGCTGCCTTGACCTGAATCGCATCTCCTACCATCTCTTTCATGAGCCGGACATCATCATAAGTTGCTCCGCCACTTCCAAACCCTGTCGAAGTTTTGATAAAGTCAGGACGAATATTGAGGGCAATGCGGCACAGTTCTTTCTTCTCTGCATCTGTCAAAAAGCAATTCTCAAAAATTACTTTTGAAATTTTACCTTCCTGTCGGCAGACATTCACAATTCCCGCCATTTCAGCTTCTATAAAAGAATAATTCTTTTCCTTTAACTGTGTAATATTAATAACATAATCTATTTCGTCAGCCCCATTTTCAATGGCATCAATTGTTTCCTGAAACTTGATTTCCTTAGTACTTTGGCCTAGAGGAAATCCGATAGCGGCGCCTACATGCACCTGAGAGCCTGTCAGCAACTGCTTGCAAAAGGACACGGGCGCAGGATTAATTGCCACCATCTTAAACTGATATTTTTTGCTTTCTGCACACAGTCTTTCAAAATCTGCATAGGTTGCAAACGGTTTAAGCTGTGTATGATCAAAATAAGAAGCAAGACTGATTGGATTTAATTTTTTTGCTAATGACATATTCATGTTCATTTTTCCTTTCCTGTTTGTGAATAATATGCATCGACTGCGGCTTCCATTAAAAGATAAAAAGCCTGTGCTTCCGGCGATATCCCTACTTTATCAAAATGTGGCGCTCCACATGCATTTTGTACAAAACCATAACAATCCACCTGCGTATTAGCAGCTTCACGCAATTGTTTCGCTATAGGCAAATAAGAATTAGAAAGCCATCCTGCACGCATACAACGAAAAATCGTATAAGCCACCATCTGCGAAAGATTGATTTCTAAAAAGGTATTCGGATCATCGACTACATCATGAAACATTCCATTGGGTTCCATATAGGTCAGTATGTTATCCAGTAACGAAATAACACGCTCTTGCATACGAATTTTGTCTTCCGCAAATTCATCGGGAAGCTTCTCTATAACACGGGTAATCCCAGCAAGTGTCCAACCGTTTCCTCCACCCCAAATTGCTTCTCTGACATAAGTTTGGGAATCATCATCCCACATGTGACTCATCATTTTCCGCTGTGGATGATAAAGTGCAGTCCAGTAACCGTCTATTTGCTTGATACTTTCTTGGTAATAGCCTGCATCAGCAAGAAAAGGGGGTAACATGTACATAGAATCAATCCAAAATTGCGTCAAATTATCAAAGTGATAGACAATGCCTTTTCCATTGGAAGGTGCCTTCTCCAAAGCCCATAACAAAAGATTTTTGTGTGCTAAAATCAGACTCGGGTCATTTGTTTCTTGGGTTGCTGCATGTAAGGCCTCTCCCACACTGCAGGGATCAGTTGAAGCTGAGCTGTCGTCCAATACGGCAAGACGACCATCTGGCAAGCAACGATAGGCTGCTTCTTTAGCCATGGCTATGACAACATTCATATCACCAAGTTCAAGAAAAGCCTGCATTGCCACGCCCTGCTCCCAAGAATGTCGCTGCATGGAAAGTAAAGCGTTTTTTACTTTATTAATGTTATCAGAACTAGTCATTATTAACTCCTCCGTTATCGATACAGTTCCAAATGGAAGGTATTGCTGTCGCCACGATATCGTGCAATAGAGTACTCGACAGGTATTCCTTCTTTCGTATAAGCCGTCGATTTAACAAGACAGATTGCATCTCCTTTTTTAATCCGGAGTTTCTCCGCATCCTGCTTACTGGCATTAACAGCTTCCAATGCTCGTTGCGCTTTTGTCACATCTTTATAAAAATGCGTTTTCATTAAATCATAGAGAGATTCCTGTGATAAATCATATTGTGCTAATGTCGGAAAAATATGATACGGTAAGTATGTTTCCACATATACAACCGGTATTCCATCTGCGTAACGAACACGTTCCAGATATAAAACAGGTGCCGATTCAGGGAGTTCTAAATTTTGGTAAACAGCCGGATTTGATACCTCTGAAAGCTTCGTGAAAGTCAATACATCCGTAGATGGTGTAATACCCTTTTTCTGCATTTCGGTATTAAAACTCTCCAAACGATTCAAAAAATGTTCCTCGATTTTGGTCAAAGACACAAAAGTGCCTTTGCCACGTGAGCGTGTTACAAATCCCTATTGCTCCAGTGCACATAAAGCCTGACGAACCGTAATACGACTAATATCACAAAGTTCACAAATATATGCTTCTGAAGGGAGCATATCTCCGCTTTTCAGCTGACCATTTGAAATCGCGTTTAAGAAAACTTTCTTTAACTGAAAATAAAGCGGTAAAGCGGACTGTCTGTCCAAGGAATGTTGATTTAAATATTGCAGATTGATCATGATTCTGCTTCCTTACGGTATTGTGCCAACTGTGAAGATATCGGCTTTAATCTCTCATAAGCATCCAGAAAAATAGGATACAATTGATCATAGGCTTCCATATGATTTTGATTAGGTACTACTTCACGAGTAATCCGATTGAACTGTTCCACTACTCCGAAATCTTTAAATGCGCCTATACCAACTCCCCCACAAACTGCTGCCCCTATCGAAGTGGCTTCTTCCGGATGTGCAGGAAGCAGTAATTTACGTTGCCAAATGTCCGCCAGAATCTGTGGCCACAGGGTACTTTTGGCTCCTCCGCCAATCAGTAAAATATCATTAATTGGCTGCTTTTCGGATAAGATATTCAGAATATGCTTTAAGTTAAAACCCACTCCTTCAAGTATTGCTCTGGTCATTGCAGCTCTGTCGGAAGTGACCGATAAACCAATGAAACTTCCGCGTACTTCTGTATCCCACAAAGGAGCTCTCTCTCCTAGCAAATAGGGCAGGAAAAGAAGTCCGTTACTTCCCGGAGGAACCTGATTAGGTTCAGTTTCTTCAGGACAAAATCCATTTTTCCACCAGCGATAGGAATATCCGGCAGCCTGCATGGTACCACAGGGTGTATATAAATCCGGATCCAAATGTACCCAGTTAAAAGTACGCATCTGGGAATCAAAATAGGGAGTATGACTGGCATAAGAGGTCCAAGAGGATGAGCCGAGTACATTATAGGCTTTGCCTTCAGCTACTACGCCTGCTCCGACGCAGGCACACGAACCGTCTCCTCCACCCACAATCACCGGAGTACCTGCCAAAATTCCGCATTCTACAGCGGCTTCTGGTGTAACTGTTCCCACTTGCGTGCTGGAAGCCACCGGTTCTGGAAGAATATTTTCCGGTATAGACAGTGCCTTTAGTATAGTCTTCGACCAGTTCTTTTTACGAATATCAAACAGCTGTGTGCCGGAAGCATCACTGTAATCCGTAACAAAACAGCGTGTCAGTTTGAAAATCATATAGTCTTTCGCTTGCAAAATTTTATAAGTACGATCAAAAATCTCCGGTTCATGCTCTCGAATCCACAGTAGTTTTGCTGCAGAATAAGAGGCACTGATTCGATGCCCCGTAATCTTATAAACAGCT
The DNA here is from genome assembly GCA_964571145.1 of uncultured Lachnospiraceae bacterium. Classification (GTDB taxonomy): domain Bacteria; phylum Bacillota; class Clostridia; order Lachnospirales; family Lachnospiraceae; genus Suilimivivens. Next base: position 28,532 of record CAZNAP010000010.1, on the reverse strand, counting down.
TCCATACCAAGCTGTTTCTCCATAAATGACGCTTGTTCGGTACCTCTTGTATCAGCCCAAATAATTGAATTTCGAAGAGGCATTCCACAAGAATCAACAGGCAGACAACCCATCATTTGTCCACTGAAGCATACGCCCACAATGCAGGCAGGTGATAGATTCTGTGATGCTAAAAGCCCCTTAGAGGTAACACACAACGCGCGCCACCAGTCATCGGCACTTTGTTCTACGAAGTTATTTGCAGGATAAAAGGTGTCATATTCATAGGTTTGTGATGCGAAAAGAGTTCCGTCAAGACTGAATAGCGAAGCTTTATTTCCACTTGTGCCAAGGTCATGCGCTAAAATATATTGTTGCATTAAATCCCCCAATCGAAAATCAGTTTATTTGAAGCATCGAAAGTGTTGCAGGCATTTCATGTGCCGTGTTAACTTTAAACTCATCCGTTACTAAATCAAAACAGGAAGCAATCAATACGCCATTCCATAAAATCGGTTCTCCGGGCTGATCCAGCCCTCCATCTAAGCCATCACAATCAGGGCTTTGTGCTATCTTCGAAACCTTTCTGTCCGGTGTAACCTTCACAATGGCGTTCGCACTAAAGTCAGCAATATACAGATTATTCTTTTCATCCATAATCATGCCGTCTGTGCTGACCAATTGGCTGGGGTCTTTCGCATAAGAATATTGTTTTAAAACCTGTGTGCCTGTTGCATCCAACTCTATACGAATGATTTCGCCATCTCCGAAATTACCTATATACAAGTTGCCTTCAGAATCAAATTCAATACCGTCTACCCCATATTGGCAATTGGGATTATGTGTTAAAAAGGTTGTCAGAATATGTGGGTCAGACAATGTATTACTAACAACTATATTTTTTTCATCTAAGCCAAATCGGTATACACAACTAACCAGTTTACCTGAGGGATCCGCAACTTTACTGAGACAGCTTTGTGTAACATACATGGCATTTCCATGTATGCGTATACCATTGGGATGTTCCATTCCATCAGCAACCACTGTACAATTCAGAATTGTTCCGTCCTGTGCGGCCTTGATTTTCAGTATCCTGCCCTTAAAGACCATGGATTCCTGTCCGCCCCATCCCTGATTATCACAAATATACAGATTCCAGTCGCAGTCAAAAGCAATGCCCATATTGCGTGCCAATCCAGTCTCCGGATGTACCGGAACATCAAACCATTTCTCTATGGTTCGATCTTTCTTAATGCGTACTATGCAGCCGGACAAATTTTCATCTGCATAATTGGGACAAGATAAGATTAGATCTCCGTTTTGGTCAATTGCCATACCGTCCGGGGTACATATGTATTCAGGTAAAGCCATAAATAATTGAGGTTCCAGCATCTTATATCCTCCTAATATTTAATTACAATTTTTTTGGTTTCACTTTTTCTTTCTGCCACAAGTTCAAATGCAGCAAGAATATCTTTAAAGTCATAAACATGTGAAATAAAGTCATTAGGATTTAATACGCCAAGATTAATCCATGACATAATCTGCGCATGTGCATCTCCCTCTTCTTGTTTGGAAGGCCATTGCACGAAATCCAGTGACCAGTTATAGGGTGCTACGCTCCAATCCAGATTCATGTTTAAATTAGGAGAAATACCATAACAGCAAATTTTACCGTTATATTTAATCAAACTCATGGCCTGATTAATCAAATTACTGTTTCCTACTGCATCTACCACATAATCAAGACCTTCTGGGAAAAGACGCTTTATCTCAGTACGGATATCACATTGCTTGCTGTTAAATGCATAGTCAGCGCCCATTTTTTTGGCTTCTACTACTTTTTCATCAAATATGTCTGCCACAATCACATTGCTCAGTCCAAGAAGTTTGGTAAATCGTGTAAAGCACAGACCCACAGGTCCTGCTCCAAAGATTAATATATTCTTATTTTCCTCAAATCCAAATCGGCGAATTGCGCTCAGTACTTCGCGAAAAGTAATAATCATAGCGGCATTAACAGGATCAACCTTATCTTCCGGATGAATAATACTTTGCGCAGTATAAGATTCTGAATAATCATCTGTCCCCGGACCCATTCCATTTTTTGCACAGGCAATTGCATCCCCTACAACCGCATATTCGGAATAAGCACCCCAACCGGGATAAAAACCATTTACCGGATTTTCAAGAAAGGGTAATAACACAATATCACCAATCTGGAATGATGTTACCTTAGAACCGACTGCAACCACTTCACCTACGCCTTCATGCCCTAAAATAGCAGGATAAGAATCAAAGTTCTTAAAGGTGTGATGAATGAGTTTCATATCTGTTCCATTGCACACGCCGCAGCTACGCATTTTCACAAGTGCCTGACAGTCGCCATATTCCGGCATGGGTAATTCACATAGGGACAAATTCCCCTGAGCATCAACAGATAGACTTTTCATAAAATCTCCTCTCAATACAAAAGCTTTTTAATTAGTTATAATGTTATAACATTTGCAATCATTACAATTCATTGACTTACATCTGTCAATAAAAGATACTTAACGAGAGACTAAGATTCAACAATCTGCAAAGCATAGCGCACTGTCTCCATAGCGTCTTTTCCATAGAAATCAGCACCGATGCTGTCAGCATATGCTTGTGTCAACACAGCACCGCCAACCAGCACTTTCGTCTTGGGGGCCTTTTCACGCAAAAGTTGAATGGTGGCTTCCATAGCCGGAACGGTGGTTGTCATGAGGGCACTTAAACCTACCAGCGGCGCACCGGTTTTCACAACCGTATCGGCAATCACATCCGGTGGCACATCTTTGCCCAAATCAATGACTTCAAAACCGTAATTCTCCAAAATTAATTTCACTATATTTTTTCCGATATCATGAATATCACCATGTACGGTTGCAATGACAAACTTGCCTTTCGTAATCGCTTCCGAATGAGAAGTTGCCATCTTCTCCTTGATTTTAACAAAGGCACACTGAGCCGCCTCTGCACTCATCAATAGCTGGGGCAAATACATGGTCTTCTTTTCAAAACCCTGTCCCACAATGTCCAGTGCCGGAATTATCTGCGTTTTCACTATTTCAAGAGGTTCCATAGTATCTAAAAGCGTGATTGTAAGTGTTGCTGCCTGATCTTTTAATCCCTTCACAATTGCTCTCTGCAATGGAGTAAGACCACTGTTATCCTCTGCTTGTGCTTTACCCGGGTCAGCTGTAGCACCCGATACAGCAGTGGTTACTGCTGCCAGCTCGCCTATGTGGGAAATGTAGTCATTACAGTTCTCATCCAGCTTACGCAGTGCACGGAAGGAATAATATGCCTTCATGATTTCTGCAGAATTAGGATTTACAATTGCAGCAGAAAGTCCGTTCTCCATAGCCATTGTGAAAAAGATTGATGTGATAATTTCACGATTAGGCAATCCAAAAGAAACATTGGATACCCCCAGTGATGTATGGCAACCCAGCTGATTCTTGATTGTATTCATGGCTGCCAGTGTAGAGGAGGCCGCATTAGGATCTGCGCTGACTGTCATAGTCAACGTGTCAAAAATCAAATCCTTTTTCTGAATTCCATAGCTCGCTGCAGTATTGATTATCTTCTCTGCAATTTCTACTCTCTTTTCAGGACTATCTGGAATACCGTCCTCGTCTAAAGTAAGGCATACCACCAAACCGCCGTATTTTTGAACCAACGGAAAAATTTCTTTCATCACTTCTTCTTTGCCATTAACGGAATTAATCATTGCTTTTCCATTATATTGACGAAGGGCTGCTTCCATAGCAACCGGATCTGAAGTGTCGATTTGTAAAGGCAAATCAATAATCGCCTGTAATTCATAACATATTTTGCGTAGCATCTGGGGCTCGTCTATCTCAGGAAGGCCTACATTCACATCCAGAACGTGTGCACCTTTCTCCTGTTGGGTCAAACCCACGCCCAGAATATAATCAATATCGCTTTCACGCAGTGCCTGCTGAAAACGTTTTTTGCCAGTGGGATTGATTCGTTCACCAATAATAATCGGAGAAGCCGCGAACTCAACCGCATGTGTATAAGAACTGATTAAAGTACGTTCTTTTGGTAAAACCGGCACAGGTGTGAGTTCATTCGTTTTCTGAACCACACTACTGATATATTCTGGTGTGGTACCGCAGCATCCACCGGCCAATCGTATACCCTGCTGTACATATTCAGACATCACCTCGCCAAATTCTTCCGAATAAACATCATAAACTGTCTTGCCGTTTTCCGATCTAGGCAGTCCGGCATTGGGCTTTAAAATCACCGGTACAGAGGCATATTGTAAATATTCCTCCACCACTTTTTTCAGCTGTTTGGGACCAAGTGAACAGTTTGCCCCAATGGCATCCGCATGCATGCCTTCCAGCATGGCTACCATAGCCGCGGGCGTTGCGCCGGTCATCAGCTTCCCGTCTTCGCCATAGGCATTGGATACAAATACCGGCAAATCGGAATTCTCTTTGGCTGCCAACAAGGCTGCTTTGGTATCGTAACTGTCATTCATAGTCTCAATAAAAATCAAATCAACTCCACAAGCCGCACCAATTCGCACGGTTTTAGCATATATTTCCACTGCATCCTCGAACTCGAAATCTCCGTAAGGCTTCAGCATCTTACCAATTGAGCCCATATCCAACGCAATAAATTTCGCCTGTGTGCCACTGCTTGTCTCTCTGGCTTTTTTTGCATTCTCAACTGCTGCCTGAATCAAAGTTTTCAATTCCTCTTCTTCAAACTTTAGGGAGTTGGCGCCAAATGTATTGGTGCAGATAATGTTGCCTCCGGCATCATAATAAGATTTCTGTATGGAAATGATGACCTCCGGATGGGTGACGTTCCATCTCTCCGGAAGCTCCCCGGGCTGCAATCCCTGCTTTTGCAAAAGCGTGCCCATGCCACCATCTAAATATACAATATGCTCTTTCAGATATTCTAAAACGTTCAAGAATGTATCCTCCTGTTATTTTTGATAAAGACCAAATATGGCCGTTACGGATTTGGACGGCGTCATCAGCAAACTTTGATTTAACGTAACTCCGATTTTGCGATTACAATCCAATAACCGAAAAAAGTCTTTTTGGACTTCTAAAGGTAAATCCCCGTATCCGGGAGAAAATCGTGGCGTAATCTGCAGACCTTTTTCATTGGCATTCTGCTTTATGTCCAGACAAAAAGTATCGCACAATGCTTCGATTCGCTCTGCGCCAAGTGCTTGTAATAACAATGCTTTCGTCGGAAAAAGGTATTGCTCTCTGGCGATTCTTCGATCCAGTTCCAGTCCAATGGTCGCAGCAAACAAAATGATTTCATTACAGCCTTGCAGACATTTGGCTAAATCCTGCGATTGTGCTTCAAATGGTAAAGCCGGGATTCCGTCCTGCCAAGACAATTCCATTCTTCGATAACACACCCGATAAATCAAGTGCGGCTCCATCTCTTTGATAACCTGCTCCAGCAGCTTGGTCAGTTCCGATTCTTCTTGGCTCGGAACACCCTTATAGCCTGCATAACGCCAAACCTCGCGAAAGGCAATTGGTTGTACTTTATTTTCTTGTGTAGGGGAAGAATATTCAATTGTGTAAATCGCATTTTCACTCATCTGTTATCCCCTTTAATACTCGGTGTTTAGTCACTGCGTAACAAATTTCTAAAACTAATTCGTAAAGCTTTTTCCTAAAATACAGGATAAATTGTTTAAGATACTTTCAGCTACATCCGGCTTGTTCATGGAATAAATATGCACATTGGTAATTCCATTTGCATACAAATCGATAATTTGATCGGTTGCATAAGCAATGCCCGCCTGCTTCATAGCCTGAGGATCCGAACCAAATCGATCTACAACCGCACGGAATCGCTGTGGCATAAACGAACCCGAAAGTTTAATGGCACGCTCTACCTGATTGGCATTGGTAATGGGCATAATGCCCGGCAACACAGGAACTGTAATGCCCGCCTCGCGCAGTTTATACATAAAATTAAAGAATAAATTGTTATCAAATATCATTTGTGTGGTGAGGAAATCTGCTCCTGCTTCCACTTTTTCCTTTAAATGCTGAATGTCTTCTCTCTGATTGGGACTTTCCGGATGAATTTCCGGATAGCAGGCAGCACCGATACAGAAATCAGCCGAGCTTTCTTTCAACTGTGAAACCAACTCTACTGCATAATGATAATCCCATTTATCGCGAGGCAAAGCCTCCATTTCAGGTGTCATGTCTCCGCGTAAAGCCATAACATTGTGAATGCCGGCTTCCTTCATTTCTTGGATACGCTGCGCTACGGTTGCCTTGTCAGAGGAAACACAAGTTAAATGTGCCAGCATGGGTACATTGAATTTAGTCTCAATATTTCTAGCCATATCCAAAGTGTATTTACTGGTACCACCACCGGCTCCGTAGGTTACACTCATAAATGACGGATGAAATTCTGCTATCTTTTCTGTTGCCTGCTTTACACTTTCATAGGATGTCTCTTTCTTTGGTGGAAATACCTCAAACGATAAAGACATTTGCTCTTGTTTTAAAATATCAATAATTTTCACTTTTCCGGCCCTTTCTAATGAGTCACTTGTGCTTACCCAAGGAACTCCCTTTAACTGCTTATGAATAAGTTGAACTCCCTTTTTCAATATTACTTTACCGAATGCTTTCTGTAAAGTCAATAAAGCAAACGGATTAGTCAGGATTCAAATACAGACAAAATCAACTTTCTTAATGTACAGTAATGAATCGTGAATGTCTCAGTGGCAAACCTAACTTCCTTGTGGTAAAATAAAGGCAGATTCAAATTTCTCGAAAGAAGGGATTCCTATGCTGTCTTCAATACTGTGGAAACTGGCTGTAATCGTTATTTCATTTTCAGCAATCGCAAAGCAAATAGGATTGTTTACAAAAAAAATCAACTCATGGACTTTGGTTTTTTATACAACTCTGAGCAATATACTGGTCATCATCTTCTTTGCACTGGCTGTTATTTCTGAGGCATTATTCAGTCCGGAAAGCACTTTCTATGCATTTATGCATACGCCTGCTGCACGTTTCGCAGTAATGATGTGCATTACATTAACTTGCTTTATTTATCACTTTTTATTATCACCCTTTGATCGCAAAAGAGGCAAAGAAGACAATAAAAACTACTTCTGGACCTTTGGCAATTTGGCTGTCCACTATATTACACCGATTATGACTATACTGGATTATTTTATGTTTAAAGGCGAGTCTACTCCCTCCTACTTAGTGACTGTTGGTTGGACGTTTATTCCTCTGGTCTATATTGCCTTTGTCTATATTCGAGCACACTTTTGGGGCAACATTGGCGAATGGGACACCGCTTATCCTTACTTCTTTTTTGATGTTAAAAAGAATGGCCTTAAAAAGACCATTCTCTATATTGTAGCTATCTACATCGTTTTCTTTCTGATTGGCAATGTGATGTATGGGATTGGACTGTTGATTTAGTCACTCGGTGCTGCAACACCTTCCCCGTCAAAATCAGGTATAAAACTTTCCTCCGCAGTTTCGCCTTCCTGAATGAACGCGTTACTGATACCCAATTCTAGGGCAAAATTAATCACATCCTCATACTCTCTTTTTGTCACCTTACGGCAAAGATTGTCAAACCCCTTCTCTTTCATTAAAAAGATATTCTTTTCCAAAGGTGTATATTGATTCATCAAGCTGATATAAACCTGATTCTCATACTTATGATAAATATATTCAAGTACTGCCTTGGCATTTTTCTTATGTCCGGGCAAAAGAAGATGACGTACAATTACACCTTTTTGCATCATTCCACGGTCATCAAAAACCGGTTCGCCCACTACTTGTAGCATTTTAGCCAAGGCTCTTTTTGCCACCTCCGGATAATCAGCTGCTGCAGAATACTTCCTTGCAAGTTCCGCATCCATATACTTAAAATCGGTTAGAAAGATATCTATAATTCCTGCCAATCCCTCAATGACTTCTTCCTTCTCATACCCACTACCGTTGTAAACAATCGGAATTCTCAGTCCCTTTTCCTTAGCTGCCAGTACCGCTTCTGCAATACTTAATATATAGTGGTCCGGAGTAACCAGATTAATGTTAGCTGCTCCCTTGTCCTGAAGCTCCAGAAAGATTTCGGCTAAACGCTCCTTGGAAACCTCTACGCCCTTTGTTCCTGCTGCAATTTCAGCATTTTGACAATAAATGCACCGCAGATTACAACCCGAAAAAAAGACAGCACCTGAGCCGGCCTGTCCTGATATGCAAGGCTCTTCCCACCTATGCAGAGCTGCCCTTGCTAAAAAGATACTGTCACCTTCCAGACAGTATCCCTTTTTATTTTCTTTTCGATTTACCAAGCATTCTCTGGGACATAAATTACACGGACTGCTGCTTAAATCCTTCCATTTCATATGCTATCTGACCAAAGGCCCTCCGCCTTGCCGGGAAACGTAATAACGCTCCCATTTTGTTATAAAGAAAAAATCCATATACCAGTCCCTTATTCCAGATACCCAGTTTGTCTTTGGTCGTTTCACCATACCGCTTGCCTCCAAACGGAATAACGGAAGCCTGCCTGATATAGCCGATCAAATCATCTTCCGTCTTAATGGTATCCGGCAATTGGGTGTAGGCCATGCCCACGCAATCTTTCTTGTGTGCATCGCTTCCTGCCGTCATGACCTTCTTATAGTCACGGGCTAATTCTGTTGCGTCTCTATTGTTTTCTTCTGTCTCGCAGGCATTATAGCCTTCTACAAAATCAAATTTTTTCATGAAAAAGTCTTTTTGCACTTTTTTTAAAATACCGGTGGTAAAAAAGCTTAAGAATCGCTCCCCGCAAGGATGTGCAGGACCTAATATGCCGCCGTATTGGTGTACAATTTTTACCAGTCTTTTCAGGGCAAGTCCTCTCATACGAAGTACTTCGGGCACCAAATTCTGAGGCATCACCACCAGCATATGTCCAAAATCACTGGTATCATATTCAATTCCGCGCAGTACTACGAAATCCCGATCTTTATTCTCACTATTTTCATAGGCAAAATATCCGTCATAAGAATCATGGTCTGTAACCAGCATGCCTCCGAACCCTTTGCTCTTTAAAATCTCAATATAATCACAGATATTCACATGTGCATCCGGTGAACACTCCGCCGTATGACAGTGCGTATCAAACTTAACCAAGTTCATTTTAACTTCACGTCCTTTATCAGTCTTCTTGTCCATACAGCGCATCCCATTCGTCTCTTGGAATCGCTGTTATAATTCCCATATCATAATAAGTCTCATAGAAATGATTAATCCAATAGTCTTTATCTTCTGTCATGTCAGAAACATGTGCATTTGAATAAGGATTCTTAAAAATCTCCCGATACTGAGGAACTACCACAACTCCATCCCCATTAATATCGTTCTTTTCCTCCATAATCAGGGATATACGTTCTTGTTCTTCTCGGTAAATCCTAGCCAGATTCACCAAATTATCCAAATAAGTGAAGCACAGCCACAGGCAAAGTATGCTGACCAGACTGTATTTAGCCACTTTTACAAACAATTCATCTTCTGCCAAATCTACAATACCCTGAATGCAAGCTATAAACAGGAAAATCCCAGCACCAAAAAATGCTCTGTCCATGGGGGTGGGCGGTATAGCCAGTACATAGGCTGTAGCAACTGCCGCTACCAAAAAGACTACCGTCTCATTGCTTCTAATCTGTTTCCAACTACTTAATTTCTTTTGGGCTATGAGGCATACCATCACAATTATTGTAATAACCAGTACAATCCAAAACAAATCATAGATTGTCATAGTGGTTTTGTACAAACGAGAAAGCAGACCGATTAGGCCAGTATATTCGCCCTCCATCATAACAGCACTACGGCCTCTGACTCCGGGTGATAACACCATACCCATCAATCCGCAACACTGTCCGATGAGCCCCGTCAGCATAAACGGATAAATCGCCTTTTCCTTTTGACTTTTTCGATTCCACCAGAAATTCAGTCCAAATGCCAATGCCAACAGCAATCCGCCACCGGACGTATTTTCATTACACCAGCCTGCCAACAAGCCAAAGAAAAAGGTGCCTATTGCCAGAAGTGCCGGATGCTTGATTTGTTCAATATGTTCCAGCTTATATCTATAAAAAGTAATAAAGCCCAAGATAATAACGATTCCCCACAGGTAATTGCAGGCACCGCAAATCCAAAGCATAGTTTGTCCGAAGCTAACTGCATATTTCCAAAGAAATCCTATGATTAAAAGTAAAACAAAAATATCACTTTTCTTTTTACGGCGAACATTCACATACATAAGGCCAATTAATGCAACAAACATGCCACTGTTGACCACGTTGAAAATCTGCTTGCTAAACAATAATGACAACCTGACATTAAACTGACCAATGATTCTGCCGCTGTTGGACAGGTACTCGTTGTATTGTTGACGAATCAAATCCCACAGGGAATGCGCCTGACTGACTTCCATAGAATAAAAGTAATCATCCGAGAAGTACGGCGTAAGTAAATTATAAGCATAAATCATCAGAAATGATATGCCCAATATTAGCCATAAAAGTTTTTTTCTATTTTTTTCCAACTTGGATATCACAGTCCAAACCCCGTCTTTCTATTAGTCAATCAGTCACTACTTACTAGTCACTCGGTGCTGATTCAAACCTGTTTCATGCAAATTCTACTTTGGGTGACTAAAAGTATCAATTGTTGCATTTAGCCTACCGATTTAGAAGACCGTTTTCCTACTAAAATGCGTGAATAGTTGAATTTCGTCCACAAAATTCTGTGCCGCCGACCTACAAATGGCTTCCTTACTGGCTTTTTATAGGTTCAATCGGCCTAAATGCAACCTGCTAATAGCTTCCTTGTCGGCTTTTAGCAGGTTATTTGAAGAAAAAGCTACCTACTAAGTTTTTTCACTTGATAGTTTAGTAGGATTTTCAAGCGACCTACTAATTGCTTCCTTACTAGCTTTTAGTCACTTGCCGGATTTTAGCCCAGTTTCATGCCAATATTAATTAAATATAACACTTCTGAAACAGGTTCGGATAAGCACCCAGTGACTTAATAACCACAACCATTCTAGCAAATTTGCGGATAGAATGCAATGATTGGAGCAACTCGAAATATGAAAACGACTTCCCTTGGCGCATAAAAAACCGCTTATTCTGAACCGGCATCCCCCACCAGGAAAGTTAGATTAAATCTAACAATTGGAGGTCGGTTTTTGAATAAGCGGGTTTATTGACTTAATATTCGCATTACTACAAGCATTGGATTATATATTCATCTTTGAATAAATTCAGCTTGACAGCCTCACTATATAAACCTAGCAAAATATAGACAAGATCGTTTTCTGTCAAGGTAATCTCTTTATCTACCTTTATACCATTTACAATTTCACTATAAGTATAAGACTGACTATAATGATCCTTTATTTTAGAAATATAACTACTTACATTAGCAATGAAAAATCTCCTATTCTATAAATGTCTTTTTTCTCGTACCATTCCTTTATCCGTTTGGCATCATAGATATATATATCGCTACCTATTACATTACTCGTCTTCGCTGTCAAAGATTGTGAAAATTTCTGTGACAGAACCTGAAAAGCAACTAGTTTCTCTTTATAATCATTACCTAATTTTGATTCTAAATATTTTATCATCTCACTATTATCTGAGTCCAGTATAGATTTCTGCCCGGTCAGCAATGCATTTATTACTGGATCTTTAACAATCTTCTTCGGTTCAGGATTAATTGTAGTCACTGCCAATGTATTGCCATTTTCTGCATTGTTCAAATTCACCTGCACCACTTTATTTTTATCATCTATAAATTCACTTCCCACTAGTTGAGCTTCCAGAGTTTTACCAGCCAATTCATTCTGCTTGTCTTCAGGAGCGAATCTACAAGTTCATCTATAGAATAGGATTGAATAATTTTCCCCTGATTGGCAATATTCACAACCTGTTTATTTGAAGAAGTAAAAACAAATTTATCTCCAACAATTTGACTGTCAGAACCATATTGTTCATTTAAATTTGCCCTTAGAACTTGCTTTTGTTCTTCATCTAATCTTTGTTGACGTTGTTCATCAGTTTCTTCGCTTGTGCCGGTGTTGACCAGTGTGGCTTGCGGCCCAGCGGGATTGCTGACAAAAACCCCTCTAGGGCCATCAGTCTGTATTAAGCCAGAGAAATCCGTATCCTGTTGTATTTCTATACCAGTACCTGCCATAGCATTCATTGGAAATACCATTACCAGCACCATTATTAACGCAACTGCCGAAGTCCACCTTCTACTTAATCTTTTCATCACGTACCTCCCATCATTTCAAATGTTGTCACTCGGTGCTTATCTGAAACGAGTTCGGATAAGCACCGAGTGACTAAATCTGATAATAGTATAACATTGGAAAGATGAGAATACGAGGTCACTTTTTACGAAAAATGACCACTTTTTCACTGTGGAAGCTGCCACCTTACAAATTGACTCGGGTCGCTTCTTTTTGTAATCAGCAATTTATGAAAAACGGATTCCAGATTTTTCTTCACATTAGATAAAGAGCAGTTAAGGACTTTTGCAATCTGTAGATTGGTCAGCCCTCTTTCAGCCAAAACAGCAATCTGATATTCTCTAATCGACAGCAACTCTGTGACATGGTCGTTGGTATATTTGTTGTGTGCACCAATCCAGTTTCTGTAGGTCACTTCACTTTGTTTCATAACCGGTTGTAGCCAGTTGGGGTTTTCTACCTGTAAATACCGCTCCAATCGTCCGTTCAGTGCAGGCACAAGTTCTGCATAAGGCGTGATGAAGCCGTCTGCAAGGCCGATTTCAAATGCTTTTCGGATATGGAAAAGCGCTTTCTCATCCTGCTGTATCTCCACATAGCCAGTGGCACACATCAAATGCAAATGAATATCTATAAGCTTTTGATATCCTTCATATCTTTCAAGTCTTTCTCTTGCTTCTTTTAGCTTGTTCTATTTGCTTTAAGTCAATAGCCTAACGCCCTTCCTTATTATTAGCACCTACTGAATATCAGGTAAATACGTCTCGTCCATTATGTTTTACCCGTCAAAAATACTTGAATTTTCCCTCTTTCTATCTGGCGAACGGGTAAAACAACTTGTTTGGGCTTGTTTTACCTGAGCATTATATGGAATGCCAATACAAATCAAAGAAATCATGAAAACTAAACAGGGAAAAAGCTTTGGCCAAATGAAATTACCCGCTGTGTAATCGAGAACGTCAAAAATCCAAGGAAAAAGACGGGTAATCAGAAGAGAAAAGGCAGAATTTACCTGATTTGCTGTGGGTTAGTCGTAGCTATCTTGGAATAAGTGAATTTTGCACTTGACCCCCATGCTTAAAGCAAGCTTTTAAATAAGATTTTGCACAGCAAGCTCAAACTTTGAGCAAACTTTGAGCTAAGTGGTATACTATACCAAAATTACACCAAATATGATATAATGTACGCGAAGAAGCAGAGCAAAGTGTAAGTTATGAAGCTGTAAGATGCTTGCATCTGGAAGATTCAAAACTTGCATTTTGTGAGCAACGCGACCGAGAAAACGTAGTTTTTGAGGCTCTGCTGGAGTATATGATATAATGAGCTATGCTCATGATATAATGAGCGTTAGTGAGCAGGAGCAACCAAATCTTGATTAACGAGGTAATTATGAACGCAAAGGTTTTACACACTTTAGAATATACGAAAATCATTGAAATGCTGGCGGAGAAGGCTTCTTCGGAGCCGGGCAGAACTATGTGCCACGAGCTGAAACCCATGACGGAGCTGGCGGATATTCAGCTTGCTCAGACACAGACTTCCGATGCCCTTTCTATGCTTTTTGCCAAGGGCTCTACTTCCTTTGGTGGCAATAGAGATTTGTCCATGACCCTTAAAAGTCTGACCATAGGCAGCTCCTTATCTGCACCGGAACTGATGAAAATTGCAGGATTACTGGAGAATGTCAGCAGAATTAAGTCCTATAGCAAAGGAGCTAGAGACGAAGAATCAGAAACTTCTTTAACCGGCTACTTTCAGGCACTGGAGCCATTAACCACATTGGCTACAGAAATCAGACGCTGTATTCTGTCCGAAGATGAGATTGCCGATGATGCCAGTTCTACTCTGAAACATATTCGTCGTTCCATTACACTAACGGGCGATAAAATACATTCACAACTGAATTCCATGGTCAACGGTTCCTATCGAACTTATCTCCAAGACGCTGTTGTAACCATGCGCGATAACCGCTATTGTATACCCGTGAAAGCTGAATACAAGGGACAGGTTGCCGGTATGGTTCATGACCAGTCTTCTACCGGTTCCACCTTTTTTATTGAACCCGCTGCCATTGTAAATCTAAATAATCAGCTCAAGGAACTTGCCTTACAGGAAAAGGCTGAAATAGAAGCTATTTTAGCTGACTTAAGTGCCAAAGCTGCTGACCACGTAGAGGCACTTACCAGCGACCAGAGCATTATGACCTTTTTAGATTTTGTTTTCGCCAAAGCTTCTCTGGCTATGGACGCAAATGCAACCATGCCTCTTTTTAATACAGAACATATAATCAATATCAGAAAAGGGCGTCATCCCTTACTTCCGGCGAAAAAAGTTGTTCCCATTGATATTCATCTTGGCAGAGATTTTGATTTGCTGGTGATTACCGGACCCAACACAGGCGGCAAAACGGTTTCACTGAAAACGGTAGGTCTTTTCACCCTAATGGGGCAGGCAGGTCTTCATATTCCTGCGCTGGATCGTTCAGAACTTTCTATCTTTACGGAAGTATTTGCAGATATTGGTGATGAGCAAAGTATCGAACAAAGTCTGAGCACCTTTTCCTCGCATATGACCAGCATCGTATCGATTCTGAAAACCGCAGATGAGAATTCCCTCTGCCTGTTTGATGAGTTGGGTGCCGGCACAGACCCTACCGAGGGTGCTGCGCTAGCAATCGCGATTCTAGACCACCTCCATACAAGAGGCATTCGCACAATGGCGACCACTCATTACAGTGAGCTGAAAATATATGCCCTGTCCACTGACTTCGTGGAAAATGCCTGCTGTGAATTTAGCGTGGAAACTCTGGCTCCCACCTATCGGCTGTTGATTGGAATTCCCGGAAAAAGCAATGCATTCGCTATTTCCAGCAAATTGGGACTGCCCGACTACATCATCAGTGCTGCCAAAGAACAAATTAATTCAGAGGATAAGAGCTTTGAAGATTTGCTGACCGATTTGGAAAATAATCGCCATACAATCGAAGAAGAGCGTTTGGAAATTGCTTCCTATAAAGAAGAAGTGAAAGCTCTGAAGCAAAAATTAGAAGCTAAGAACGATAAAATAGACAGTGCCAAAGAGCGCATTTTGCGCGAAGCAAATGAGCAGGCACGTGATATACTAAAGGAAGCCAAGGAAGTGGCTGACGAAACCATTAAAATCTTCCAAAAAGCCGGTCCCAATATGTCCCTGAAGGATTTGGAGAAATCCAGAGAACGGCTTCGCGGAGAAATTGACCATAAGAATGCGAAACTTTCGATTAAAGTACCACAAGTACAATCTGGACAGAAGGTAACTGCAGAACAAATCAAACTAGGCGATACTGTACAGATACGCTCTATGGGATTGACCGGTACAGTCAGTTCCTTGCCCGATCATAAAGGAAACCTGTATGTTCAATGTGGTGCACTGCGTTCGCAAGCCAATATAAAAGATCTTGTTTATGCGCAAGCAAGTACTGTTCCTGAACCAATTCGGAAATTCGGCCATACCAATGGCAAAGAAAAACTGAACAGAGCACTCCATATTTCCACCGAAATCAACCTACTGGGAAAAACAGTAGACGAAGCACTTTCTGAACTGGATAAATATTTAGATGACGCTTACCTGTCACATCTTCCAACAGTCAGAGTGGTACATGGCAAAGGTACCGGCGCACTTCGCAGTGCAGTTCACAATCATTTGAAACGTGTCAAATATGTGAAATCCTATCGTCTGGGAGAATTTGGCGAAGGAGATTCCGGTGTCACTATTGTAACTTTTAAAGAGTAATTGAAAGCGAGGATTCCATGGTAAACAAACAGAAAATATTAATTGTAGATGATGATAGTAATATTGCTGAGTTAATTTCCCTTTACTTAACCAAAGAATGCTTTGAAACCATGATTGCCAACGACGGCGAAACAGCTTTACTGGTAGCAGATTCGTTTGAACCAAATTTGATTTTGCTGGATTTAATGCTTCCCGGAATAGACGGCTATCAGGTCTGCCGAGAAATTAGAGCAAAATCCACGACGCCGATTATTATGCTATCTGCTAAAGGCGAAATATTTGATAAGGTTTTAGGCCTGGAACTGGGTGCAGATGATTATATTGAGAAACCCTTTGATTCGAAAGAATTGGTTGCCAGAGTTAAAGCGGTATTGCGTAGATATAAACCGGTTTCTGTAGCACCCGAAACCTCTGATGTTAAGTGTGTGGAGTATCCGGATTTGATTATTAACCAAACCAACTACTCCGTCATTTATATGGGAAAAACCGTAGAAATGCCTCCCAAGGAATTGGAGCTTTTGTATTTCCTGGCAGCATCTCCCAATCACGTTTTCACCAGAGAGCAGCTTCTGGATCAGATATGGGGCTATGAATATATCGGTGATACCAGAACCGTAGATGTGCATATTAAACGAGTACGTGAAAAGATTAATGATCACGCCAATTGGAAAATCTCTACTATCTGGGGAATTGGCTATAAATTTGAGGTGCGTTAATGAGAAAGACTCTTTACCTGAAGTTTCTTCTGGCTTATTTCATCTTTGCTTTCTTTGGCTTTGTGGTTGTTGCTACATTTGTTAACAGCATGACCATGGAGCACTTAAAGCGGGAAAAAGCAGATGCACTTTATCAAGAGGCAACTTTAATAGCTAATACCTATGCAAAAGATTTATACGATAACGAGATTTCTCTGGATGCTGTTAAGAAGCAGCTGGATGCTTTGGACGTTTATCTGTCCGCCAATTTATGGATTATCAATCCTTCCGGTCGTATGATTTTGGATTCAAAAGCACCCGTTGATGTGGAAAATGAAACGGTCATTTCCGGCTTTGACCCTACAGTTACCGGTAGTACCTACTATACAATCGGCAATTTCTTTGGCAGTTTCGACACAGAACAGCTCAGTGTTTTCGCACCCATTGCCTCCAACTTTAATGTGCGCGGCTATGTGGTTATTCATTATCCCATGAGCGCACTCAATGCTTCCTGTAACAGTTTGCTGAACATTTCTTACCTGATGCTGATTATTTTGTTTTTACTGTCTCTGATTATTTTGATTTTCTTTACCGAAATGGTTTACCTGCCCCTTCGGAAAATTACAGAGGCAACGGAGCAATATGCTTCTGGAAATATGCATTATGAATTTCAAATAGAAAGTGAAGATGAGATTGGATATTTGGGTGCCACTCTTTCCTATATGGCAAGTGAAATTGCCCGTTCGGAAGATGACCAGAAGAAGTTTGTAGCTAACGTTTCCCACGATTTCCGTTCGCCTTTGACTTCTATTAAAGGCTACTTGGATGCCATGCTGGACGGCACAATTCCACCGGAAATGCACAGCAAATATTTGACGATTGTCTTAAATGAAACAGAGCGACTGACCAAACTAACCAACAGTCTACTCACGCTAAATAACCTAAACACAAGGGGAATGCTTTTGGAAAAGAGCATTTTCGACATTAATCGTGTCATTCGTAATATTGCTGCTTCTTTTGAGGGTACTTGTATCCGCAAAACAATCGCAATTGAATTGATTTTAACCGGAGATGAATTGTTTGTAAACGCCGATATAGGCAAGATTCAGCAGGTTCTTTATAACCTTCTTGATAATGCCATTAAGTTCAGTCATCAAGATTCGATTATTAAAATTGAAACCACTGAAAAGCACAATAAAATCTTTGTATCTGTGAAAGACAGTGGAATCGGTATTCCTAAAGATGCGCAAAAACTTATATGGGACAGATTCTATAAATCAGATTTATCACGTGGCAAAGATAAGAAAGGCACTGGTCTGGGTCTGTCGATTACCCGAGAAATTATCCATGCCCACGGTGAACATATTAATGTAATCAGTACGGAAGGTGCCGGTTCAGAATTCATCTTCTCTCTTCCTGTTGCCGATGTTCCCGAAGACGACTGATTCTATACTAGTAATGATTCTATATTAATACTGATATTATTTCTAATGTAATGAGTCTTTTCATATAAACGTTGTTGTTACTATTTCCAGTTTAATCTGTGTAAGCTGCCTTCCAGTTGCATACTCTCAAAATTCTGCTGTCTAAGCGCCTCATACAACACGATTGCTACGGAATTAGATAAATTCAAGGAACGAATTTCTTCTTTCATTGGAATTCGGATACAGGTTTCTTCATAATCTACTAATATTTCTTCCGGGATTCCCGCACTTTCTTTTCCAAACATAATAAAATCATCCGGTCCGAAATCAGCCTCCACATAAGTCTTGTGGGCTTTTGTTGTAGCCATCCATATTTTTGCATTAGGGTGCTGTTGCTTGAACTCATCAAAATTCATATAGCGATTCACATCCAACTGAGCCCAGTAATCCATACCGGCTCTTTTTATTTCTTTCTCATTCAATCTAAAACCCAGTGGCTCGATTAAATACAACGAAGTGCCTGTGGCAACACACGTCCTGCCAATATTTCCTGTATTCGCCGGTATCTCCGGCTGATGTAAAATAATGTGCATAATTCTCTACCTCTTTCTCAAACAATACCCATAAAAATGGATCAGTTGTTTCGTATCTATAAATAGACAGATGATTCCAATCATATATAAAAATCAAAAATACCGTCTTGAAAGGAGACAACACTTATGAAGAAAACAATGAAAACAATAATGAAGAAAATAACGAACAAAAAGTATACGAGTATGATTTTATTTGCTACTTTACTAGTCGGCACATTTGCGCTGACAGGCTGTGGAAATCCCACGCCTTCTCAAACAGCTACTTCCGAAGTGCCCGCAATTCCTTCAGGTGCCTACATATCAGAACAAGAGGTTCCTTTGGAAAATGAAACTTCTTCCGTCACGCAACAGATTGAATACCCTGCTCGCACCATTACAGTCAACAGCAGTGAAACAGTGGCGATTACACCGGATATCGCAGAAATTGTTTATGCTGTTCGCACTCAAAGTACCACTGCAGCGGCTTGTCATGAGGAGAATTCCAAATCTGTGAATCAAGTCACAGATCTGCTCATCAGCCTGAATGTAGCTTCTGATTCTATTCAGACCACAGACTTCTATATGAATCCTGTCTATAACTACAGCAATAATACCCAAAAGGTAGTGGGGTATGAAGCAACCACCACCCTGACTGTATCGGACCTGCCTATCGATGACTTAGGCGACCTGCTGAGCCAATCTGTACAAAGTGGAATCAATACAATCCAGTCCATTACCTATATGTCCAGCTCCTATGATGAAGGTTATCAGGCTGCCTTAACACTTGCTGTGGAATCGGCACATCAAAAGGCACAGGTTTTGGCCGAAGCCTCCGGTGCCCTTGTTGGTGATGTTCTTTTAATTCAGGAAAATAGTAATTACAGTAATGCGCGCTATACCGATTATGCTTTGACCAGAGGTCTAAATTCCATGAGCTCTATGAAAGAAATGGCAGCGGACGAAAGTATGAACATCATGCCCGGCGAAGTCGCCGTAGATGTAAATATCACTGTAGAATATCAAATAAAATAGTCACTCGAGTGCCTACTTCTGCTGTTCTTTCCGAAGTCTGGTAATAAAGTTGTTGATTTTTTCAAGAGCCAGCTTCAAATTATCAAGCGAATATGCATAGGAAATACGTAGGAAGCCTTCTCCGCAATCGCCAAAAGCAGTTCCGGGAACCACTGCTACCTTTTCCTCCTGCAGTAGGCGGTTGGCAAATTCCTCACTGGTCATGCCAAATTCCTTGATACAGGGAAATACATAAAAAGCACCATAGGGTTCAAAGCATTCCAGTTTCATTTCCTTAAAGGCATGCATTAAAAATCTTCTGCGCTGATTATAGGATTCGCGCATTTGATCAACATCTGCATCTCCATTACGGATAGCCTCTACTGCTGCATACTGGCTGGTGGTAGGGGCACACATAATGGCAAACTGATGAATCTTAATCATCTGTTCCATAATCACCTGTGGTGCACAAGCATAACCAAGTCTCCAGCCGGTCATTGCATATGCCTTGGAGAAACCGTTGATTAAAACAGTTCTTTCTCTCATTCCCGGCAAGGAAATAATGGATACATGCTTTTCCTTATAGGTCAGTTCAGCATAGATTTCATCGGAAATGACAAACAGGTCTTTTTCAATGATAATCTCAGCGATTTCTTCCAAATCCTTCTGCTCCATAATGGCGCCTGTAGGATTATTAGGAAAAGGCAATATAAGTATTTTTGTCTTGTCTGTAATTGCATCACGCAGCTCTTGTGCAGTCAGACGGAATTCATTTTCAGCTTTTAACTCGATAATCACCGGTGTAGCATCTGCCAGAATTGCACAGGGTTCATAGGATACATAGCTGGGCTGGGGAATCAATACTTCATCACCCGGATCAACCATGGCACGCAGAGCAATATCAATTGCTTCTGAACCACCAACGGTTACAATTACTTCATGATTCGGATCATAGGATATGCCCTGTGTCCTCTTGATATAATTGCATATTTCCACTCTCAGTTCTTTCAGACCGGAGTTGGAAGTATAAAAAGTACGTCCTTTTTCCAGTGAATAAATGCCTTCGTCTCTGATATGCCAGGGAGTATCGAAATCCGGTTCCCCCACGCCCAACGAAATTGCATCTTCCATTTCACTTACAATATCAAAAAATTTTCTAATGCCTGACGGCTTAATATGAACTATTTTATCTCCTAACGGATTTCTCATGGTGTTATCTTCTCCCTTGTATCTTCGTAATTTTTAGTCAATATGGTTCCGTGATCTTTATACTTCTTCAAAATGAAGTGAGTGGCTGTGCTTAATACACCGTCCAATGTGGACAGCTTATCGGAAACAAAACTGGAAACTGCTTTTAAGGATTTTCCGTCTAAAGTGACCAATAAATCATAACCACCAGAAATCAAGTATACGCTGTTTACTTCAGGATACTTGTAAATTCTTTCGGCAATATTGTCATAGCCCTGCCCTCTTTGAGGTGTAATTCTCACTTCGATTAAAGCGGTTACTTTCTCAATATCTGTCTTTTCCCAATCAATCATCGTGTGATATCCACAGATGATTCCACTTTCTTCCATTTCCTTCAGCGCGTTCGCGACTTCTATCTCTTCGGCGCCCAAAATAACCGCCAGCTCCTTAATATCAATACGACTGTTCTTCTCAATAATCGCTAAAATTTGTTCTCTCATCATAGTCCTCCTAATTGAATGATAGTTTCATTATTTCATCCGGTTGTGTCGGTTCCAAATAGCGAACCTCCTCCCGGTTAGTTACTACTTTGTCGTTGCTGTTATTGGTCTGACCAATTACAGCTGCAGGAATTCCTGCTTCTTCTAATTCCTTGACCAGTGTTTCTCCGTCCGGTGTCACGATTAAAAGTGACCCTCCGGATAAGAGTACATAGGGGTTTACATCAAAAAACTCACATACCTCTATGGTTTCCTGTTTCACCGGAATTTTTAATAAATCTATGGATAGTCCAACGCCCAGCAGACGGGAAATTTCCCATAATGCGCCAAAAATACCGCCGTTACGAATCGCATACAATCTGCAAACGTCGGATCTCATGGCCAGTGCCGCCTCAAGTGCTACGGATATCAGTCTTTCAAAACCCTGTGCCGCATGAATCAAATGCATCGGATAACGTGTGGCAAGTTCCGCTTCTTTCGCATGGGCTATAATCGAAGTTCCTTCCAGTCCAATCCATTTGGTAACAACTAAGTCCATCTCTGCTACTGTTTGTTCTTTATTGTTTGGTGCCGACACATCTTCTAATGCCGTCACTTCTCCCGGTACCTGCACTTCTCCCAGTGCTGTCACTGTAATCACCGGTGCCGTAACCGTATCACATACCTGTACTTCTACTCCGGCAAGCTCTGCATGGCACTGTTCGCAGCTTTTCTCCAGCTGGCCTGTCAATTCCTTTAATAATGCTTCTTCCGCATTCACCGGTAATACAATTGATGCCTGCATCGCCACCGGTTGGCCTCCGGAAGCCGCTAAGCTATTGGCAGCTGCCATGGCTGCCAGATAAGCCGCGTTCCGAATGGGAAGCGCTACTGTCTGCGATGACACTCCTGTATAAGTATTTGCTACGTCATTATCTATAATAGCATGCTTGCTACTTTTTTTCCATGCTAAAAAGGCGCAGTCTTCTCCTACACCTGCACCTTTGATTACTTCGTCTCTATGTGTTTTAATCTGTCTTAACACGGAACGCTTGAATACGCTTTCCGATATCTGTCCTTTTTTCATAGCTGCCCTCTTCTTGGCACTCTAAGGTGCCGGATTTTCTGCCGGTGGTTCGGTAGCGGGAGGCGCGGCGGCGGCAGCATATCCTGCTGCAACTTCTTTTACATGATCAATGCTATTGGTAGCTACAGCTTCCATAATGACATTCAAAACATTGGGATCCTCAGTTGCAACCCCTACTGTTGCGGTTCTTGGAGCCATTTTATAAACGCTGGAATTAATCATTTCTCTGCTAATCTCAACGTCATTTTCTGTTACAATTTTCCATAGATTTGCTTTGTATCCAATATGAGCTGATTGCACATTCACAACTCCTACCGGCAAAGCAGGATCTGTATAAATCACTTCTGTATCCGGATAAGTCTGGCTGATAACCTCACTCTTAAAGCTTACCACTCTACCGGCTGATCTGGTTTCCAATCCATAGATATTAAACACAATCTGTTTATTATCTGTGGTATATCCTTCTATATAAATAGGTGCTTCCGTGTTATTTTTGAATTTAAAGTCTTTTCCGGAAGATTCTGCAATCGCAGCATCAGCTGATGGGTCAACATAAGAGACAATCATGGAATGATTATGTCGCTCCGTTACTTCCAGCTCCGATAAAAGAACCGCATTGTAAAGTGTCGTGGATACCTGGCAGATACCGCCGCCCAGACTGTCCACTACCTGCCCGTTCACATAGGAACCCGCCATGTAATAACCATTTGCTTCTGAAAAGGGCGAAACTGCAGAATAAGTAGAAAACTCATCTCCAGGATATAGCGTGATACCGTTAATCAGAGCACATCCATTGCGTACATTTGCACTTCTGGATGATCCCGATGTGCTGAAACTGGTGGTGAAACTACCCAGTATATTCTGCACCTTAGCCAGCTCCTCATCAGAACCTCGCGGACTGTCTTCCACTATAACCAGTTCCAATGTATCATCTTCACGTGACCAAGTCGTCGTTATATAATTACAGAGCAGCTCTGTGGAAGCTGCTTCATCCACAATGGAGCCAGCTACTCCCGGATTAATCACAAAAGCATCGTCAACTCTGCTTAAAGTAGCATCTTTGGCCTCTTGGTTATAAACAGCACACTGATCCACCAAAACATGCTTCACCAACTCTTGGTCTACGCCAAATTCAAGCACATATACTTGATTGGTATGTTGTAAGTCTTTGAAAGCTTTATAACGTTGCACAATATTGCCAGATTGCCCCAATTGTGCTGCTTCATCTACTATATTTTTATTACTCCAATGAAAGCCTATATCAACAGGAGTGATATGTATTTCATTTCCATTTACAGCAATTAATGTTAAGGATTTGCCACACAATCCGGTCACATATTCGTCTATCATTTCCTTGGCTTCTGTAGCAGTCATGCCTTCCAGAGACATATCCTCTACGTAAATACCCGGTAATATTTTTTGTTCTTCCTGTGCCTGCACCTGTATACTGCAAAAGAAGCATACTATAAACACAAACAGAAGGCCTGTTAATTCCTTCCAAAACTTTTTCATAATAATATCCAAGCCTTTCTCCCCAGCAGCTTTCGCTGCAATAACTCTATCAGCTAGACAATTGATTTAAATAAAAAAAGATGCTATAGTTGGAATAATCATAGCAAGTACAAGCAATAAAATGATAATACCTGATACCACTCTTCTGTTCTTTTTATTTTGAAAATTAAACATGAGAAAACCTCCTGTTACCTATCTTTGAAAGGATATTATATATGAAATACCCCTTTTTTGCAAGTTTTATCGTTTTCTGTATCTGGTTGGGATATGAGATTCACAAACGCCGTAATAAAGATGCAAAAATTACACAAAGTTTCTGGGAACAAGAAGCGGCAGCTAATAAAACACGCCGGAAACCTCTGGATTCCCTAAACTATATTCACATTCCTTTTGAGACGCTCCCTATGGACCTTTTATCGGATGATTCTGAAATATCTGAGTATCATCAAACCCTAAGGGATTTATCGGCTTCTCCCATTGTAAACCTTACAGGCATTAGCAATACAGAGTTAAAACTTCAGTATGGTGCTCCTAACATAGACCTTCTGTCTAATTATGACCAAAGCTATACGATGCTGGTTCGCACACTTCAGAACTGGGCTGCTGCTTTATATGCCAAAGATTATGTACAGGAAGCCGGTACTATTTTGACCTTTGCCATGGATACACACACCGATATCAGTGCCTCTTATCGGCTACTGGCTACCATTTATCAAAAGAACGGGACTCCCGAGCGCATACAGGAGCTGGTTCAAATAGCCGAAACTCTCAACTCTGTTATGAAAAAACCGATTCTTGCCATGTTGGAGAATTTTACTACAGCCGCCCATATTTCAGAATAATTTTGTCTGTATATCGGCTGGCTTCATTGCGGGTCAGCCTGTCTATATCATAGTCTACTACCAGTTTATGCTTCTGTACCAGATTATATAACTTTTCTTTTTGTTTCTCACTGGCAGGGGCTTCCCGTTTCACCTCATACTTTAACGGATAAGGTGCAAACCATTTTTCATCCCCAAAATTCTCAACCAGCTTTTGATAAAGTATTGCAGTAGCCCTGGCATCTTCCGATGCACGATGCGCTTTTAATGGAATCTGATAATAGTTGCATAAAAAGGGAAGGCTTCTGCTTTCCAGATTGGGCAAAAAATGTCTGGCAATTTTAAGCGTATCAATTCCAAGAGCCTGTTCTCTCACTTTTAATCCCAAATTAACCGCTGCCCTTTTCAGAAAAGAATAATCAAACAACACGCTGTGTCCCAGAATAACATCTTCACCCACAAATTCAATCAGCTTCGGAATAACCTCTGCGGGCATAGGCGCATCTCTCAGCATCTCCTCATTAATACCGGTAAGCTGTACAATGACTTCCTCCAAACATCTGCCGGGCGAAACAAGGCTTTCAAATTCTTCCTCTATTTGCCCATTTCTTACTTTAATAGCACCTATTTCTATGATTTTATCTGTTTTAGGATCAAGTCCGGTGGTTTCTATGTCAATGGCTGTAAAATCACCTATCATTCTGAGACTCTCTCTTTCTCGCTTTTTCTCTTTTATCTACTGATTTTTGTTTGGTTCTGGCGCTATAAGAAGGGCAGTCCGCCTGCAGGAAACACCTTTCGCAGTCTGGCGTAGGGGCTTTGCAAATCTCACGTCCCAAGGTAATCAGCTGCATATTCCATAGTATCCAACGTTCTTTGGGAAGCTTTTTCATCAAATCCATTTCCACTTTAGTCGGATCGTCCTCTTTGGTAATCCCCAATTTCTTAGAAATTCTTTTGATATGAGTATCAACTACAATGCTGGGCTCGTGATAAATATTCCCGCGAATCACATTAGCAGTTTTCCTGCCAACGCCTGCTAAAGACGTCAGTTCCTCCAGAGAGCGTGGAATTTCCCCGTTAAACTTTAGCTGCAAATCCTGACAACAGGCAATGATATTCTTGGCTTTATTATGATAGAAACCGGTAGAATGAATATCCTTTTCCAATTCCTTCAAATCTGCTTCTGCAAAAGCCTGAACACCCGGATATTTAACAAACAGGTCTTTGGTTACCACATTCACCCTTGCATCTGTACATTGGGCACTTAAAATAGTGGCAATCAAAAGCTGCCATGGTTCTTCATAGGTCAGAGAACACATAATTTCTTTTCCGTATTGTGCATCCAGTGCATCCAAAATGGACTGTAATCGTTTCGTCATATTTCACCCATTAGAGCGCGCCCATGGCGCGCAGACCAAAAAGGGAAGACTGGCATAGCCTTTCTTCCCTTCGTTTTATTTATTTCCAGAATTTTTTCTTCTTTGCATCTTTGGAATCAGTCGTATCTTCTGCTACACCTTGTGCGGCATTCAAGCTGTCGCCTGTCAGTGCATCAAATTGTTTGAGTAATTCCTTAGCATCATGCGAAAGTTTCTCCGGAGTCTGTACAACCAATGTCACATAATGATCGCCGCGTACCTCTTTGTTTCGTAGGGAAGGAACACCTTTTCCTTTTAAGCGAACCTTGGTATCCGTCTGCGTTCCGGGTTTTACTTCATAGAGAACTTTGCCATCTACGGTGTCTACCACTACATCGCCGCCAAGAGCAGCAAGTGCAAACGTAATCGGTACGGTAGAATAAATATTATAGTCCTGTCTTTGGAAAATCGGATGACGTCCTACAATTACCTCTACCAGTAAATCGCCTCTGGGACCACCGTTCGTTCCCGGCTCGCCTTTGTCTCTGATCCGAACACTCTGTCCGTTATCAATACCGGCAGGAATCGATACTTGTATTTTCTTACGGCTGGCAATAAAGCCGGTGCCATGACAATCATCACACTTTTCTTTAATCACCTTGCCAGTTCCGCTACATTCCGGACAAGTCTGTACGTTTCGTACCGTTCCGAAGAAGGATTGCTGGGTAAAGACCACCTGTCCCTTGCCACCACACTTCTGGCAGGTTTCGGGGCTGGTTCCCGGTTTAGCACCTGAACCATGGCAAGTCTTACAATCATCCTTAAGAGTCAGTTCAATTTCCTTCTCAACACCAAAAACTGCTTCCTCAAAGGTAATTCTGACACTGGTTCTGATATTGGAACCCTTCATGGGACCATTGTTACCACGTCCGCCTCTGCGTCCGCCACCGAAAAAGTCACTGAAAATATCGCCAAAAATATCACTGAAGTCCGCACCGTTAAAATCAAAACCGCCAAAACCGCCTGCTCCGCCTTCAAAGGCTGCATGGCCAAACTGATCATACTGTTTTTTCTTTTCCGGGTCACTTAAAATTGCATAAGCTTCAGAAGCTTCTTTAAACTTTTTCTCCGCTTCCGCATCCCCCGGATTCATATCAGGATGATATTTCTTGGCAAGGACCCTATATGCTTTTTTAATTGCGGCATCATCTGCGCTCTTGTCAATTCCAAGCACCTCATAATAGTCGCGTTTTTGTTCTGCCATTGTCTTTCCTCCCGCATATCCCAGGAACAGCCAAAAGCCATGCCTGTAATACTATGTCTAAACACTTCTATAGCGAGATGCGTAAGTTCATACACATCCCGCCGTAGTTGTTAAATATTTTTATTCCTTATCTATCTTATACTTCTCTGTAGTCTCCGTCAACTACATCATCTGCCGGACCTGCACCCTGACCCATATCAGGACCTGCACCAGCACCCATATCAGGGCCTGCCTGACCGCCTGCCTGCTGCATGTTCTCATACATCTTGGTAAATAATGCCTGTGCACTGTTGGTCAGTTTTTCTTTAGCTGCTTTTAATTCATCGATATCAGAATCGGATAATTCCTGATCTTTGGTTCTTTCAAGAATATCTTTAACTGCCTGTACGTCTGCTTCTACAGTTGCCTTTTCTGAAGCATCAATCTTATCACCAACTTCAGTTAATGCTTTTTCTGTCTGGAATACGAAGGAATCAGCTTCATTTCTGGTATCAATTGCTTCTTTTCTCTTCTTATCCTGTGCTTCGAATTCAGCTGCTTCTTTAACTGCTTTATCAATATCATCATCAGACATGTTAGAACCTGCTGTAATAGTAATGTGTTGTTCTTTGCCTGTTCCCAAATCCTTAGCGGATACATTTACAATACCGTTTGCATCGATATCGAAGGTAACTTCAATCTGCGGAACCCCTCTCATTGCCGGAGGAATACCATCCAGTCTGAATTGTCCAAGGGACTTGTTGTCTTTTGCAAACTGTCTTTCACCCTGAAGTACGTTAATATCAACTGCTGTCTGATTATCTGCTGCTGTTGAGAATACCTGTGCCTTCTTAGTAGGAATAGTTGTATTTCTTTCAATTAATCTGGTTGCGTTTCCACCCATGGTTTCGATAGAAAGTGACAATGGTGTAACATCCAGAAGAAGGATTTCACCTGCACCTGCATCACCTGCCAGCTTACCACCCTGAATAGAAGCACCAAGTGCAACACATTCATCAGGATTCAAGCTCTTGCTGGGTTCATGTC
>CAZNAP010000009.1:0-44574 GCA_964571145.1 uncultured Lachnospiraceae bacterium | reverse complement strand
AAGAGAAGAACGTAGATTGCTACATCATCAATACTGGTGATTTCATGGGCAAGAAGGTTAAACCGGCTGATACACTTGGCATTTTGGAAACAATTGTTGAGAAGAAAGCATCCTTTAAGCAGTGGGGCAACTTCGAAGATATCGAAATCATGGATTGGGAAGGCTTTACTCCTGATTTAAATGATGCTGATTATAAGGCTGCATTGAAGAATGCTATGCAGAACCGTGTAGATGCAGTTAAGGGCTTCGCATCTAAGAAGGAAGGTTATGATAAACTTCCTGATGAAGCACTTGCAGCAGTAGAAAAATTAGTTAAAGCATTAAGCTAATTAGTTTGCTAATTAAAATATTAAAATAACTAATGAATTAAAGGGAGAGCAGGTGTGCATTAATGCACACCTGCTTTTTGTAGGACAGAGACACACATTTCCAGTTGTATTTTAGAACCAAATTGGATATAATATAATTAACCTGAAATGTACGATAATTCTTGTTGTTTTGAACCTACAGATACTTTAAACGGGATTCCTATATTGTCAAGTGGCTGTCAAGCCCTCACTTCTTCGGAAGGATTGGAAGGGAAGTCAAAAGCGTGATTGCGGTTACCCACCTAGCTTGGCTAGGAGTCAAAAGACAAGAACCGGCATTTTGGGGAACATACAAAAGAAAAAGCAGCCCGATTAAGGCTGCTTTTTCTTTCTTGTGGGATTATGTGAGGGCAGAAATAGACTATGAATCAAGAACTGAGAACCAAAGTCAGAATTATTTTAAAATTAGTGGCTATACTGATATTGACGGTTTTATTAGTATGGCTGATTGATACAGATGAAAATAAATTACAGAAGAAACAGCCGACAGGCGAGCAGGTAAGAATAGAAGAGGCAAAGGTACAGCAAGTTACTTGGGTCATTACGAATGCATACATAATGGAACAGAGTGAGAATCACCTTTTTATATTTTATAAAGGCCGAGAAATGAACTATGAATACATACAAACACAAGCGGAAACGATAGATTTAACCGGACATATTTGTGATATCAGCTTTAGAGCAGGCAAAATCTTGAACATAAAACCGAAAACAGAGAAAATAAGTGGCAAGCTATTAAGTGTTTCAGACAAAAAACTGGAGATAGAAGGCAAAGGAAGCTATGAATTTAGCGATAAATGCAGTGGATATCAAATATTTGAAGAAATGCGAATGGCAGAGTTGCAGGAATTAGCAATTGGATATGAGTATACAGATTTCATTTTAGAAGATGGGAAGATATGCGCTTTCTTAATATCCAGAAAAGAAGCAATGGAAAACATTCGCGTAGTTATCAAAAACAGTGGATTTGCCAGCCCATATCATGAAGAAATCAAATTATCCAGTCAGGAAGAAATGACAATTAGTTATGGCGAGTATGGACAGCGCCAAGAAGGAATCATTGCACCTAATGAGACCCTGACTATTACAGCGGGATGCGACTATTTAGACGGGGCTCGAATTGAACTGAAAACCAATCTGAATACAGGGAAGATACAAGTACCTTCTATAGAACGAAATCAGGGTACACCGTCTTATAGAGGACAACTGGAGATTATAGAAACAGAGCACGGATTGGCATTGATTAATGAACTATTATTAGAGGAGTACTTATATTCTGTTGTACCAAGCGAAATGCCCGCATCCTATCCGACTGAATCATTAAAGGCACAAGCTATTTGTGCCAGAACATACGCATATCGCTATTTGCAGCACCCGGGATATGGTGAACTGGGTGCACATGTGGATGATAGTGTCAGCTTTCAGGTCTATAATAATATAAAAGAAAATGTAAATTCGACCAAAGCTGTTTGTGAGACAACCGGCATGCTTTTGCTGTATGAGGAAAACCCTGCCGATACCTATTATTATTCCACATCATGTGGATATGGTTCTGATGCAGGTCTGTGGAATGCCAAGAGACAGGCAGAAACGCCATTTATAAAGGCAAGACATATATGTACAGATGAAACATCGGAAAGTGACTCGTTTGAAGGTGCGGCAGAATTGATGAAGGAAGAGAATTTTGAAGAATATATAACCTCCACAGATGAGAGCGCATATGAGAAGGAGGAACTCTGGTATCGATGGACTTATGAAGTAGATGAAATTGATTACAATAGATTATATGAAAGTTTATTAGCAAGATTTCAAGCGACTCCGGAAAAAATACTGACTTATACAGGAAATGATGAGCCGGAAGAGGATGCGAAGTCTTTTGAGTCGATCAAACCTATAAAATTTAAAAAAATCCATGAACTTAAGTGCCTGAAAAGAAGAGCGGGCGGGGTCATGGATGAATTATTAATCGTAACGAATCAGGGTATTTATAAGGTGATATCGGAATATAATATCAGAGCCATATTGAATCAAGGTGGAGAAGTCATCAGACAGGATGGAACAGAAGTTACAAATGGAACGTTATTACCTAGCACATATTTAGTAATTGAACCTATAAATTTGGGAAAAAATATGATAGGATATAAATTAATTGGTGGTGGATATGGTCATGGAGCCGGTATGTCCCAAAACGGAGCCCGAGCAATGGGTCTGAACAATAAAAACTGTGAAGAAATTCTCTTGTTTTTCTTTGAGGATTGTCAGGTGCAGAAGCTTTACTGATGAAGCAGGAAGGCAATGGTATAACAGAGCATGCTAAAACGTTTTATACAGAAATGCATAGATTTTGGAGAACAAATAAGTAAGAAAAATATCAATGCATTGGCTGCAGGCACAGCTTTCTTTTTGTTCCTGTCATTGATTCCCATACTCATGTTACTTTGTGCGGTGATTCCCTACACGCCACTGACGGAAGCTAATTTAATGAATGCGGCTGTTTTACTGTTTCCGGACAGTATGGAACCCATTATGATCAGTATTATTGCGGAGATTTATGATAAATCATTGGGTATCATTTCAATTACGATTATCGGTACCTTATGGTCAGCAGGAAAAGGCGTTTTGTCCTTAATTAGAGGACTGAATATTATCAATGATGTTGAAGAAGACAGAAACTATTTTGTCCTGCGTTTGGCAGCCAGTTTATATACTATTTTATTATTAATTGCAATTCTTCTTTCACTGCTGGTTATGGTTTTTGGCAATGTTTTGATAGATATGATAGAAAAAGTAATTCCACAGACAATCTATCTGGTGGATTTACTAATTTATGTAAGAACCCCCTTTATGTGGATCGTTATGACGATTATATTGGCATTGATTTATGCGTATATTCCCGGAAAAAAAATGAAGTTTAAAAAGCAGCTTCCCGGTGCAGGATTTGCAGCGGTGGGGTGGAGCGTACTGACTTTAGCCTTCTCAGTATACATTGATCGCTTTAATGGATTTGGTACCTATGGCAGTTTGACAACCATTATCATTTTATTGTTATGGTTGTACGGTGGCATGTATTTGATTTTAATTGGTGCCTATCTGAATCGCTATTTTGCAAAAAGTTTACAAAAGCAGATAGAATAACTAAAATCCTTGACAAGAGCAAAAAGACAGACTAGAATAAAGAAAAGTCAAGAAGTAAAGACAAAAGGCAGTTGAGAAAGTCAGATAATATAAAGGCTGTGAAGGTGTACAGTAGCAAATTATCTTCTGGCAGAGAGAGGAAGCCACCGGCTGAAAGCTTCCTTCAGTTCAGATAATGTTGTGAATTTCCCACCAGAGCTTTCAGACAGAAACAGATGGTTATCCTATTAAAATAGGAATCAAATGTAAGTAGGCCTGAACGTAACACGCGTTAAGTGAGTAAAGAGTCTGTCGTAGACAGGAACTTGGGTGGTACCGCGGAGTATATTCGTCCCTTGCATGTGAACATGCAGGGGACTTTTTAGTTGTACGAGAAAAAAGGAGAGTGAGGATTATAATGAAAGACAAGATTCAGCAGTTAAAAGAACAATTTGAAGCCAAGCTTACAGAAGTAAAAGATTTACCAGCTCTTGAAGAACTGAGATTGGATTTTATGAGCAAAAAAGGTTCTATTTCAGAATTAATGAAAGAACTTGGTAAAATTCCCAACGAACACAAGAAGGAAGCTGGTCAAATGATTAATACCTTTAAACAGGAGGTCACTTCCAGATTTGAAGCCAAGAAAGAGGAAATAGCAAGTCAAGCAGAAGCAAAATTAATCAATACCACAGAAGCATATGATGAGTCCCTTCCAACTGAAAATACCTGTGGTTCTTATCATCCCATTACCCTAGTTCAGCGTGAACTGGAGGACATATTTGAATCTATGGGCTTCGATGTAGAAGACTATAATGAAATCGTAGATGATTATAATTGTTTTGAAGCTTTGAATATTCCCAAGTTTCATCCCGCCAGAGACATGCAGGATACCTATTATTTATCAACACCCAATCAGCTTCTTAAAAGCCATACTTCCGCAGCACAAAATACCATTATGCGTAAATATGGTAAGGCATTAAAAGAAGAAGGCCGTCCAATCAGAGCCGTTTTCCCAGGTAGATGCTTTAGAAACGAAGCAATTGACGCAAGTCATGATAACACCTTTTTCCAAATGGAAGGTATTATGATTGATAAAGATATTTCTATTTCAAATTTGATTTATTTCATGAAGACTATGTTGTCTCAGGTATTTGAAAGAGATATTACGGTTCGTCTACGCCCCGGATTTTTCCCTTTCGTGGAGCCGGGATTTGAACTTGATATTCAGTGTTTGATTTGCGGTGGGGATGGCTGTCCGTCTTGTAAACATTCAGGATGGTTGGAGCTTTGTCCCTGTGGTATGATTCATCCCAATGTACTGAAATATGGCGGAATTAATACAGAGGAAGAACCGGACAAATATACAGGATTTGCGTTTGGTCTTGGATTAACCAGACTGGCAATGATGAAATATGGAATCAAAGACATTCGTCAATTTAATGAGGGCGATTTAAATGTATTGTCCCAGTTTGTAAGCAAATAAGGAGGTAGAAGACGTGTTTGTATCGATGAATTGGCTCAAGGATTTCGTGAATTTAGATGGTCAGGACCTTGAAAAACTGATACACAGATTTACACTATCCACAGCAGAGGTGGAAGGAATTGAATACAAAGGTAAGGATATTAAAGATGTAGTAGTAGGTGAAATCCTTTCCTGTGAAAATCATCCGGATTCAGATCATCTTCATTTATTAAAAGTAGATGCTGGAGATCAGGTTTATGATGTAGTATGTGGTGCACCCAATGCCAGAGCTGGAATCAAGACTGCTTTTTGTAAGCTGGGCGGACAGGTAGGAGAGATGAAAATCAAATCTACCAAGCTCCGTGGCTGTGAGTCCAACGGTATGTGCTGTTCTGAAAAGGAAATTGGTATTTCTGATAATCATGACGGTATTATGGAATTGGATTCAAATTTAGTAAACGGAACAGATTTAAAGGAAATCTTCCCCATTGAAGACCTTATTTTCGAAGTAGATAATAAGTCTTTGACTAACAGACCTGACTTATGGGGACATTATGGTATGGCCCGTGAATTTGCAGCTCTGACCAATCAGCATATTAAAGAGCTTCCGATTATGGAAAATGATTATACAGGCGATGCGGAAGTGGATATTACGATTACAAATCAAGAACTGGCATATCGTTATACCAGTGTGCGGATTGAGAATGTAACCAGAAAAGTCAGTCCTATGGAGATGAAAATTCGTTTGTATTACTGCGGAACAAGAGCAATTAATCTACTTGCAGATTTGACCAACTATCTGATGCTGGAACTGGGTCAGCCCATGCATGCATTTGACGGAACTAAGATAGAAAAAATCGTAGTTGGAACACCGGATGAAACATTTTCATTTACCACATTGGATGGTAATGAACGTGAGATTACGCCGGACACATTGATGATTTATAATGATAAGACACCTGTTGCCATTGCAGGTATCATGGGTGGTCTGGACAGTGAAATTACAGATGACACCAATTCTGTTGTATTGGAGTCCGCTAACTTTGATGGTGTCAGCATTAGAAAATCAGCTTCCAGACTGGCACTGCGTACCGATGCATCTGCACGTTACGAGAAAACACTGGACCCTGAAATGACGATGCTTGCTGTGAAACGTTTTATGAAATTATTAAAAGATGCAGACCCTGGTTGTCAGGCAGTTAGTAAGATTTCAGATGTTTATGTTTATAAATATCCTGAATTGACTGTTCGTTTCGATAAGCATTTTGTGGACAGATATACAGGTATTGATATTTCCTGTGACCGCATTAAGCTTACCTTAGAGCAGCTTGGTTTCCCAACTGTTCAGACTGGAGAAGAGTTTGTAACTTCTGTTCCAAGTTGGAGAGCTACAAAAGATGTCAGCATGAAAGCTGATATTATCGAAGAAATCACCAGAATTTACGGATATGATAATTTTGCAATTAAAACAACCTTGGCACCCTTGCTGCCTGCTAAGACCAGTGAGCGTCGTAAGGAAGAAAATTTAATTAAGGATATTTTAGTGAAGGCATATACCATGAACGAAGTGCATACCAGAGTTTGGTGTGATCCCGATGCACTTCGTGATATCGGACTGACACCTGAGGATAATGTGCGTATACTAGGAAATGCAGATGAAAATGGCTTCTTAAGAACCTCTATGATGCAAAGTTTCTTACCTTTGATTTACAACAATCGTAATTATGCACCCTCTTTTGGGGTTTTTGAAATCGGACGTATTGTTTCCGGTGTGAGAGCAGATGAGACTGCCAATGAGCGTCGTATGCTGGGTATTGCTTTTTACAGCAAGGAAACAGGCGAAAAAGCACTTTATATCAAAGCGGTTCAACTTATCAATACCATAGTGAATCAGTTAAAGCACAAGAAGGCAGCATATACCAAGGTAGAGCCTGAGCATATCTGGCAACATCCGAAGAATACAGCAGCAATTTCTGTAGATGGTACAACAATTGGTATCTTAAATACGTTACATCCTAAGACACTTGGAAAGATAAGTAAGAATGGTGCAGTAGTTTGCATTGAAATCGATATGGATGCATTGCTGGCAATTTCAGCAGATGCTTTGCATTTTGCAGAACCTTCCAGATTCCCGACAGTGGAATATGACCTTTCTTTACTGCTTCCAGAAGGTGTTCGATTCGATGATATTTCAAGCTGCTGGGCGAAGCTACTGAAGAAGCATTTAAAAGAGGTATCCGTTATTGATATCTATGATGCAGAAGCAGTCAAGAGTATTACAGTACGTTTCTCCTTTGGACTGGATGACAGAACCCTGACAGGCGAAGAAGTACAAAAGAGTATCGATGATATATTGGCTAATCTGGAAACAATTGGTGTAAAAATGAAGAGCTGACAGTTGCTTGGCGAAAAAGGAGGTTATTGAATGGACAGAAAAAACACATGGGAAACCTATAGTAGTAAACAGTTAAAAGAAGTGGATGCCTTTGCCACTGAATACATGGACTTTTTAAGCGAAGGAAAGACAGAACGCGAGTGTGTTGACTATATTGTAAATGCAATCGAAAAAGAGAGTTATAAGGAATTACAGGAGCTGATTAAAAAGGGTGAGACCTTAAAGACCGGCGACAAGGTATATGCAGTCTGCATGAATAAGGCAGTTGCCATGTTCCGTATTGGTGATAAGCCAATGGCAGAGGGCATGAATATCTTAGGTGCACATATTGATTCTCCCAGACTGGATGTGAAACAGAATCCTCTTTATGAGGACGGCGGCTTTGCATATCTGGATACTCACTATTATGGTGGGGTGAAGAAATATCAGTGGGTAACCATTCCGCTTGCACTTCATGGTGTAGTTGTGAAAAAAGACGGTACCACAGTGGAGATTAATATTGGTGAAAATGAAGATGACCCAGTATTCTTCATCTCTGACCTGTTGATTCATATTGCACAGGAACAGATGGATAAGAAGGCCTCCAAGGTGATTGAAGGAGAAGCACTGGATATTATTATTGGCAGCAAACCGATTCTAATTTCCAATGAGAAATCAAAAGATAAAGATAATGATAAAACCAAAGAACCTGAAAAGGCTAAAGATGCAGTAAAACAGGGCATGCTGGATATTCTGAAAAAGAATTATGACATAGAAGAGGAAGATTTCCTTTCTGCAGAACTTGAGGTTGTACCGGCAGGCAGAGCCAGAGAAGCAGGCCTGGATCGCAGTATGATTTTATCTTATGGACAGGATGACAGAGTTTGTGCGTTTACTTCATTGAAAGCAATGTTGGAAGTGGAGAAGACAGACAGAACCGCTTGTTGTTTACTGGTAGATAAGGAAGAAATCGGAAGCGTAGGCGCTACCGGAATGCAGTCTCGATTCTTTGAGAATGTGGTAGCAGAAGTGATGAATTTAACAGGAGAGTATTCAGAACTGAATTTAAGAAGGTGTCTGACAGCTTCCTGTATGTTATCTTCTGATGTCAGCAGTGCTTTTGATCCCACTTATGCATCCTCTTTTGAAAAGAAAAATGTGGCATATCTGGGTTCCGGTATGGTGATTGTGAAATACACCGGCGCCAGAGGAAAATCAGGCTCCAATGATGCAAATGCAGAGTATCTTGCACATATCCGCCAGATTTTTGAGAAGGAAAAAATTAATTTCCAAACGGGAGAAATCGGAAAAGTGGATTTAGGCGGCGGCGGAACAATTGCTTATATTTCTGCTTTGTATGGAATGAATGTAATTGACAGTGGTGTGGCAGTTCTGAATATGCATGCACCTTGGGAAGCAACCAGTAAGGCAGATGTTTATGAAACCAAACGTGGCTATATCGCTTTCTTAAAAGGAGCAAATCTTTAATGCAGACAAATGAAACAAAAAGTGGGGTGGCATCATTAAAGACTTCTGACTTTTACTTTGAATTGCCGCAGGAGTTAATTGCTCAGGACCCACTGGAAGACCGTTCTTCCTCAAGGTTGCTAATGGTCAATAAAAACACAGGTAAAACCAAGCATGAAGTCTTTCGGGATATTATAGATTATCTATATCCAGGAGACTGTTTGGTACTTAATAATACCAAAGTCATTCCGGCTCGTCTTTTAGGAGTGAAAGCAGATACCGGAGCGGCTGTAGAAGTGCTGCTCTTAAAGCGAAAAGAAAAGGATGTGTGGGAAACCCTTGTTAAACCGGGGAAAAAGCTACGTCCTGGTGCCAGAGTATCGTTCGGTGACGGATTGCTGCATGCTGAAGTTTTGGATGTGGTAGAGGAAGGGAACCGACTGGTTCGTTTTGATTATGAAGGAATTTTTGAGGAAGTTCTGGATAAGCTTGGTGAAATGCCTTTGCCTCCTTATATTACGCATAAATTGCAGGACAAGAACCGCTATCAGACAGTATATGCCAAGTATGACGGCTCTGCAGCAGCCCCCACAGCAGGTTTGCATTTTACACAGGAATTACTTCGTCAAATAGAAGACAAAGGGGTAAGAATCGCCTATGTAACACTTCATGTGGGACTTGGAACATTTAGACCTGTAAAGGTTGATCGCATATTAGAGCACCATATGCATTCGGAATACTATCAGGTAACAGAAGAGGCAGCTGCATTAATTAATGAAACCAAGAAAAGTGGCCATAGAGTTATTTGTGTGGGAACAACCAGCTGTCGTACGGTGGAAAGTGCTGCTGATGAAAATGGGATTGTGCAGGCTGACTGCCAAAATACAGAAATATTTATTTATCCCGGCTATCAATTCAAAGTATTGGATTGTCTGATTACCAATTTTCATTTGCCGGAATCTACCTTAGTGATGTTGGTAAGTGCTTTGGCGGGCAGAGAACACGTACTAGCGGCTTACGCAGAGGCAATCAAAGAAAAGTATCGGTTTTTCTCTTTTGGAGACGCCTGCTTTTTTACAGATGACTTTACAAAAAATGGCTGATAGTTTATGATAAATGCAAAGCTTATGTTACTTGTAATGTACCTATACGGAGGTTGGTTAACATGGAAGAAAGAAGAAGAAATAATCGTAGAGAACTCCCATCAAAGCTGATTATCAAGAGACTGGATGGTAATAGCGCAGAAGAAATGCAAATAGAAATTCAGGATGTATCCAAGACCGGAGTCGGATTTACAAGTAACCGTGCTTTGGAAATTGGTGCAGTTTATGAATCTTACCTTAGAATTTGGACACAGGAAGTACTGCATGCTTTTTTGGAAATTGTTCGTATAGAAAAAATAGGACAGGAGTTTTCCTACGGTGCTATTTTTATTGGAATGCCGGAGATGGATGCTGCTCGTATAGAAGTCTATGATACAGTGACTCAGATGCAGGAAAAATAGAATTGATAGAATGAAAAAGAAAATTATTTCAAGCTCGATTACGATAATTCTATTGGTTTTAGTTTATCTTATTATATTTGCTTTTTCGGCGGAAGATGCGGAACAATCATCTGCAATCAGCGAATGGGTAACAAAGCTACTTTATAATATTTATTACTTTTTTGTGGGCAAACCTGATAGTACGGGAGTGATAGCATCAGAAGCTATTTCTCCGGTAGAAGGTGTAGTTAGGAAAATAGCTCATTTTACAGAATATGGTTGTGTGGGCTTGTTATCCTATAATTTGATAAGAATGTGGGAGCCCCAAATCTGGAGAGGTCGCTTCATTATTCTGATACAGCTTTTTATCTCGGCAGCGATAGATGAGCTGCATCAGTATTTTGTACCGGGCAGATATGCATCAGTTAAGGATGTGTTCATAGATGTGGCTGGAGGCATAACAGGTATGCTACTACTTGCCTTATGGATGCGAGTCAGAAAAAAGAAATAGTATTAATTTTTTTCATAAACAATATAGCCATTAGCGCGTAAAAAGCTGATGGCTTTTTTCGTGTTTTCAACATTATGAAACTCAACCTGTAGTACACCGTCGGTCTGCTCTCTGTTATGAACGATACCAATATTCTTAATACTGATATCTTCGGATGCCAGTAGATTCACAATGCTGGCAAGGGCACCTGGCTGATCGGCAATATCCAGCTGAAGCGTATAGGCGGTTTTAATGGGACCTTTCGCAGCATCAATAAAGGAATCTCGATATTGTCTGGCTTCATCAAAGAACTGATAAATTTCGGTTTCGTTTTGATTGTCAATCTGTGCTTTCATTTGCGACAATACTTCAATATATTGAGAGAGTAACGAAGAGATATTATCAGTATTAGTCATACAAATCTGCTGCCACATAATCGGTGAGGAAGAGGCGATACGGGTAATATCCTTAAATCCACCGGCTGCAATCATTTTCATCAATTCGTCTGGGGTATCTGATTGCTGAATCAGATGCACCAGTGAAGCAGCTACAACATGTGGAAGATGACTGACAGCAGCGGTTATATAATCATGTAAAGTATCAGAGAGAACCAGTGGAATGGCACCTAGGGAAGCAATTAATTGACTGAATTCTTGCACAGTTTCAGAAGGCACTTCTTCACTGGGTGTTAACACATAATATGCATTTTCAAGTAGCAGAGCACGAGAATTAATATAGCCGGTTCGTTCACTTCCTGCCATGGGATGTCCGCCGATAAACTGCTTGGCTAAACCAACCGCTTTCACTTGGGCATGAATACCTTGTTTCACACTTCCAACATCAGTCAATAAACAGGTAGGAGAAAGATATTGTTTGATTTTTGGAATCAAAGATATATTCGAGGAAACCGGTGCACAAAGGAATAAATAATCACAGGCAGTCAAATGATCATTTGGAGAAGATAATGCATCATTGATTACGCCGTCTTCAACAGCCCTTGCAAGAGTAGTGTCATTAGAATCCCAAGCCATTAAGTGACATGCGGGATAAAACTTACGCATTGCATGGGCAATAGAGCCACCAATTAATCCAAGTCCGATAAATCCACAGGTGAAATCAGTTTTCATTAATCGTAAAATCCTTTCCCAAAATTGATTTAAAAGTCGTTCGTATAAGCACCAGGCGACTTGTCATCGAGTGACTAAAAAGCACGATTCATTAACTGACAGAAGGGCTTTAATTCAGCTGTCAGTGCGGAGAATTTATCAAAAGTAAGAGATTGAGGGCCGTCAGAAAGTGCATGAGCAGGGTCATTATGTACTTCAATCATCAAGCCGTCTGCATCGCATGCAACAGCAGCTTTAGCCATAGGCGCAACATACTGATATGCACCGGTGGAATGAGACGGATCTACAATAACCGGTAGGTGTGTTTTGGAGCGAAGAACCGGTACGGCACTTAAATCCAATGTATTTCTGGTAGAAGTTTCGAAGGTACGAATACCTCTTTCACATAAAACAACATTGGGGTTTCCTTCTGCAATGATATATTCAGCTGCATTCAACCATTCGTCTATGGTAGCGCATAATCCTCTTTTCAGTAAAACGGGGAGTCCAGATTGACCGGCTTCTTTCAGTAGGATAAAGTTTTGCATATTACGAGCACCAATTTGAAGCATATCCACATATTTCACAGCAGCTTCTATGGCTTCCAGACTGACAACCTCACATATGGTTGAAAGGCCTGTAACAGCTTTTGCTTCCTGCATATATTTTAATCCTTCTTCTTCTAATCCCTGAAAAGCGTAGGGTGAAGTTCTGGGTTTATAGGCACCGCCACGCAAGATAGTAGCACCTGCAGCTTTCACAGCTTGCGCTATGGTCATCAGTTGTTCTTGTGTTTCAACGGCACAGGGACCTGCCATAATGGTCAGATTTCCGGGGCCAATAGAAGTATTTCCGACTTTCACGGTGGAGGCTTCCGGATGGAATTTTTTATTGGCCAGTTTATAACTTTCTGTAACAGGAACAATGTGGTCAACACCTTCAAATATAGTTAAATTCTCTGTAGAGATACGAGATTTATCACCAACTACACCAATAATTGTTACCTGCTCACCTTTTGAAATGTGAACCTGAAGTCCGTTTTCTTCTATATAACCTGTAATAGCTCGAATACTTGATTCTGGAGCCTGTGGTTTCATAACAACAATCATATTTATTACCTGCCTTTCCCTTATTGGACTATCCTATGTTTTAACAATATACCACTTCAACGCGCGAAAGTCAAGAGTCTGAAAAAGGGAGTACATATTTAGATATTTTGTATGATTTTACTTGTATATTGTTCTATTATTTAGTAAAATGTACTCATGGGTTTAAATATGTGAAAAACGGAGGGACTTATATGAATATTTACACAACTGACAAGATTAGAAACGTTGCATTGCTTGGACATGGTGGATGCGGAAAGACTAGTTTGGTAGAGGCAATGGCATATTTGTCAGGCATTACTTCCAGAATGGGGAAAGTTGAAGACGGAAATACAGTCAGTGATTTTACGAAGGAAGAACAAAAAAGAAAGATATCCATCAGTACTTCCGTAGTTCCAATCGAATGGGAAGGCTATAAGGTTAATATTCTAGATGCACCCGGCTTTTTTGATTTTAGTGGTGAGGTAGAAGAAGCAATTAGTGCAGCAGGAGCAGTTATTATCGTAGTAAACGGTAAATCAGGCGTTGAAGTAGGAACACAGAAAGCATGGGATTTATGTGAAAAGTATAAATTACCTCGTATGATTTATGTAAGCAATATGGATGTGGACAATGCTTCTTTTCGTCAGGTAGTTGAAGATATGACAGAAATGTTCGGCAAGAAGATGGCACCGTTCCATTTGCCGATTCGTGAAAATGAGAAGTTTGTCGGCTATGTTAACGTAATCAGCGAAACCGGTAATAGATGGCAGGGCAAAGAAGTTGTAGAGTGTGATGTACCTGAATATAATAAAGAAAATTTACAGCTATGCAGAGATACTTTAATTGAAGCAGTTGCAGAAACCAGTGAAGAAATGATGGAACGTTATTTTGGTGGCGAAACTTTCTCAGAAGCTGAAATAAGAGCTGCACTGCGTACCAATGTTTGTGATGGTAGTATTGTTCCAATGACCATGGGCTCAAATATTCTGTGTCAGGGTATG
The DNA here is from genome assembly GCA_964571145.1 of uncultured Lachnospiraceae bacterium. Classification (GTDB taxonomy): domain Bacteria; phylum Bacillota; class Clostridia; order Lachnospirales; family Lachnospiraceae; genus Suilimivivens. The sequence goes on along the minus strand of CAZNAP010000009.1, from coordinate 30,621 downwards.
TATACATTACTGGATGATATTATTAAGTATTTCCCCAGTCCTGAAAACAGAGAAGCTGCCGGAATTAATATGAAAACCAATGAAATATATCATGCAGATTATAATTTCTCCAAAGCAAAATCAGCATATATTTGGAAAACAATTGTGGATCCGTTTATTGGTAAATACTCCTTAATCAAGGTTAATTCAGGCGTACTGAAAACAGATGATTTGATTTACAATGTAGATAAAGATATTGAAGAGAAAATCGGTAAACTTTATGTATTGCAGGGTAATAAACCAATTGAAGTAAAGGAATTACATGCAGGTGATATCGGTGCACTGGCTAAATTGACAGGCGCAAGAACCGGTAACAGTTTATCAACCAAGGCAACTACCATTAAATTTGGTAAATGGGAAATGCCGGTACCTTATACATATATGAGGTATAAACCTAAAAATAAAGGTGATGTTGACAAGATATCTCAGGCACTTCAGAAAATTTCTCATGAAGACCAGACAATGAGATATGAAAATGACTCCGAAAACAGACAAATGTTACTGTACGGAATGGGAGATCAGCATCTGGATGTAATTGCCAGCAAATTATTAAACGAATATAAGGTTGAAGTAGAATTAACACAGCCTAAAGTTGCTTTCCGTGAAACAATTAAGAAAACTTCTGATGTAGAATATAAATACAAGAAGCAATCAGGCGGACATGGTCAGTACGGACACGTTAAGATGAAATTTGAACCTTCAGGTAATCTGGAAGAACCTTATGTGTTTGAACAAATCGTAGTCGGTGGAGCAGTTCCGAAGAATTACTTCCCAGCAGTAGAAAAAGGTATTCAGGATTCTGTTGTGAAAGGACCTTTAGCATCATACCCGGTAGTTGGGGTTAAAGCAATTCTGTATGATGGTTCTTATCATCCGGTAGATTCTTCTGAAATGGCATTTAAGATGGCTGCTGTTCAGGCATTTAAGAAGGGCTTCATAGAAGCACACCCTGTATTATTAGAGCCAATTATGAGCTTGAAGGTTACTGTGCCGGATGCTTATACCGGTGATGTAATGGGTGACTTAAATAAGAGAAGAGGTCGTGTGCTCGGCATGAATCCTGCACCCGGTAATAAACAGGTGGTAGAAGCCGATGTTCCTATGATGGAATTACATGGCTACTGTACAGACCTTCGTTCCATGACCGGCGGACGCGGTGATTATTCTTATGAATTCTCCAGATATGAACAGGCACCTTCAGATGTACAGGAGAAGGAAGTTGCAGCAAGAGCATCTAAGGTAGAAGAAGGTTCTGAAGAATAAATGAATCAATAAGCAGTTAAAAATGTCAGGATGCTGTATTATTACAGCATCCTGTTGTATTTAGAGGAGAGAAAAGGTATAATCAGTAACATAGCTTTATAATCAAAAAGGAGTAAAATATGCGTAAAAATAAATTTATCAGAAGGTTAGTTATTTTATTGGCGATTATTATTTTCCTGGGGGTTTACTATTATGTGACTATTCCGGCAATTAATATTCATTCCACAGGTACTTGGGGTGCAATGGCCATTTTATTGATACTGGTTCTACTGATTTCAGAGTTTCGAAGGAGAAGAAAAAACCAGCAAGCAACAGTAGAGACAATTGCAAATTTCAAATTTAGCCTAAAAGAAACAGGCTTATTGTTCAAGATTTTTGGAATTGCGTTGCTTGTATTAGTTTTGGTATATATTGTTGGCTCATTGGCATCCTCGCCCTTTTTCCATGCAGCCAAATATCAACAATTAATGACTGTAGAGGAACGAGAATTTACAGCAGATATCAAGCAGGTAGATTATAAGACAATTCCTTTGCTGGATCGAGATTCCGCATCGTTGCTGAGCAACAGAAAAATGGGCAGTATGGTTGATATGGTCTCGCAGTTTGAAGTTTCAGCTGACTATGCACAAATAAATTATCTGGGGAAACCGGTTAGGGTAACACCTTTGACTTATGCCAGCGGTATTAAATGGCTGACCAATCAAAGCAAGGGTATACCGGCATATATGCTGATTGATATGACGACTCAAAATACGGAATGTGTCAAACTGGAAACGGGAATTCGTTATTCCAAAGGAGAATATTTGAATCGTAATATTTTCAGGCACTTAAGATTTCAATTTCCAACCTATATTTTTGATGAGCAAATTTTCTTTGAAATAGATGAAGAGGGAACACCATTCTGGGTATGTCCGGTTAAGAAGTTTAATATTGGTCTTTTCGGAGGACAGACAATTGGAAGAGTGGTTCTATGCAATGCACAGACTGGGGAATGTATCGATTATGACGTAGAGGATGTGCCTTCTTGGATTGATAAAGTATATTCTGCCGAAAGATTATTGGGTTTATGTGACTATTGGGGTTTGCTGAAGCATGGATACTGGAATTCTGTACTGGGACAGAAAGACTGTTTACAGTCCACAAACGGATATAATTACATTGCACTTGAGGATGATGTGTGGGTATATACTGGTGTGACGAGTGTCAGCGGAGACCAATCCAATGTAGGTTTTGTGTTAATGAATCAACGTACCATGGAAACCAGATATTATAAGGTGGAAGGTGCAATCGAAGATTCAGCAATGTCTTCAGCAGAAGGGCAGGTTCAGAATCTTGGATATCAGGCTACTTTTCCATTATTATTAAACATTGCTGATGAACCGACTTACTTTATGGCATTAAAAGATGGCGCAGGTCTGGTTAAGAAATATGCTATGGTAAATGTGCAGAAGTATCAGTGGGTTGCGATTGGCGATACAGTGAAAGAGTGTGAGAAAAATTATTCAGAACTGTTAAATACAAATGGTATCATTAGTAGTTCAGCCGATCCGTTTAAAAGTATTACTGCTAAGGTTGAAACAATTTCACCAATCGTATTGGAAGGAACCACACATTACTATATCTGTTTGGAGAATCAAGAGGATATTTTTGATATAGACATGTCAAGAACCGAATTGATTGGAATTGTCAGATATCAGCCGGGTGATACCATTACCGTACAGTATGTGAAAGGGTATGACCTAAATGAAGTGAAGAAAATTGATTAGATTTATATAATGCGAGATAGTGTCTGATTCTTGACATTTTATCCTATAATAGTTAAAATTAGGACTGGTTTGTAATGCCGAAATCGAGAGGAGATATAAGCAATGGCAGAGCTATATAATCACAGAGAAGTTGAGACGAAATGGCAGGGGATTTGGGATGCGGAAAAGGCATTTAAGACCTCTGATGACTATTCTAAACCAAAATACTATGCATTAGTAGAATTTCCGTATCCTTCAGGACAGGGATTGCATGTAGGACATCCGAGACCTTATACGGCATTGGATATTGTAGCCAGAAAAAGAAGAATGCAAGGATACAATGTGCTTTATCCGATGGGATGGGACGCTTTTGGCCTTCCTACAGAAAACTATGCAATTCAAAATCATATTCATCCAAAGATTGTTACGGAAAACAATGTTATTCGTTTTAAAAATCAGTTACATTCTCTTGGATATTCCTTTGACTGGGACCGTGAAATCAATACAACGGATGTAGGCTATTACAAATGGACACAGTGGATTTTCCTGAAACTGTTCAATGCAGGTTTGGCTTATAAATCTGAGATGCCGATTAACTGGTGTACCTCTTGTAAGGTTGGCTTAGCAAATGAAGAAGTAGTGAATGGTGTCTGCGAACGTTGTGGCGCTGAAGTAGTGCGTAAAGTTAAAAGTCAGTGGATGCTGAAAATTACCGAGTATGCAGAGAAGCTTTTAGAGGGACTTGATACAGTTGATTATGTGGAACGAGTTAAAGTATCACAGAAAAACTGGATTGGAAAGTCTACTGGCGCAGAAGTTGATTTTATATTGAAGAATAAAGAGGATAAATTAACCGTTTACACAACCAGACCGGACACATTATTTGGTGTGACGTATATGGTTATGAGTCCGGAACATCCATTTATTGATAAGTATAAAGATGATATTGAAAACTGGCAGGATGTAATTGATTACAGAGAAATGGCTTCCAGAAAATCTGATTTTGAGAGAACAGAACTGGCCAAAGATAAGACCGGTGTTATGCTGAAAGGATTATCAGCTATTAATCCGGTTAACAATGAAGAGATACCTGTATGGATTTCTGATTATGTATTGATGTCCTATGGAACCGGAGCAATTATGGCAGTACCGGCTCATGATGAAAGAGACTGGGAGTTTGCAAAGAAGTTCAATATGCCAATAATTGAAGTGGTAGCAGGCAGCCCGGTAGATGTGAACGAAGCTGTATTTACAGATGTTGAAACAGGCACACTGGTTAATTCCGGTTTGCTGAACGGACTTTCAGTAGCAGATGCAAAGGTAAAAATCATAGAATTTTTAACGGAAAAGAAAATAGGACATGAGAAGACCAACTTTAAACTGCGTGACTGGGTATTCTCCAGACAACGTTATTGGGGTGAACCTATTCCTATTGTACAATGTGAGAAATGTGGATATGTGGCATTACCGGAAAGCGAGTTGCCATTAGAACTTCCTGAAGTTGAAAGCTATATGCCTACGGATAACGGAGAATCACCGCTTGCTCATATGACAGAATGGATGAAAACAACTTGTCCTTGTTGCGGAGGCCCGGCTTTGCGTGAAACAGATACTATGCCTCAATGGGCAGGCTCATCTTGGTATTTCCTACGCTATACAGATCCGCACAATGATAAAGAACTGGCAAGCAAGGAAGCATTAAAATATTGGATGCCTGTAGACTGGTATAATGGTGGTATGGAGCATACAACCCTGCATTTACTTTATTCAAGATTCTGGCATCGTTTCCTTTATGATGAAAAAATAGTTCCATGTCCGGAACCCTATAAGAAGAGAACGTCACACGGAATGATTCTTGGTTCTAACGGCGAAAAAATGAGTAAATCCAGAGGAAATGTAGTTAACCCTGATGATATCGTACAGGATTATGGTGCTGATACATTACGTACCTATGAAATGTTCATCGGCGCATTTGAGTTAAGTGCATCCTGGTCTGAAGATGGTGTAAAGGGTTGCCGAAGATTTTTGGATAGAGTATGGAAACTGCAGGATATTTTGGTTAATGAAGAAGGCTATTCCAAAGACTTAGAAGTTAAGATGAATCAAACAATCAAGAAAGTCAGCAATGATTTCGAAAGCCTGAAGTATAATACAGCCATTGCTGCTATGATGTCCTTGATTAACGAGTTTTATAAGAAAAATGCAGTTACAGTCGGAGAACTTAAGACCTTGTTAATTTTGCTGAATCCTGTTGCACCTCATATTACAGAAGAAATCTGGCAGACTATTGGTTTATCAGGACGTGTATATGAAGCTTCCTGGCCGGAATTTGATGAAGCGAAAACAATTGAATCTACGATTGAAATTGCGGTTCAAATCAATGGCAAAACCAAAGCAACCTTGGATATTGCCAGAGATGAAGATAAAGACTCTGTAATAGCCAAGGGTAAAGAAGTGCTGGGTGATAAACTCACAGGTGCAATTATCAAAGAAATTTATGTACCCGGAAGAATCGTAAATATTGTTATGAAATAGTAATTTACACAGATGTAATGGTGAGCGAAACAAAATTGTTTCGCTCACTTTTTCTTTTGACGAAGCAGCATTATTTTTTCTATTTTAGTTAATTCACTGGGAGAAGCATATTGCTTTAGGATAGCAACAATTGAATTGATCTCTGCATCAGAAAAAGTAATTTGATTTTCCTGTCCGCGTTTAGCAACAGCCATTAGGAAAGGAAGCATTTGCTCTTTCTTGATCGTATTACTTTCGAAAACCAAAGCTTGCAGGAATTCTAACTTCTTGGGATCAATATTCTTGAGTGTTGCATCATTCATCCATTCATTATTCACTTTTCATACCTCCAAATAATTCATACATTTGTTTTTGCTCAGGGGTTAACATATTCATTAATAGCTCCATTATATTAAAATCATTTTGTGAAGCGTGAGAGTTACCATTAGGATTACATGGGTCATCTGTGCTTGCTGACATGTCAGGCATAATGGATTGCATCAGGTCCATAGTCTGCGTCATTTCCTGAACCATTTCCATATTTTGCCACATGCTTCGCAGCTGCATGATTTGCTTTTTCTCGGGTTCGGTACAATAAGGAAGCAATTCACTACAAATACTGTTTAAGTCAGACGAAGATTCTTTTGTCATACAACCGCATAGCGGATAGGGATGTTTATTGTAAAAGTCGATTGTATATTGCAACTCGAGAAATTTGATGTAGACAGCCAGCGTTTTTTGCATTTGATTATCCAGACAGGGAAGTATGATTTTCAGCATTTGTATATGATTGGAGCTGAAGAGTGTATCAAATGCAATTACTTTATTGCGCTCATTGGAATCCATAAATGCTGCCTTCCTGTCAGTTTTAACATTTTATGTGAAAATGCTCTTTGATATGCAGAAAAGTAGGCTCTTTTCAGAGTCTACTCCTCAGACATGGTGAAGAGACTGGGTACAGTTTAGCATCCGCATCCAAAGGAATTGCCGTTGCCACAGCAGTTAAGCAGTAATAAGATCCAGATAATGCTTTCGCATCCGTTATCTGAACCGCCGCCGAATAAGCTGGAACCGGAACCGCCGCATCCGCCACAGCAGGAAAGTAAAAGGATAATCCAAATGATTGAGTTGCATCCGCTGTTAGAATTTGATGTACCGCATCCACAACCGGTAGCTGTTAAGTCACTCATATATTGCCTCCAAAGAGTATATTTATGGTTTATCATATGTACCATAGCTTGATTATGTTTACATATTCCAATATTTTTTTTCTTGATTTTATGAAAAATACTTTACACGATTTAAATGGTTAAAATTGTGTTGTTTGAGAATTATATTTATGTTATAATTTTCAAGAAGGTATTTATGGATTAGTAACCAAAAAACGAGGTGATAAGAATGGATAGCAAAATTCTTCTTGAGAATGGAACGAATGAACTGGAAGTATTAGAATTCGAGCTAGATGGAAATTCATATGGGATTAATGTGGCGAAAATAAAGGAAATTATTCCTTATCAGGCAGTAACGCCGGTACCAAATTCACATCCCAGTATTGAAGGCATATTTATGCCGAGAGATACAATGATTACAGCTATAGATTTAAAGAATTGTTTACAGAGAGGCATGTCAAAAGAGGGTGGATTATTTATTATCACTAACTTTAACAAGTTGGACATTGCTTTTCATGTTGATGCAGTTAAGGGAATACATAGAATTTCATGGAACAACATAATTAGTCCGGGTGCAACGGTATCAAATGCGGAAGAAAGTATTTCTACCGGTATTGTTAAATTGGACAACAGATTAATTATTATTCTGGATTTTGAGAAGATTGTAACAGATATTAATCCTGAAACCGGATTAAAAGTAAGCGAAATTGAAGCTATGGGTGATAGAAACGAAAGAAAAACTCATATCTTAATAGCTGAGGATTCGGTATTGCTAAACAGACTTATTGTAGATTCATTAAAGACTGCCGGATATGTGAATTTGATTCATACCTGTAATGGTCAGGAAGCATACGATATTATTTCCGAAAGTAAAGAAAAAGGAACCTTAAAAGATACAGTTCAGTGCGTCATTACTGATATTGAAATGCCCATTATGGATGGACACAGGTTAACAAAATTAATCAAAGAAGATGCTGCTACTTCTGATATTCCTGTTATTATTTTCTCTTCACTTGTGAATGATGAAATGAAAAGAAAAGGGGAGGCATTAGGTGCTGATGCTCAGCTCTCTAAGCCTGAAATAGGAAATCTTGTAAGAGTAATCGATGATTTAGTAAAGAATAAATAAGCATTTTTAATTAGCACTGAGTGACTAAATAGAAATATATAAGAGCCGGAATTGTTCCGGCTCTTATTCAATCAAAAAAGTTGATTTTATTAGTAAGGAAGAAGATATGGTAGAATACGTAGCATCAAGAATACAGAATTCAGATTGTATATTAGTGGGATTAGGCGAAGAAGTGGATTTGCTGCAACAAGCAAAGAATAGTGAAAAATATCTTCGTCTCATAAAAGAACTTAAGGCAAAGTGGCTGATTTCATTTATTGAGAAGGCATTGATTTTAGAGATGCAGGATGACAGACTTTCCATATATCAGAAATTAGAGAGTTGTCTCAAAGGGAAAAACTATTTTGTTGTATCGGTTTGTCAAGATGGTCTGATTAATCAAACGGATTTACTTCCGGAAAAAGTGGTAACACCTTGCGGAAGTTATGAGAAACTACAATGCAGTCAGAAATGTACAGTCGATTTAATGCAGATTCCGGATTCTTTAACAAAGCAGATAAACGACTTAATAAGCGGTAGAATTAAAGAAGAAGAGATAAGTGAACCGGTGTGTCCAATCTGTGGAGAACCACTTGTTTTTAACAATGTGAGTGCTACAAATTATGTGGAAGAAGGCTATCTAACACAATGGCAAGTGTATACCGATTGGCTACAGAGGACATTAAATAAACAAACCTGTATACTGGAGCTGGGAGTGGGTATGAAATACCCAACTGTAATCAGGTGGCCATTTGAAAAGATAACTTTTGTGAATCAAAAGGCAGAACTATTTAGAGTCCATTCCAGATTATATCAAATTTCTGAAGAAACCAAGGATAAAGCACATGGTATTTGCCAGTCACCCTTAGATTTTATAGAAGAAATAGCTGCTGTAACTAACAAGAATTGTCTATTCCATGCAAATGTGATAAACTAAAAAATATTATGGAAAGCAGAGGATAAATGCATGGCTACTGATGAGGAATATTTGGACAATCTATTAAAATCAATAGCTGATACTGAACAGCCGCCCAGAACAATGGAGGATGCTCTGAAAGAGGTTGAGGGTGAAGAATCAACTCCGAAAGAGGATGAATTTCCTGTGTCATCAGACGAGCTGGCAGATATGCTGGAAGAAATTAGCTTGGAAGCAGCCACTCCTGAAATAGAAGAATCAACAGATGAAGAGTCAATTGACAGTCAGGATTTATTGGAATTGCTTGGGGCTGAAATAAAAGAGAAACCTGCAGAAGTATCTGAAATAGAGGGAGTATCTGGGATAGAAGAAGTACCTGAGATAGAAGCAGATCTAGAAATAGAGGAAGTACCCGAAGTAGAGGAAGTGCCCGAAATAGAAGAAGCCACTCCTGAAATTGAAGAATCAACAGAAGAAGATGATCTTACGAAGTTGCTTGATGATATGGACAATGTTGATGATGATTTAGCTGAAATCAACGGTCTTCTTAAGAAAGCAGACAAAAACGAATCAGTTGAAGAAGATATGCTGGCTCTGTTGGAGAGCGTTAAGGATAATCAGCCTGAAGACTTAGAACTTGATGATGAAGATAATTTTGATCTTTTTGCAGAGGAAGATAAACTGACTGAGCCTGACACAACAGATGCAGTTGAAGAAGAAACTGACGGTAAGAAAAAGAGAAAATCTAAAAGAAAAAATAAAAAGCAAGAAGCTGATGAAGCAACTGGCGAAGAAGCAGTTGCAGAACAAAAAGAGAAGAAACCAAATATATTTACAAAATTTTTCACCTTTTTAACAAGAGAAGATGATGAGCTGGGCGATGATTGGGATGAAAATGCTGAAATCATAAAGGAACTTGACGAAGAAGACAAAAAGAATTCTAAGAAAAAGGATAAAAGAAAAAAGAAAAAAGGTAAAGCGGACAACCAAGAAGGTACAGAGAGTCCTGAAAACGGCGAAACTGATGAAATAGAAGCCGCTGATAGTAAGAAAAAGTCAAAGAAGGATAAACCTAAAAAGGAAAAGAAAGAGAAAAAAGAAAAACCACCCAAGGAAAAGAAAGAGAAACCAGTCAAGGTATTCAGCAAAAAAACGATTATATTATTAGTGGCACTATGTGCAACACTGGTAGCAAGTATATTTGCACTCAACACGTTCCTAATCGAATATTCGGATAAAGAAAATGCACGTGATGCTTTTTGGCAGGGAGACTATAAAACTGCTTACGAATTGTTATATGATAAGCATTTGAATGACAGCGATATTTTGATCTACAACAGAGTGAAGGTTGTACTGAAACTGGAACGGAAATTACATGCATATACAAATAATGTAAAATTAGGCAGAGAGCTAGAGGCATTAGATTCTCTTTTGCAGGGCGTAGCTTGTTACGCGCAGTTGATTCAGAATGATGAATATGGTGCAAAAGAAGATTTGGATGCACTTTACAGTCAGATATGCACAATATTGGCTACCGAGTATGAAATATCACCGGAGGATGCTGCGGCTATTAATGCCTTAGATAGTTTTACATATACAAAAAAATTGGATTCCATTATTACTGGTACAGAATTTGTTATGCCAGGCGAAGAAGTAGTGCCGGAAGAACCGATATCTCCTCAGGATATTTTGCCGGAGGAAGAAGAAATTATTGATATACTATAGGAGCATAGAATGACTGCAATTATTGATTACGACGCAGGTAATATTAAGAGTGTGGAGAAAGCGCTGCAAGCACTTGGAGAAACAGCAGTAATTACCAGAGACAGAGATGTAATTCTGAATGCCGACAGGGTTATCTTACCCGGAGTAGGTGCATTTGGAGATGCAATGAATAAAATTCGAGCTTATCATTTGGAAGAAGTGATTCATGAAGTGGTTGAACGGAAAGTACCGTTTTTGGGTATTTGCCTTGGCTTGCAACTATTTTTTGAGAAGAGTGAAGAGAGTGAAGGAATTAAGGGACTTGGGTTATTCCCTGGTGAAATACTGCGTATTCCAGATGCTGAAGGGTTAAAAATACCACATATTGGCTGGAACTCGTTAAAATTTCCTAATAAAAGCAGATTATTTAAGGGAATCCCTGAGGACTCCTATGTTTATTTTGTACATTCCTATTATTTAAAAGCACAGGATGATGAGGTCGTGGCAGCTACTACCGAGTATGGCACCTTAATTCATGCGGCAGTTGAAAAAGACAATCTTTTTGCTTGCCAGTTCCACCCGGAAAAGAGTTCTGATGTAGGACTACAAATTTTGAAAAATTTTATTGCCATTGAGCGGGAGGCTTAAATATGCATACAAAGAGAATTATCCCCTGTCTGGATGTCAACAATGGCAGAGTTGTGAAAGGTACAAATTTCGTTAATTTACGAGACGCCGGAGACCCAGTGGAAGTTGGACGAGAATATGATAAATCGGGAGCAGATGAACTGGTTTTCTTGGATATTACGGCTTCTTCTGATGCCAGAAGTATCAAGACTGAATTAGTAAGACGCGTTGCAGAAACCGTGTTTATCCCCTTTACTGTAGGTGGCGGAATCCGCAGTGTGGAAGATTTTAAGATGATACTGCGCGAAGGCGCAGATAAAGTTGCCGTTAATTCTGCAGCAATCATGAATCCTACACTCATCAGTGAAGCAGCAGAGAAATTTGGAAGTCAGTGTGTGGTAGTGGCGATTGATGCCAAACGACGTTCTGGCGGAAGTGGCTGGAATATTTATAAAAACGGCGGACGAATTGATATGGGACTGGATGCTGTAGAATGGGCTATGAAAGCTGAGAAACTGGGTGCAGGCGAAATTTTGTTGACCAGCATGGATTGTGACGGTACCAAAGCAGGCTATGATATTGAACTCACCAAAATGGTAGCTGAAAATGTTTCCATACCGGTGATTGCATCCGGAGGAGCCGGCACTATGCAACACTTTTATGATGCATTGGAAGAGGGCAAAGCAGAAGCGGTACTGGCAGCGTCACTATTTCACTATAAGGAAATGGAAATTAAGGATTTAAAACAATATTTGCGAGATAAAGGCATTTCAGTTCGCTTGTAATAAGCACCGAAAAGCTAAAGTAACGTGGATGAAAAGAAGGGCAGATTTACCATGGCAATGATTGATAATGACTGGTTGCCTGCTTTACAGGCAGAATTCCATAAACCATATTACAAGGAACTGTATACCTTTGTGAAGCAGGAATACAATACACAGGTGGTTTATCCACCGGCAGATGAAATTTTCAGTGCGTTTCATTTGACTCCGTTAGGAGAAGTCAAAGTGTTGATTTTAGGACAGGATCCTTATCATAATGAACATCAGGCACATGGCCTTTGCTTTTCAGTACTACCGGATCAACCGGAGATTCCCCCGTCCTTACAAAATATATACCAAGAATTACATACTGACTTAGGGTGTGAAATTCCTAATAACGGCTATTTGGAAAAGTGGGCGAAGCAAGGAGTGCTGATGTTAAATACTGTATTAACGGTGCGTGCACATCAAGCTGGTTCACACCAGAAAAGAGGATGGGAGCAGTTCACAGATGCAATTATACAAGCAGTCAATGCACAAGACAGACCAATTGTATATATGCTGTGGGGGAAACCGGCGCAGAGTAAAATCCCAATGCTGACGAACCCAAAACACTTGGTATTGCAAGCACCACATCCAAGTCCGTTGTCTGCATACAGAGGGTTCTTTGGATGTAAACATTTCAGTCAGGCGAATGATTTTTTGACTAAAAATGGAATTAAGCCAATTGACTGGCAAATTAATAATATCTAATTTTACTGTTGACAATAAGATTTGTATGGTGCTATAGTGTTCCCAAGAAGAACTACTAAAACACATGCGAGTCTTTTTTATTACTAAATACAAAATAATGGTTCGCGAATGATGATAGATTTGGAGGGTAAGCTATGGAAGAAAGCAATTTGCTGGAAAAGTTGTGTATGTTTGGATTAACCAGGCAGGAAGCCAATATCTATCTTTGCCTGTATCAAAGTGGAGAGTTGACAGGCTATGAAGTGGCCAAGCAGACCGGAATATCCCGTTCAAATGTTTATAATGCATTAAGCGGACTGACTGATAAAGGAGCAGCTTATCTGGTGGAAGGCAATACAAGCAAATACTCAGCAGTTCTGGTGGATGAATTATGCGATAACATTATTAGAAATTTGGAACAGGAAAAGAAATATCTGATGCAGCATATTCCTGACAAAAAAGAACAAGAAGTTGGATATATTACCATTGAAGGCTTTCAAAATATCATGGGCAAAGTGGTCAACATGATTCGTGGAGCATCAAAGAGAATTTATATTTCTGCTGCAGGAGATATTATAGAACTATTGGAAGACGAGCTTTTACAGGTATTAGACAAGAAAATTAAACTTGTCATTTTGACAGATAAGGCTTATGTAAAAAAAGCCAATTTAGAAGGCGGTACATGTTACCTGAGTACACCAAGAGAAAATAATATTCGATTAATTATTGATTCGACCTTTGCACTTACCGGAGAATTAACCGGAAGCAAAGATGATACTTGCTTATATACAGGACAAAAGAATTTTATCAGTGTATTTAAGGATACACTTAGAAATGAAATTAAGTTAATACAGTTACAGGGAGGAAAAAGTTAATTATCATGAACAAGACACCATTTATTACGAAAACTCAAATGCAAGAAATCGAGAAGACCTATCCTACGCCTTTTCATATTTATGACGAAAAAGGGATTATTGCGAATGCAAAAGCAGTGAATGAGGCCTTTGCTTGGAATCCGGGATTTAAAGAATACTTTGCCATTAAAGCAACGCCCAATCCTTTCTTAGTTAATATTTTAAGAGAACAGGGGTGTGGTTGTGACTGTTCTTCTTTAACAGAATTAATGCTTTGCAACGGACTGGGAATATCGGGCTCGGATATTATGTTTTCTTCCAATGAGACACCGGCAGAAGAATATGCCTATGCCGCTAAAGTGGGAGCCATTATTAATTTGGATGATATTACCCATATTGATTTCGTTGAAAATATACTGGGCAAATTGCCCGAAACAATGAGCTGTAGATATAATCCGGGTGGTATTTTTAAAATTAGTAACGGCATTATGGATAATCCGGGAGATGCCAAATATGGATTCACCACAGAGCAACTGTTTGAGGGATATCGAATCCTGAAGCAAAAAAGTGTGAAAAATTTTGGTATACATGCCTTTTTGGCAAGTAATACAGTAACAAATGAATACTATCCGATGCTGGCTAAGGAACTGTTTGAACTTGCGGTGAAACTTGAGAAAGAGACCGGTGCAGATATTAAGTTCATTAACTTATCAGGTGGTGTGGGTATTCCTTATTTACCGAATCAGGAACCTAATAATATCAAGGAAATAGGTGAAGGCGTTCGTAAAGTCTTCGAAGAGGTATTGGTACCGGCAGGTATGGGCGATATTGCACTCTACACAGAAATGGGACGCTTTATGATGGGACCTTATGGTCAACTGGTAACCAAGGCGATTCACGAGAAGCATACACACAAGGAATACATTGGCGTTGATGCATGTGCAGTTAATTTGATGCGTCCGGCTATGTATGGGGCATATCATCATATTACAGTACTGGGCAAGGAAAATGCAGTTTGTGACCATCAATACGATATTGTTGGCTCTTTATGTGAAAACAACGATAAATTCGCAATTGACAGAATGATGCCTGAAATAGAAAAAGGCGATTATCTGGTGATTCACGATACTGGGGCACACGGATTTGCTATGGGATATAATTACAACGGTAAATTAAAGTCCGCAGAACTCTTATTAAAGGAAGACGGAACGGTTCAGTTGATTCGTAGAGCCGAGACACCCAAAGATTATTTTGCAACATTTGACTGCTTTGATTTTTATAAAAATTTGGTGCAAAAATAATTTAAATTACTTGTCAACAACAGTCGGGTATGATATTATATATTTCGGCTGTTGAATTAAGCCGGCGTGTCGGAATGGCAGACGAGGCAGACTCAAAATCTGTTGTGGGCAACCACGTGCGGGTTCAAGTCCCGCCGCCGGCAGTAAAGAAAGTATCGCGTTATGCGGTACTTTTTTCTTTGTAACCATTTAGTCACTGGGTGCTTACTAATGTTAAATGTAGAGCGACTAACGATTTACTTTGGGTAGATTTTAGTGTATATTTATAAGGATAGGATAGGTTGTCTGCTTGGCAGTATATAAGGGGATTCATATGAGATGTAAAGAAGCTGAAAAACTAATTCCTCTTTTCCTAAAAGACGATCTGGATACGGATGATTTGCGGGAAATGGTGGAACATATAGATGAGTGCGAACTATGCAGAGAAGAGCTGACTATTCAGTTTTTGGTTCAGGAAGGCTTGGTCAGACTGGAAGCAGGTAATGTATTTGACTTGCAAAAGGAATTGAAGCTGCGTATGGAGAAAACAGAGCATACCTTAAAAATGCGCGAAAATCTAAAGCTTTTCTTGTATGGACTGGAAGGAATGGTGGCAGTCGCATTCTGTACATTAATCGCATTGATTTTATTGTTAAAATAAAACTAGGAGTGAAGCATGCAAAAACTGGTATTAATAGATGGACATAGTATACTGAACAGAGCTTTTTATGGGGTACCGGATTTGACGAATAGCGCCGGATTGCACACAAATGCAATTTACGGCTTTTTGAATATCCTATTTAAAATACTAGATGAAGAAAAACCGGACTATTTGACAGTGGCTTTTGATTTGAAGGCACCGACTTTTCGTCATGAGATTTACAAGGAATATAAAGGCACCAGAAAACCCATGCCTGAAGAATTACGTGAACAGGTTCCGGTCATGAAAGAGGTGCTTTTGGCCATGGGTATTAAAATCATGGAGAAAGCCGGACTGGAAGCGGACGATATTCTAGGCACATTGGCTAACAAAGCTGAAGCGGACGGTATGACAGTATCGCTGGTATCGGGAGACAGAGACCTGTTACAGGTGGCTACCAATAAAATAAAAATCAGAATTCCAAAAACCAAGGGCGGCAAGACAGAAATAGAAGATTATTTTGCAGCGGATGTTGAAGCCAAATATCAGGTTACGCCAGTGCAGTTTATTGAACTCAAAGCACTGATGGGCGATACAGCAGATAATATTCCGGGTGTTCCAAAAGTAGGCGAAAAGACGGCTACAGAATTAATGGTGACATATGGTTCTCTGGATCAAATCTATGCACATGTGAATGAAATCAGCAAAAAAGCGATTAAAGAATCCTTAATTCAAAATGAAGATTTAGCACGATTAAGTAAAGTGCTGGCTACGATTGAATTGAATGCAGATATTGAATTTAACTTTGAAGACGCCAAGGTGCATGACTTTAATACACAGGAAGCTTATGTTTGGTTCAAGAAGCTGGAATTCAAAAATTTGCTGGCTAAATTTGAAAAAGGCGTTTCGAATACATCACTCACAACTGATTTTTCTTTAGTGGAAGAACTAACTCAAGCAGAAGAGATTTTTAGTAAAATATTGAACCACACCAATGAAATTACCGGATTTGCTATATTGCGTGAGGACAGTCGAAAAGAGAATGCAGTAGGAATATCATTATCAATTTATGATGGAAAAACCTATTTTATTAAGTGTGGCGGTCTGTTAACAGAAGGCTACTTAAAGGACAAAATGGCAATTATAGCGTCAAAATGTAAGTTGTCCTGCGGAGATATTAAGAAGACCTATGACTATTTAAACTGTGATGCTTCGGAACGATTTTTTGATATTGTCCTAGCAGCTTATCTGATTAATCCGTTGAAAAATGACTATGTAATAGAAGATGTTGCCAACGAGTATTTGGGTGTTTTGATCCCAGAACGTACGCAGACGCTGGCGAAACTTTCTTTGGCTGATGCATTGGAACAGAAGCAAGAGAGCTTCTTGGAATATGCTTGCTTTTTAGCCTATGTAAGCAGAATGGCTACTCCAATCCTGCAAAAGAAATTAGAAGAAACTCAAATGTTAAAGTTGATGTATGAAATAGAGATGCCCCTTACATTTGTGCTTTATCAAATGGAAAAAGAAGGAATTATGGTGAAACCGGAAGAATTAAAGGCCTATGGAGAGGCACTGACAGGCCGTATTTCGGAATTGGAGAGCCAAATTTATACAGCTGCACAACTGGAGTTTAATATTAATTCTCCTAAGCAATTGGGTGAGGTCTTATTTGAGAAAATGCAATTACCGGGTGGTAAGAAAACCAAATCCGGTTATTCCACGGCAGCTGATGTGCTGGAGAAGCTGGCAGAAGAGTTCCCAATTGTTGCTGACGTATTGGAATACAGAGGGTTGACGAAGTTAAAATCCACCTATGCGGAAGGGCTTGCAGCCTTTATAGGGGAGGATAATCGCATCCATTCTTCTTTTAATCAGATGATTACAGCCACAGGAAGAATCAGTTCTACAGATCCTAATTTGCAGAATATTCCTATGAGAATGGAATTGGGAAGAAAAATCCGCAAGGTGTTTGTACCCAAATCAGGTTATTGTTTCACAGATGCAGATTACTCACAGATTGAGCTCCGTATTCTGGCCCATATGTCAGGAGATGAACAGTTAATTGAAGCTTACAGAATGCATGCGGATATTCATCGAATTACAGCATCTCAGGTATTTCATATCCCCTTTGACGAAGTCACTGATTTGCAGCGTAGAAATGCGAAAGCAGTCAATTTCGGTATTGTTTATGGAATTAGCTCCTTTGGTCTTAGTCAGGGACTGAGTATTACCCGTAAAGAAGCGGCAGTCTATATTGAACAGTATTTTGCAACTTATCCGAAGGTAAAGGAATTCTTGGACCGTACCGTGGAAGAAGCAAAGAAAAACGGATATGCTGTAACGTTATTTGGCAGAAGAAGACCGGTGCCTGAATTAAGTTCTTCCAACTTCATGCAACGTTCCTTTGGAGAGCGAGTTGCCATGAACTCCCCGATACAGGGAACCGCAGCAGATATAATTAAAATAGCCATGATTAAGGTTTATCAACGACTGGAAAAAGAGAATTTGGAATCCAAACTGATTTTGCAAGTACATGATGAACTTTTAATAGAAACCAAGGAAAATGAGAAAGAACAGGTGAAGCGGATTCTGGAAGAAGAAATGGAACACGCAGCAGAACTTTCTGTTCGGTTAGAAGCTGATTTGCATACCGGGTATGATTGGTACGAAGCGAAATAAACAAGGTGGGCGATTGATGAAAGTAATCGGTATTACAGGCGGTATAGGCTCGGGAAAGTCAGCCTTACTGTCTTACATAGAGGAAAACTACAATTGCAAAGTCATTTTGGCAGATTTGGTAGCACATCAAGCAATGCAACCTACAGGTCTTTGTTATGTGCCATTGATTGAATTATTATCAGCAGAAATTTTAGATGAGGATCAAAATATCAATCATTCTAAAATGGCACTGAAGATATTTCAAAATCCGGAGTTGCGCGTGAAAGTAAACTCGATTGTGCACCCGGCAGTAAAAAAAATGATAATCAGTATAATGAATGAAGAGAAAGCTCGTAATGCAATAGACTTTCTTTTTATAGAAGCAGCATTGTTGATTGAAGACGGATATTTAAACATTGTAGATGAAATGTGGTATGTTTATGCAGAAGAAAGTATCAGACGAAAAAGGTTAAAAGAAGCCAGAAATTATTCGGAAGAAAAAATAGATTCAATTATAGCGACACAGCTGACAGAAAGTGATTTCAGGAAACACTGTGAGGTTGTAATTGATAACAGCGGAAGCTTATCAGCAGCATGTGAACAAATAGACAGGATATTGGGAGAAAAGTGATGGCAGGAAAACAATATACGGGACAACTTGTTTTTGGTTTGGATATTGGAACCAGAAGTATTGTAGGGACTGTTGGTTATAAGAAAGGCGAGCAGTTTGTTGTAGTTTCACAACGCGTGAAAGAACATGAAACAAGAGCCATGCTGGATGGACAGATTCATGATATTGCACAGGTTGGGGAAACAATTCGCATTGTCAAAGAACAACTGGAAGAAGCTGTAGGCAGGAAACTGGAAAATGTTTGTATTGCCGCTGCTGGGCGTGTACTTCGAACCGTTACAACCCATGTGGAATATCCTTTTCAAGGGGATAAAGAGGTCAAGCAAGAAGATATTTATGCACTTGTTTCCAATGGCGTAGAGAAGGCTTATCAGGAATTCTTAGAGAGAAAAGAAGATCAGGATACCAAGTTCTATTGCGTGGGACATTCTGTAGTTCGTTATTATTTAAATGGTTATACAATGGGCAATTTAGAGGGACATAAAGCCAGAACAATCGGCGTGGACTTAATCGCAACCTTTTTGCCTGATGATGTGGTAGACGGTTTGTACAGAGCTGTGGAATTAGCAGGTTTACAGGTCATTAATTTGACTTTAGAGCCGATTGCGGCCATACAATTAGCAATACCGGAACGATTCCGTATGTTGAACATTGCACTTTTGGATGTAGGTGCCGGCACCACTGATATATCAATTACAAATGACGGCTGTATTTTGGCTTATGGCATGCTACCGGTAGCCGGAGATGCGTTAACAGAAGAAATTGCCAGACACTGTCTGGTAGATTTCTCTACGGCAGAATCTATAAAACGTGAGGCAATGGAGAAAGAGCAGATTTCATTTACTGATATTATGATGCTGCCACAGACCATTACAGCTTCGGAAGTTGGGAAAATTACGTTACCTAAAGTAGAAGAAATGGCTGTACAGGCAGCTGAGAAGATAATGGAGTTGAATGGTGGTAAAAGTGTCAGTGCAGTCTTTATTGTTGGTGGTGGTGGCAAAATACCGGGCTATACAGAGGCAATTGCAGACAAACTTGGAATTGCCAAAGAACGTGTGGCACTGCGTGGCGAAGAAGTCATGCAGATGGTTGTTTTCGAGGAAGATATTAAGAAGGACAGCCTCCTGGTAACACCTGTTGGAATCTGCATGAATTACTACGAACAGACGAATAATTTCATCTTTGTAAACTTTAATGGGGATAGCATTAAAGTATACGATAACAATAAATTAACGGTAGCAGATGCTGCGATGCAGGCACAATTCCCCAATGACAGATTGTTCCCAAGAAGAGGAAAAGAGTTGAATTTCACGGTCAATGGAAAACAAAGAATGACCAGAGGACTCCTGGGAGAAGCGGCTGTGATTACCGTCAATGGAGAAGGGGCGGATATCTATACACCGATTCACTCCAATGACATTATTGTGGTGAATGAATCCACAGTGGGCGAAGCTGCCACGATGACAATTGGTGCCTTGCCGGAATCTTCTGAAAGCTTGGTTTTCGTAGTGAATGACAATAGAATTCAAGTGCCTAGATTTGCCAAAGTAAATGGTGAATTACAGTCAAATTATTATGAGATTCAGGAAAATGATGCAATCGAAATGCTGAATTTTTATACGGTTCAACAATTAGCAGAATTTATGGATGTAGTTCCAGATTCAGGATTACAAATCAATGTAAATAATGCACCGGCTCAAATGGATACGCCTGTATATGAAAACTTTTCCGTAGTTTGGACAACAGAACAGCCACAGGAGAACACACAGGATACAGTCAATGAACCTATAGAACAAACAAAAGAAGAAACTACAGCAGAGGAGCTAACCACATCCAAGAAAGCGACCGATATAGTAGTGGTGGTTAACAAAGCACCGGTGACTTTAAGGGGCAAGGCAGAATATGTCTACGTGGATGTTTTTGAAGCCATAGAATTTGACCTGTCCAGACCGAGAGGCAAGGGCATTGTAACGACAT
This sequence comes from uncultured Lachnospiraceae bacterium, assembly GCA_964571145.1. Classification (GTDB taxonomy): domain Bacteria; phylum Bacillota; class Clostridia; order Lachnospirales; family Lachnospiraceae; genus Suilimivivens. The sequence continues at coordinate 9,997 of CAZNAP010000009.1, read as the reverse complement.
TAAACGGAAGAGCAGCACAATACATGGAAGCAATCCATAGTGGTGATGTTATTGAAATATACTGGGGTGAATAAATGAGACTATGCAGCATAGCCAGCGGAAGCAGTGGTAACTGTATTTATGTTGGTTCAGACACAACACATCTGTTGGTTGATGTGGGATTAAGTGGCAAGAGAACAGAGCAGGGATTAAAAGAGTTGGATTTATCCATGCAGGATATTGACGGTATTTTTATCACCCATGAACATTCTGATCATATAGCTGGTTTAGGTGTATTGAGTAGAAAATATGAAGTTCCGATTTATGCCACAGGAGGAACCATTGCCGCGATTAAGAGCATGAATTCGTTAGGCGATATACCTGACGATATCTTTTGCCCGATTAATGCAGATGAGAAGATTATCATCAAAGATTTGGTATGTAATCCCATGAAAATATCCCATGATGCCGCAGAACCGGTTGCTTATCGTATCCAACACGGCAAAAAGAAAGTGGGTATTATCACTGATTTAGGCAATTACAATGAATATACAATCGAGAGTCTACGGGGAATGGATTCTCTTTTATTGGAAGCAAATCATGACATCAATATGCTTCAAGTAGGTCCTTATCCTTATTATTTAAAGCAACGAATACTAGGCGACAGAGGACATTTATCCAATGAGCGTGCCGGGCAGCTTCTGGTTCATCTACTGCATGATAAATTACAAAGTGTGGTTCTGGGACATTTAAGCAAAGAAAACAATCTGCCGGAATTAGCCTACGAAGCGGTTCGCGTAGAGGTTACCATGGCATTAAGAGATAATGAGCAAAATTACAAACGTGAAACCGATATAACAACTTCGGATTTCCCTATGTATGTGGCTTCCAGAAGCCAAGTATCTCCAGTGATACATATCGCATAAAAGAATGCGTTAATTTAGAAAGGATAGTAAGATGAAAAAAACAATTATTACAGTAGTAGGTAAAGACACAGTAGGCATTATCGCAAGAGTATGTACTTATTTGGCAGACAATAAAATCAATATTTTAGATATATCCCAGACTATTGTACAGGGGTATTTTAACATGATGATGATTGTTGATACCAATGAAATGACCAAGCATTTTGGAGAAATGGCAGATGAAATGCAGGCACTGGGCGAACAAATTGGTGTAGACATCAAGTGTCAAAAAGAAGAAATATTTGATAAAATGCATCGTATTTAATGGAATAATTAAAGAGAGGTATGGTAGGTACATTGATTAATTTATATGAAGTAGTTGAAACTAACGAAATGATAGCAAAAGAAAATCTGGATGTAAGAACGATTACACTGGGGATTAGTCTTTTGGACTGTATTGATTCTGATTTGAATCAGTTAAATGACAAGATTTATAAGAAAATATATGAAGCAGCGAAGGATTTAGTTAAAACTGGTGAAGAAATCTCCCGTGAGTTTGGTGTTCCTATTGTGAATAAACGTATTTCAGTGACACCCATTGCCTTGATTGGCGGAGCTGCCTGCAAGACAATTGATGATTTTGTTTCTATTGCACAAACATTGGACCGCGTAGCAAAAGAGGTAAATGTGAATTTTATAGGTGGTTATTCTGCACTGGTGGCAAAAGGTATGACACCGGCAGAAGAATTGCTGATTCGTTCCATTCCAAAGGCACTTTCAACAACAGAACGGATTATGAGTTCTATTCATGTGGGTTCAACCAGAACCGGAATTAATATGGATGCTGTTAAATTAATGGGTCAGATGATCAAAGAAACAGCAACATTGACGAAAGAACAGGATTCAATTGGGTGCACCAAATTGGTCGTACTTTGTAATGCACCGGACGACAATCCATTTATGGCAGGTGCTTTTCATGGCGTTACAGAAGCCGATAAGATTATTAATGTAGGCGTAAGCGGCCCAGGAGTAGTGAAAACTGCACTCAGCAAAGTACGTGGTGAAAGCTTTGAAGTATTGTGTGAAACAATCAAGAAAACCGCATTTAAAGTCACAAGAGTAGGACAATTGGTGGCCAAAGAAGCATCTGACAGACTGGGCGTACCATTTGGTATTGTTGATTTGTCACTGGCACCCACACCTGCTATTGGTGATAGTGTAGCTGATATTCTTTGTGAAATCGGATTAGAATATGCAGGCGCACCGGGAACTACGGCAGCTCTGGCATTACTGAATGATCAGGTTAAGAAGGGTGGCGTTATGGCTTCCTCCTATGTAGGCGGATTAAGCGGTGCTTTTATTCCGGTCAGTGAAGATCAGGGTATGATCGATGCAGTAGAAGCGGGAGCGCTGACAATTGAGAAGTTGGAAGCAATGACCTGTGTCTGCTCTGTGGGACTGGATATGATTGCCATTCCGGGAGATACCAAAGAAACGACTATTTCCGGTATTATTGCAGATGAAATGGCCATTGGTATGATTAATCAGAAAACCACTGCTGTTCGTATTATCCCTGTGATTGGAAAAGGAGTCGGTGAAAATGTAGAATTTGGCGGTTTGCTGGGGCATGCACCGATTATGCCGGTGAATGGCTTTTCCTGTGATGCATTTATAAACCGTGGTGGTAGAATACCGGCACCGATTCACAGTTTTAAGAACTAATTTATATAAATCTTAAGAATATTTGGATTGTGTATCACACAACCCTATGATATAGTATTTAAGTACTAGAAACTAAGAAATAAGAACAAAAGAACAAGATTATGAGCTGACTTATGAAAAAACAATTTAGAAACGTCCTTCTGGCCTTGCTAGGAGGCGCTTTAGTTGTGTCTATGGCAGGTTGTGGAAAAAAAGACACAGGCGAATCCCAAAAAGAATTTGTATACGTTCCGGAATATATGGAAATGAATTTGGAATGTGAGAACATTGGGCCGGTAGTTGGAGTAGGCGATACGCTGTTTATCGTTGGAAATTCATACGATGATGATACGCAGGTACAGACCAACTATATGTACAAGTATAATATTATGGATCAGACCCGTGAAGAGTTATCTGCGGAACTACCGCAAAACAGTAATGTTATGCAGATGACAGCGAATCAGGCTGGTAATATTTTGATGATTGTTAATACATATTCCGATGCAGATACCGAAACAACGCAAAATCTTATTGAAATATGGGAAATATCAGCTACTGATGGAACAATCGTGAATAAACAGGATATAACAGAGATTGTGAACCAAGACGAAAATGCATATGTTTAGAATTTTTGCATTGACGGACTTGGAAACATGTACCTGACTAGTGGACAGGGCGCTATCTATGTTGTGGATAAAGATTTAAAGAAAGTGTGCGATATTAGTATTACAGACTTTATAGATGGTATGGTTGTTTTCAAAGAGGGAGATGTCTATGTAACTGTTTATGGTGCTGAAGGAGCGGAACTTAGAAAAGTGGACCTCACAACGAAATCTTTTGGCGATCCAGTTGCCGGTATTAAGAGTTCCACTACCGCAAGTTACTACACCGGAGTTGAAAAAAGCTTATTGTCAAGTGGCACGAATACAGTTTCTCTGTTTGATGTACAGACAGGAACATCAGAAGAATTATTTGACTGGTTGGATGCAAATGTAAATAACATGAATGTTTCCAATGTTGGAGAACTTTCCGACGGTCGTATTTGGGCAATTTCTCATGAATATACAGATGATAGCAACAAAACAGAGCTAATTGTATTTACCAAGAAGAAAGCGTCTGAAGTACCTCAAAAAGAAACTATTACATTCGGAACTTTGTGGTTGAGTTTTGAGGTAAGAGAAAGCATTATTAATTTTAATAAAACAAGTGAACAATATCATATTGATGTAAAAGAATATGTAGAAGATGATATTGAAGCAGGAATGGAGCAATTTAATATAGAAATTGCAGGTTCCAATTGTCCGGATCTGATTGATTTAAGCAGCATCAGTTATGAGCAATACGCAAGCAAGGGTGTATTTGAAGACTTATATCCATACATGGAGAAGAACGGAATTAATAAAGATGATTATCTTGCTAATATATTAAAAGCATATGAAACCGAAGGAAAATTATATGGTATCGTACCCCAGTTCTATATTAATACTGTAGCAGCAAAGGCTTCTAATACGGGAGATATTCAAGGCTGGACATTACCGGAAATGCTGGATTTTGTTAAAGATGCTAATCCGGAAAATATATTCCTTTATGGTAGCAAAGACCTTATTTTCTATTATTGTATCTATAACAACATGGACGAATTTATTAACTGGGAAACCGGGGAATGTTATTTTGAAGATGATAGCTTTATCAGAACTTTAGATTTTGCTGCTTCTTTCCCTGAAGAAATAGACTTTGATAGTGAAGGTCGAGAAGGAACTTCTTCTATGATACACTCTGACAAAGCTTTGCTGATGCAGACTTCAGTCAGCAACGTGCAGAATTATCAGATGATGAATGGACTTTTCGGAGAGAAAGTAGCCTTTGTAGGGTATCCGAATAATGATAGAAAAGGTAACTTAATTCAGCCTTCAGGAGCAAGTGTAGGTATAGCGTCCAGATCAAAGAATAAAGACGCAGCTTGGGAATTTATTGAATCATTGATTTCGGAAGAAGCACAGAACGGACTGGTTGCACAGGATGGTAGCAGTTCGGGATTCCCCATTTTGAAATCTGCATTGGATAAGCAATTTGAGAAAGATATGACGACTGAGTATTATACAGATGAAAATGGTGAGAATGCTGAACAGCCTAAGGCCTACTCGGGTTATGATGATTACCAAATGGAAATTTATGCAGCAACTCAGGAAGAGGTAGATGGGGTCAAAGCTTTGATTGATTCAGCTGAAAAATTGACCAGCAGCTCAAATGAAGAGCTTACAAAAATAATTAATGAAGAAACACAGGCATTCTTTGCCGGTCAAAAGTCTGCAGCTGATACAGCAGCAGTTATTCAAAACAGAGTTCAAATTTATGTGAATGAAAATAGATAGTTGTAATATCATAAAGTAAAAAACTTAGGAAAACCTTAAGATTCTATTCGTTGCCCGTAATGCATGAGTATGCTATAGTTTGTATATGACTATTAGTAGAATACAACATTATGAGGCAACGAAAGGATTATTATGAAAGCTAATTCGAAAAAACTAGTACTGATTTTATTTACTTTTTTGTTAATTATGTCAGCCGGCTGCGGCAAATCGGGCGAAAGCAAAGTCCCAGAGAAGGAATTTGTATATTTACCTGAATATGTCACATTGGATATGGAATGTGATTATATAGACAAAGTTGTAGCAAATCAAGATGCTTTGTTTTTCGCAGGAAGCACCTATAATGAAGAAACACAAGAGCAGAAGAAGTACATATATCGTTATAGTATAGCAGATAATACATGTGAAGAACTTGCACTAGATATACCGAAGGAAAGTTACATATCCGAAGCACTCATTAATCAGGCAGGAAATCTGTCAATGCTGGTTAATATCTATGCCAGTGATGCAGCAGAGGGCGAGGAACCTATTAATCCACAGAATACCTTTGAACTGTGGGAAGTTTCAGCAGAAAATGGTCAGGTGCTCAATACACAAGACCTTTCACCTTTGATTACGGCGGCAGGTATGGAATATGTTCAATATTTCAGTATGGATCAAGCCGGCAATTATTATCTGAGTAGCGGTGAACAGTCTATTATGGTTGCGGATCAAGATTTAAAGAAAATCTGCGATTTTCAGGTGAGTTCTTGGATTAATGAAATGGTTGTATCCAAAGAGGGCGATGTCTATATTTCCATGTATGGAACAGAGGGCATTGAGCTACACAAGCTTGATTTGACTACCAAAAGCCTTGGGGAAAAGGTACCGGGCGTAACAGGTTATAATAATCAATCATTTTATAAAGGTGTTAATAAAAGTTTTCTGTTTAACAATGGTGATACAATTTGTTTGCTGGATACCACAACAGGTACAAGTGAGGAATTGTTTAATTGGATGGATTCTGATATAAACAGTAATGAGATTAGCAATGTGGGTGAATTGTCTGATGGACGTATATGGGCAATTACAGAAAGTCATGATGCTGATTCCAGCAAAAAAGAACTGATTTTATTAACCAAAACCAAAGCTTCAGAAGTCAAGCAAAAAGAAGTCATTACTTATGGAACACTTTGGCTTGATTATGAGCTGCGAAAGAGTATTATTGACTTTAATAAAACAAATGAAGAGTATCATATTTCTGTTAAAGAATACGGAACAGATGATTATGAAGCAGGGTTAACACAGTTTAATGCTGATATTACCAGTAATAATTGCCCTGATATGATAGATTTATCCAATGTCAATTTCTCGCAATATGCTAGCAAAGGTATATTTGAAGATTTATATCCTTTTATGGAGAAAAGCGGATTAAACCCGGATGATTATCAGGAAAATATTTTAAAAGCCTATGAAGATGACGGAAAGCTTTATGGAATTATGTCTCAGTTTTATATTGTGACTACCGCAGCGAAAGCATCAAAAGTAGGAGATAAATCAGGTTGGACTTTATCAGAGATGCTGGATTTCGCCGAAAGCGTAAATCCGGGATATCTGATGGAATATGGAAGTCAGCCCAGCATATTCTATTATTGTATCTATAATAATATAGACGAGTTTATTAACTGGGAAACAGGAGAATGTTCTTTTGAAGGGGAAGATTTTATAAGAACTTTGGAGTTTGCAGCCAAATTCCCGGCTGAATCGGATTACAATGAAGAACAAGAAAGTACTTCAGCAGCATTGAATGCGGATCACCTGTTCTTAATGCAGACTTCAATCAGCAGTGTACAGGAATATCAGATGATGGAAGGCTTGTTTGGCGAGAAGATAACATTTATCGGGTTCCCCAACAAGGAAGCAAAAGGAAATCTGATTCAACCAGCCAGCGGAAGTATTGCAATGGCATCAAAATCAAAGAATAAAGAAGCTGTATGGGCATTCATTTCCAATATGATTTCTGAAGAATCACAAAATGCACTTGTAGAAGTCAATGGCGGTTCTTGGGGATTCCCAATTCACAAGGGTGCTCTTGAAAAGAGTTTTGCCAAGGACATGGAACCGGAGTATTTTACAGATGAAACCGGAAAACAGATAGAACAGCCCAAAACATCTTGGGGATTCAATGATTTCCAAATGGATATCTATGCTGCTAAACAGGAAGATGTTGATGGTGTAAAAGCTGTTATTAATTCTGCAGAAATTCTTGCAGGGAATATAAATGAGCAATTGGTGAACATTATAACAGAAGAAACAAAACCGTTTTTTGCAGGACAAAAATCCGCAGCAGAAGTAGCAGATGTAGTTCAAAACAGAATTCAGATTTATGTGAATGAAAACAGATAAAGATAATAAAAAGATAATAGGTGAGGTTTAAAGGGATGTCTTTTCCCAGAAGTAAAGATAAAAGAATAAAGGTGCAAAAGCAAGCTGTTATGAACAAAAAAGACGGCACAACCAAGACGCAGAAGACTATGGGGCGTGATGATAAGAGAACCCGTAGAGGGAAGCTGATATCCGCAGGGTATCTGTTTCCGAGCGTTGCCGGGGTGATGCTCTTTTTTGTTATACCTTTTTTGATTGTTATTTATTATTCTGTAGTGGATAATCCAATCAGTCACCAGTTTGTATTTCTGGATAATTTTGTTATGGTTTTTAAAAACTCTGCCTTTCAACAAGCGGCTAAGAACACCCTAATGTTTTCAGCGGTAGCAGTTCCCTTAGCAGTGGTATTATCTTTGCTGCTTGCTATGATGCTGCAAAGTAAAATGCCCTTTAAAAGTCAATTCAGAACCTTTTTCCTAAGTCCGATGATGGTTCCAATTGCTTCGGTGGTATTAATTTGGCAAGTTTTATTTCATTATAACGGTATGATGAATGAGTTATTGGGATTATTTGACATAGACAAGATTGACTGGCTGAATTCTTCTTATGCACAGGTGGTAATTGTCGTTCTTTTCCTGTGGAAAAATCTAGGATATAACATGATTTTATTTATGTCGGCTTTAAGCAGTATTCCGAAGGATATTTTGGAAGTAGCAGTGTTGGAAAGCGCAACACCAGTTCAGATTTTCTTTCACATTAAGTTGAGATATATGTCATCGACTATCCTTTTTGTGACAATTATGTCCCTCATAAATTCTTTTAAGGTATTTAGGGAAATCTATCTATTAAAGGGAGATTATCCGTATGATACTATGTATATGCTTCAGCATTTTATGAACAATACATTCCGTGCTTTGGACTATCAAAAAATGTCATCTGCAGCAATTATGATGGCAATAGTTATGGTAATCATTATCGGCTTGCTATTCCTGACCGAGAATTACTTCGGAAAGGATGTGGAAGGATGAGACAAACAAACACGCTGCCAAGCAGCCAGGATAAAGCACTTGAACGCATTCAGAATCGTATTAAAAGAAAAAAGAAGATTAAGAACACTAGAGCACTGGTTAGAATTTCACTTGCTACTTTAGCCGCTGCGTGCTTTGCAGTACTGTTCTTAATGCCGATTGTATTGACAGTGACTAATTCATTCATGTCAGCATCCGAAATCAATGCCAATTATGGGCAGGTTTTTGCAACCACTGATACGGGAGGTAAGGTCTATATATCAGAACAGGTTAACTTGAAATTCATTCCGGATATGGTGTCGTTTAGTCAGTATATTACGGTATTATTTAAAAGTCCTGAGTATTTATTCAAGTTTTGGAATTCGGTTATATTGGTAGTGCCCATTGTGGTTTTCCAATTATTGGTAGCAGCTGGTGCTTCCTACGGTTTTAGCCGATATAGAGGAAGGATAAAAGAACTGATCTTTTTTGTATATATTATTTTGATGTTGATGCCTTATCAGGTTACACTGGTGCCGAACTATTTGGTATCAGACTGGCTGCACATTATTGATACAAAATGGGCCATTTGGCTACCCGGAATCTTCTCGCCGTTTGCAGTATATCTGTTAACCAAATATATGAGAAAAATTCCTATTTCGGTTATTGAAGCAGCACAGATTGACGGTGCAGGTGAATGGAAGATATGCAGATTGATTTGTATGCCTTTATGTAAAGGCGCTATTTTCTCAATTGCAATTTTGATTTTCATAGATTATTGGAACATGGTGGAGCAACCCTTGATTCTGTTATCAGATCCGGAAATGCACCCCTTGTCTGTATTTTTGTCGAAGATAAATGCCGGCGAAATCGGTTTGGCATTTGCAGTTGCAACTATATATATGATACCGCCAATACTGGTATTTCTTTATGGTGAAGAGTACTTGGTTGAAGGTATAACGTATCAGGGCGGTATAAAAGGATAAAACGCACGGAAAGGCAGGATTTATATTATGAATGAACAGGAAGCTAAAAAGAAGCGGGAGTGGGTCAAAAATGCAGCCATTATCTTTTTGTCTGTGATGTTAGTGCTTACTTTTTTCTCCAATACAATTATGAATTATTCATTACCGGAGGTTGCTACACAATATGTGCAAAGTGGCTCTATTACAGCGAAAATTAGAGGCACAGGCAATGTGGAAGCTTCTGACCCTTATAATGTAATGGCCAAGGAATCGCGCGTAATCGCTAGTGTGGCAGTTAAACAGGGTGATGTTGTAGAAAAAGATGCAGTGATTTATTATCTTGAAGATGCGGAAAGCGAAGAATTAACAAAAGCCGAAGAAGAACTGGAAGCTTTACAACTGGCTTATATGAAGGGCTTGTTCGGAGCCAATGTTTCTGCTGAAATTATCAGCAAGGTTGCAAATGGTAATGTAGACGGATTCAACACTCTTCAAAACAAAGTTGCCAGCATGCAGAATCGTATTGATGCAGCCGAAGCCAGAGTGAAAGAATGCCAAGATATCGTGGATCAGATTACACTGCAAAGTACCATTAATACAAATGATTCCAGTGTGAATACTATTCCTGAAGAAAATGAAAAGAATCAGGCAGCTACTGGCGTAACCAATGCAACTACGGCAGAAACTGATGCTGAAACAGCGTTTAA
>CAZNAP010000008.1:0-47405 GCA_964571145.1 uncultured Lachnospiraceae bacterium | reverse complement strand
AGAGCAAGTTTAGAAAATTTTTTGTTTCATTTTTTCTGCAATGCGGTTATAATACATAATATATGTTCAAAATATAAGGAGGCAGCCTATGAAAAATTCTTCCATGAAGGAAACTTCTATAAATACGCATATGGGAAATATTGCAATTGATAATGAAGTTATTGCACAGTATGCCGGCAGCGTAGCCATGGAATGCTTTGGTATTGTCGGTATGGCAGGTATCAATGTACGAGATGGTTTAGTGAAACTACTAAAGATGGATAATATGACCAGAGGTATACAAATAACGATTGATAACAATCAGTTAATCATAAACTTTCATGTAATTGTATCTTATGGCGTAAGTATTCTCGCGGTTACTGACAATTTAATTAGTAATGTTAAGTATAAGGTAGAGGAATTTACCGGAATTGAAGTTAAAAAAGTAAACATCTTTGTTGAAGGTGTTAGAGTGATTGATTAAGAGGAGGACTTGCTGTGACTAATACAATCGACGCTAAGATACTTTCAAAGATGTTCTTAGCCGGTGCCAAAAATTTGGAATCAAAAAAGGAATGGATTAATGATTTGAATGTGTTCCCTGTACCGGATGGCGATACAGGAACAAATATGACATTAACGATTATGTCGGCGGCTAAAGAAGTAGCTGCTATGGAAGAAGTCGATATGCTGACTCTTTGTAAAGCCATTTCTTCCGGTTCCTTAAGAGGAGCAAGAGGTAACTCGGGCGTAATTTTATCTCAGTTGTTTAGAGGATTTACCAAAACGATCAGAGAAAAGGATACTTTAGATATTCCGTTACTGGCAGAGGCTTGCGAGAGAGCCGTTGAAACAGCCTATAAAGCAGTAATGAAACCAAAAGAAGGAACAATATTAACTGTAGCAAAAGGGGCTTCTGTAAGAGCCAGAGAACTGGCAGATGAAGGATGCACAGATATGAGCCTCTTTTTTGATGAGGTTATAAAATATGCTGATGATGTTTTGGAACGTACACCGGAGATGTTACCGGTTCTGAAACAGGCAGGTGTTGTAGATTCGGGCGGTCAAGGCTTAATGCAGGTGCTGAAAGGCGGTTACGATGCTTTCCTTGGAAAAGAAATTGATTTATCCATTGGAGAGGTGACACATGCAGCTCCGGCGAAAGCAAGTATGGACGCACAGGCAGAATTAGATATTAAATTCGGATATTGTACTGAATTTATTATTATGTTATCCAGAAATTTCAATATTAAAAACGAAATGGATTTTAAAGAATATTTGGAATCTATCGGAGATTCAATTGTAGTGGTTGCGGATGATGACGTGGTTAAAGTACACGTACATACCAATGACCCGGGTCTTGCTATCCAGAAGGCATTGAAGTATGGTGCGTTATCCAATCTTAAGATAGACAACATGCGTTTGGAGCATCAGGAGAAATTGTTCAAGATGGAACAAGAACAAAATGATGCCAATAAAGCAGAATCAAATAGCACAGAAACAACCATGCCACACAAAGATACTGCATTTATAGCCGTTTCTATTGGAGAAGGCATCAATGAAATTTTCACAGGACTGGGTGTTGATTACATTATTGAGGGCGGTCAGACCATGAATCCCAGTACAGAAGATATGTTAATAGCTATTGATAAGGTCAATGCTGATACCATTTTTATTCTTCCTAATAATAAGAATATTATTCTGGCGGCTAATCAGGCAAGTATGATGGCAGAAGACAAGAAAATTATTGTCATACCGACCAAAACCGTACCACAGGGTATTACTGCAATCATTAATTATGTGCCAGATATGAGTCCTGAAGAAAATGAAGAGAACATGAATCGTGAGATTAAGAATGTTAAGACTGGTCAGGTCACCTATGCAGTCAGAGATACCATGATTGATGATAAGAATATTAAGCAGGGTGATTATATGGGTATCGGAGATTCCGGTATTCTATCAGTAGGTGAAAGCGTTTTAGATGTTACAATCGGAATGGTCCAGGAAATGATTGATGATGAACAGGAATTAATCAGTGTTTATTATGGAGAAGACATTACAGAGGAAGAAGCTGAAGTAGTCAAATCCAAAATCGAAGCTGCTTATCCTGACAGTGATGTGGAACTGCAATATGGTGGACAGCCGATTTATTACTTCATTATATCCGCAGAATAAGGTGAAAAGAAGTTCTAAAGATACTGCGACATAGGACGCAGTATCAAGAACATCTAAGTTTCACCTAGAAGAATAGCATAGCTATTCTTCCGGACTGTGAATTTTAATGTTAGTATGAATAGAGTGAAAAGGACGGATATACCGTCCTTTTTGCATAGTATGGAATGTAGATAACAACTCTAGATGTAATAGTTATGAGGATTGTGAGATGGAACATACAGATAACATTATCTGCTTAAAGGGAATAGGCGAGAAAACTTCCAAGCTGTTCCAAAAGATTGGAATACAGACAGTGGATGAGTTAATACATCATTATCCTCGTGATTATCAGACTTTTGAAGATCCTTGCATGCTCAATGAGACTACTGATGGAGAAATCTGTACAGTGTCTTTATCTATAACCAATGACTTTAAATGGAAGAAAATTCGCAATCTGACCATTGGAACAGGAATGGGAAGTGACGGACAGGACTATATTTCGCTGACTTATTTTAATGTTCCTTATTTAAAAGGCAAATTAACAGCTGGTATGACTGGATTGTTTAGAGGGAAAATCAAGAAGGATATCAAGGGATATCATATGGATCAGCCTCAAATTTATTCACCTGAGGAATATGGCAAATTAATGGGACGTCTTCATCCCTGTTATAACCTGACAGCGGGCTTGACGAATCATATGATTACCAAAGCGGTTGCTCAAGTAGTAAATAACTGGAACGAAAGAGAATATCTTCCATCTGATATAGAAGAAACCTATCAGTTATTGACTAGAAATGATGCATTGAAACAAATACATTTTCCGGAAAATATGGAAAAACTTTTAGCAGCAAGAAAAAGACTTGTATTTGATGAATTTTTCATTTTTTTAGTATATATAAGAAGGTTGAAAGAGCAGGACGAGGGAGAACAGACAGATTATCCCATGTTAGAAACTGCATGGCCTAAATACTTTTTGGAAAAGCTACCTTACAAGCTGACCACTGCACAGGAAAGAGTATGGGATGAAGTGTGTCAAGATTTAACGGCAGGCTATTGCATGAATCGCTTGATTCAAGGTGATGTAGGTTCCGGAAAAACAATATTGGCATTTTTATCATTATTGCTTTGTGTCACAAACGGTTATCAGGGCGCATTAATGGCACCAACTGAACTATTGGCAACACAACATTTTGAGCAGTTGCAAAAAATGATTAAAGAATATGATTTGCCATTAAAACCGGTATTGTTGACAGGCTCCTTAAGTGCCGGAGCAAAGCGAGAATTATATCAGAAAATTGAAAGTGGAGAAGCCAATGTTGTAATTGGAACACATGCCTTAATTCAAGAAAAAGTACATTATGACAAACTGGCTTTAGTCATTACAGACGAACAGCATCGTTTTGGCGTCAGACAAAGAGAAACACTTAGTGGAAAAGGTGGCCGTGCCCATGTACTGGTTATGAGTGCTACACCAATACCACGTACACTTGCTATTATTCTTTATGGGGATTTGCATTTGTCCATGGTGGACGAATTGCCGGCGAACCGTTTGCCGATTAAGAATTGTGTGGTGGATCAAAATTACAGAAAAAAAGCATATGAGTTTATTGTTAAGCAAGTAAATGAAGGACATCAGGCATACATCATTTGCCCTATGGTAGAAGAATCAGAAGGGTTGGAAGGGGTAGAGAATGTAACTGATTATACCTTGCGTCTTAGGAGCAGTCTTCCGGCAGAAGTTCATGTGGAAGCCCTGCATGGCAAAATGAAGCCACAGGATAAGAAACGGATTATGGAAGAGTTTGCAGCAGGTAATATTCATGTGCTGGTGTCTACAACCGTTATCGAGGTGGGTATTAATGTGCCGGAAGCCACAGTGATGATGGTTGAAAATGCAGAACGATTTGGATTGGCACAGTTGCATCAGTTACGAGGAAGAATCGGCAGAGGCAATGCACAGTCCTATTGTATTTTTGTGAATGGAAATGATAAAAAAGATACAACCAAGAGATTGGATATTTTGAACCATTCCAATGACGGTTTTTATATAGCAGAAGAGGATTTGAAATTGCGAGGTCCCGGAGACCTATTCGGAATCAGGCAAAGCGGCAGTATGGAGTTTAAAATAGCTGATATTTATCAGGATGCGGGACTGTTAAAACAGATTGCGATGACAGTCAATCAAATGCTGCTGGAAGATAGAGAATTAAAGGATGAAAAGTACACATTATTAAAACAGTATTTAGAGGAAAATGAAGGAAATTTTATTGACTTTAGGTCAATCTGAAAGTAAGATATGAAAGGTGAGGAAGAATTGGTGGACAACTTGAACAAAAAGATAGCCATAGTGACAGATTCAAACAGTGGAATAACGCAAGTAGAGGCGAAAGAACTGGGAATAACAGTATTGCCTATGCCGTTTATGATTGATGAGGAAACATACTATGAGGATATCACTTTAACACAAACGGATTTTTATGAAAAACTGGAAGGAAATGCCAATGTGGTGACTAGCCAGCCAACACCTGAGTCCGTTTTAAAGACTTGGAAATCCCTTTTGACAGAGTATGACGAAATTGTACATATTCCCATGAGTAGTGGGTTGTCAGGAGCTTGTCAAAGTGCCATGATGCTTGCAGAAGATTTTAATGGTCAGGTACAAGTGGTGAATAATCAGAGAATTTCCGTAACGCAGCGTCAATCAATTCTGGATGCATTAAGTTTCATAGAAGAAGGAATGAATGCCCTTCAAATCAAAGAAGCTTTGGAAGCGGATAAATATAATTCCAGTATTTATATTATGCTAGATACTTTATATTATTTAAAAAAAGGTGGAAGAATTACACAAGCTACAGCTGCAATAGGTACAGTTTTGAAGTTAAAACCAGTATTGCAGATTCAAGGTGAAAAATTGGATGCTTTTGCTAAGGCCAGAACTACCGGTCAGGGCAAGACAATTATGATCAATGCCATTCGGACAGATATGGAGAAACGTTTTGGTAGCGCAACACCCGATAATATATGGCTACAGGTTTCCTATACGAAAGATACTGAAACAGCAGAAAAATTCAAACAAGAGTTAAGTGCTGAATTTCCGGGATTTGATATCTATATGGCGCCACTGTCACTGAGTATATCATGTCATATTGGCCCCGGTGCTTTGGCGGTAGCTTGTTGCAAAAAGATTAAATAAAGTGAGGTAAATAAATGGCGAAAGCAGGAGTTTATGATGCATCCAGTATTATGGTACTGGAAGGTCTGGAAGCAGTAAGAAGACGACCGGGAATGTATATCGGTAGCGTTTCAACCAGAGGTTTGAACCATCTTATTTATGAAATCGTAGATAATGCTGTAGACGAACATTTGGCAGGTTATTGTGACCAAATCAGTGTTACCCTTGAAGCAGATGGCTCTGCTACAGTAGAAGATAATGGCCGTGGTATTCCTGTCGGCATGCATGAAAAAGGCGTTAGTGCAGAACGCCTTGTTTTTACGACCCTTCATGCAGGTGGTAAATTTGATGATTCTGCCTATAAGACAAGCGGTGGTTTGCATGGTGTAGGTTCTTCTGTTGTAAATGCACTTTCCAATTATTTAACGGTTCAGGTCAAGAATGGCGGCAATATTTACGAAGACCGCTATGAAAAGGGGAATCCGATTGTCAAGCTTGAAAATGGGTTATTACCAATTGTTGGCAAATGCAAAGGAAGTGGAACAAAAGTCAATTTTCTTCCGGACGACACTATTTTTGACAAGACCAGATTCAAAGAAGACGATATCAAGAGCAGAATGCATGAAACCGCCTATCTGAATCCACAGCTTACAATTATTTTTGAAGATAAAAGAAAAGACGAAGTAGAACATATTGAATACAATGAGCCGGACGGCATTATTGGATTTATTAAGGATATTAACAAATCTACAGAAGCAGTCAGTGATGTAATTTACTTCAAAGGCGAAAGTGAAGGCGTAGTCGTTGAAGGTGCTTTTCAGTATATTAATGAGTTTCATGAAAATGTATTAGGATTCTGTAACAATATCTATAACGCTGAAGGTGGTACGCATCTGACAGGCTTTAAAACTGCGTTCACAAATATCATGAATACGTATGCCAGAGAACTCAACATCTTAAAAGATAAAGATAACAATTTCACGGGAGCTGATGTCAGAAACGGTATGACTGCGGTTATATCGATTAAACATCCGGATCCCAGATTTGAAGGACAGACCAAAACCAAATTAGATAATCAGGATGCTGCCAAAGTCGTGTCCAAGGTAACAAACGAAGAGTTAATTCGTTATTTTGACCGTAATCTGGAGACATTAAAGAAAATTATTGAGTGTGCGGAGAAAGCAGCCAAGATTCGGAAAACAGAAGAAAAAGCAAAGACAAATATGTTGGCAAAACCCAAATTTTCCTTTGATTCTAACGGAAAACTGGCGAACTGTGAATCCAGAGATGCATCCAAATGTGAAATTTTTATTGTCGAAGGTGATTCTGCCGGAGGCAGTGCTAAAACAGCCCGAAATCGTGCGTATCAGGCTATTTTACCGATTCGAGGTAAAATATTGAATGTAGAAAAGGCAAGTATTGATAAAGTGTTGGCTAATGCAGAAATCAAAACCATGATTAATGCATTTAACTGTGGATTTTCCGAAGGTTATGGTAATGACTTTGATATTACCAAATTACGTTACGATAAAATCATTATTATGGCCGATGCGGACGTGGATGGTTCCCATATTTCCAATCTGTTGCTGACGTTATTTTATCGTTTTATGCCGGAATTGATTTTTGAGGGACATATTTATATTGCAATGCCACCGTTATATAAAGCGATGCCGTCTAAGGGAGAAGAAGAATATCTCTATGATGACAAGGCACTGGAACAATACCGGAAGAAGCATAAAGGTCCCTTTACCCTGCAGCGTTATAAAGGTCTTGGTGAAATGGATGCCAATCAGTTGTGGGAGACCACATTGAATCCAGAAACCAGAATCCTGAAGTTGGTGCAAATCGAAGATGCAAGAATGGCATCTGAAGTCACAGAAATGCTCATGGGTACGGAAGTTCCTCCCAGAAAAGCATTTATCTATGAACATGCAACTGACGCAGAACTTGATATATAAGCATTTTGAGAGTAAGGAGAGTAATTTAGATGGAAGAAAAGATTATTAAAACTGAGTATTCTGAGGTGATGCAGAAATCTTTTATCGATTATGCGATGAGTGTTATTATTGCAAGAGCTCTGCCAGATGCAAGAGACGGACTGAAACCCGTACAAAGGCGTGTTCTGTATGATATGCATGAACTAGGGATTAAATATGATAAGCCTTATAGAAAGAGTGCACGTATTGTAGGTGACACTATGGGTAAATATCATCCCCATGGTGACAGCTCCATTTATGATGCACTGGTAGTAATGAGCCAGGATTTCAAAAAGGGCAAGCCTCTGATAGACGGACATGGAAATTTTGGCAATATTGAAGGTGATGGCGCCGCTGCAATGCGTTATACAGAAGCCAGACTGGAGAAAATTGCACAGGAAGGTTTCCTGTCTGATTTAGATAAAGATGTAGTTGATTTTGTTCCAAACTTTGACGAAACCGAGAAAGAACCTTCTGTTTTACCGGCTAAGTTTCCTAATTTATTGGTAAATGGTTCTGAGGGAATTGCAGTTGGTATGGCAACCAGTATCCCGCCTCATAATTTTGGCGAAGTAGCAGACGCAGTGAAAGCGTATATGCAGGATGAAACCATTACCAATGAAGGATTGATGAAATATGTCAAAGGTCCGGATTTTCCTACCGGCGGAGTTGTCATTAATAAAGATGAATTGCTGGAAATTTATGAAACAGGAACCGGTAAGATTAAGGTACGTGGCAAGGTAGATATTGAAAAGGGCAAAGGTGGCAAAACAAATGTTGTAATTACCGAAATCCCTTATACCATGATAGGCGCTAATATCACTAAATTCCTGATGGATGTAGCGGCTCTTTCAGAAACTAAAAAGACACAGGAAATTGTAGATATTTCAAATCAGTCCTCGAAGGACGGTATTCGTATCGTAATTGAACTCCGCAAAGATGCTGATGTTGATAATTTTATTAATCTACTTTATAAGAAGACCCGACTGGAAGATACTTTTGGCGTAAATATGCTGGCAATCGCAAACGGACGTCCTGAAGTTATGAGCTTAAAAGAGATTATTAAGCACAATGTAGATTTTCAGTTTGAGGTTGCAGCTCGTAAATATACGACTTTACTGGCTCGTGAACGGGATAAAAAAGAAATTCAGGAAGGTTTAATCAAAGCCTGTAATGTAATAGATTTGATTATTGAGATTTTGCGTGGCTCGAGAGATCGAAACATGGCCAAGGAATGTCTCACTGAAGGAAAAGTAGACGGAATCAAATTCCGTTCGAAAGAATCCAAAATTATGGCAGCTCAGTTGGCGTTTACAGAGCGTCAGGCCAATGCAATCCTAGAAATGCGTTTGTATAAATTAATCGGCTTGGAACTGGAAGCTTTGATTAACGAGCACGAAGAAACAATGGCGAATATCTATCGTTATGAGGATATTTTGGACAGACGTTCTTCTATGGCACAGGTGATTATTCAAGAACTGGATGAAATGCGCAGTGAATATGCAGTACCGCGTAAGACAGTAATTGAAAACGTAGCCGAAGCTGTTTATGTTGAGAAGCAAATGGAAGAGATGGAGCTGGTATTCTTGATGGATCGCTTCGGATACGCCAGATGTATTGATACCACTACTTACGAAAGAAATAAAGAAGCAGCTGATTCTGAAAATAAATTTGTTTTTACCTGCAAGAATACAGGCAGAGTTTGTATTTTCACGAATACCGGACAGCTTCACACAGTAAAAGTATTGGATATTCCTTTTGGAAAATTCCGTGATAAAGGTATTCCAATCGATAATATCAGTAATTTTAATGCTGAAAAAGAAGTGGCAATTGCAGCAGTGAGCCAGACCAGCCTGAATTTATATCGTATTATATTCGTGACAAAACTTTCTATGATGAAGATTGTAGATGGCGGAGAGTTTGATGTAGCAAAGAGAACTGTAGCAGCAACCAAATTAATGGATGGCGATGAAGTAATCAGTGCTGAGATTTATTCCAATCAAAAGCAGATTGTATTACAAAGTGCTGAAGGATATTTCCTTAAATTTGACATTGAAGAAATTCCAGAGAAGAAGAAAAACGCCATTGGTGTAAGAGGAATGAAACTAGCGGATAAAGATTATCTGGAAACAGCAGCTTATGTGATTACAGGTCTTGAGCAAAAGATAGATTTTAAGGATAAAGAAGTAGATATTCATAAATTAAAGACGGCCAAAAGAGATGGAAAAGGCACGAAGCTAAGGCTATAAATCTGAAAGAGGTAAATTATGCGTGTAATAGCAGGGAGAGCCAGAAGTCTGAAACTTAAAACCCCTGAGGGATTGGATACCAGGCCGACGACTGATCGAATCAAAGAAACTCTTTTTAATATATTGCAGACAGATCTGCTGGATTGCGTATTTGCAGATTTATTTGCAGGAAGTGGCGGTATCGGTATTGAAGCGTTAAGCAGAGGCACCAAACATGCTTACTTCGTGGAAAATGGAAGAGAAGCAATTCAATGTATTCAAGATAATTTAGTATTTACTAAATTTGCAAATCAGGCCACATTATTAAAACAAGATGTTTTTAGTGCCCTAAACTTGATTAACGAAACAGAGATTGATATAATATTTATGGATCCGCCTTATGGAGCTGATTATGAAGAACAATTATTTCAATTATTGGATCGTCAACGTTATGTGACACAGAATACACTTCTTATATTAGAGGCAGAGCTAAACAAAAAGGCTGATTTTCTGGAGCAGACACAATTTAGGGTAGTTAGAGAAAAATGCTATAAAACAAATAAACATATTTTCATAAAAAGAAAGTAAGAATGAGGTATTAAATGAAAGCTGCAATTTACCCAGGAAGCTTTGACCCTGTGACATATGGACACCTTGATGTGATTAAACGTGCATCTAAAATATTTGACGAATTAACAGTAAGTGTTCTGAATAATAAAGTAAAGACTCCATTGTTTTCTGTGGAAGAACGTGTTAATATATTACAGGAAGCATTAAAGGATGTTCCCAATGTGAAGGTGGAATCCTTTAGCGGATTACTGGTAGATTATGCTAAATCCAGAAATGTTCATGTAGTACTTAGAGGACTGCGGGCTATAACGGATTTTGAATATGAGCTTCAAAATGCACAGACGAATGTGAAATTATCCAATGGAGAGTTAGACACAATATTTCTTACCACTAGTTTGGAATATGCATATTTAAGCTCATCCAGTGTAAAAGAAATTGCAAGTTTTAACGGAGATATATCCATGTGTGTGCCTGAATTTGTGGCAGAGCTTGTGTACCAGAAATTTGGATTTGAAAAGAAATAAGGCGGGGGACGACAACGCATGAGCAGTAGAATAGAACAGCTGATAGATGAAATTGAAGAGTATGTTGACGGATGTAAATATCAGGCTCTTTCTAATACAAAAATTATCGTAAATAAAGAAGAAATAGATGAGCTTCTCAGAGAACTTCGTATGAAGACCCCTGATGAAATAAAGCGTTATCAGAAAATTATCAGTAATAAAGAAGCCATTTTAAATGATGCACGTGCCAAAGCAGAAGCTTTGATTAATGAAGCAACAATTCATACAAATGAATTGATTAATGAGCATGAAATTATGCAGCAGGCTTATGCACAGGCTAATGAAGTGGTAACTATGGCAACACGCCAAGCACAGGAAATACTGGATAATGCCACGAATGAAGCGAATAGTATGAGAATGGCAGCAATGCAGTATACGGATGATATATTAGCCAATGTAGAGAATTTGCTGACACAGACTATGAGAACCACATCTGAACACTATGAAAGCTTTATTGGTACATTGAATCAATATAGCGATGTGGTAAATGCAAATAGAGTAGAACTGAATCCTCCTGAGCCGGATACATATATTGGCGAAGATACAGAGCCTGACGTTCCCGAGAGCAATGAAGGAATTAATTTAGACTTGATTTAGCTACAGGATGAAAGAAAAGAAAATTGATAGAGTTTGCCGTAGGGCAAGCTCTATTTTTATAAGACGTGACTAAGCATCGAACTATAAAACACTGAGTGACTATGCAGCCAGCGATTAACTGACGGAGAAAACAGATGATTAAAGGTAGAACAATAATTTGTAAAATAATGATATTCGTGATAGTTGTGAGCAGTTTGAGTTTCCTGCCATTGACTAAAGTATATGCAGATGACCCACTTATAATTGCACTGGATCCCGGTCATGGTGGCGAAAACTTAGGAGCAGAATATTTAGATTATACAGAGAAAAATATGACCATGATTCTGGCCCATGCAATGAAAGAGGAACTGGAAAAATATGATAATGTAGAAGTTTATCTAACACATGAAACAGATGTTGATATGAGTATTAAAGATCGGGCAGCGTTTGCACAAGATAAGAATGCAGATTTTTTGTTTTGTCTTCACTTTAACATGTCAGTTCATCATAATTTGTTTGGTGCTGAGGTTTGGGTGCCTGCAACAGGAAGCTATTTTTCCAAAGGATATTCTTTTGCGGAAATTCAAATGGCAGAATTCGAAGCACTTGGACTTTATTCCAGAGGAATTAAAACAAAGCTGAATAATGACAATTTGAATTATTATGGTATTTTAAGATACTGCACAGAGAATCAAATACCCTCAGCACTAATCGAACATTGTCATTTAGATCACCCAAAAGACCAACCATTTTACCAAAGTGGAGAAGAACAGTTAAAAGCTTTTGGAAGATTGGACGCAACAGCAGTGGCTAAATATTTCAAACTGCAATCAACAGAGCTTGGGGTAGATTACAGTGGATTTCAGGTACCGGAATGCGAAATCCCGGATGGAATTGTCAGACCGGATGAGACAGCACCGGAACTGAGTCAGATAGAAATAGTTAACAAGAACGAAGAAACCGGTGAAATTACCATTCAAATGAAAGCAGAAGATGCGGACAGTTATATACTTTATTGCAATTATAGCTTGGATGGCGGAAATACATATTCGGATTTAATGGAATGGCCAAGGCCGGAACGTTGGGATGCATCACTGAATGAATATACATTTACAATTACTGTTCCTTTTGGACAAGAAATTGATTTGCGTTCCAATGCTTATAATGGTTTTGATGTTTGGACAGAAAGCAATGTGATTACTATAGATGCAATGGAAGACCCGGCGATTAAAGCGGAAGAAGAAAAGCGAAAAGAAGAAGAGGCGAAGAAAGCTTACGAAGAAATCGTCTATGATGAAACCGTAGTGACAGCACCTGAGCAAGTACCAAGCTGGCCAATTATGGCAACAGTAGCAATCATCATTTTGCTTATGTTGATTGTAACAGCAGTGCTGATATCTAATTTAAAACTCTTACGAAAAGGTAAAAGGAAAAAGTAATAAAGGTTAAGATTATTTTGTGTATTAAATAGGCAGCAAGTGATAAATCAGTTGATCTGATCATGCTGTAAGTTTGTGCCATGCAAGACAGTCCGCCAAATGGGAGAATGCATAAGACAAACCATGGAGCCTTTGAACCAAGCAATCCAATACCTCCGGTTATTTCCAGAAGACAACCACACATTCCTCGTAAGATTTGTATTTGGTTGGGTGAATTGTTTGGTGTAATTTGAAGGATTAGTTCTGGAATAACAAACAGAAGATTAAAAAAAATCATATAGCCACCCAACTTGGCAATACTGCCAAGTGCGGTCCATATGGATTCATCTAATGCGACCAAAAGAGAAGGTGGTTGCTTGACCCAAGTATCTTTACTAATTATGGGAGTGGCAGGAAGGCAAGTTCTGAAATAAGTATGACGAAGAATACAACCATATAATAACGGTAAGCCATACATACCAAACAATAAGAATACAGAAACAGACAATTCAAGTGTGGGAAGGACAAAACTTAAGAAATAAACGGGACCGATATTATTACAAAAGGCAAGCAAATAAGTAGCTTCCGCCTTTGTGATTTGCTTTCTTTCGTACAATAAAGCAGTAGATTGAGCACCCATTGGAAAACCACATAAAAAACTAATGACCATCACATAAAGACAAATGGAGCGTACACGAAAAACCGGTGCAAGGACAGGACTGAGTAATCGAGCGAACGGCTCGGCCAGATTCAGCCGAATCATGATCCCTGATAAAATCATAAAAGGAAACAGTGCCGGAATCATTTTCTCGAACCAAAGCTGTAACCCGTACAAGGAATAAATCAGGCATTTGGCCGGATAAGTGAGAAGAATCGCCATGAGAACGAATACAGCAATTCCGGTGATTGTCAGGGAAGGATTTCTTTTCAAAATGATAGGCTCTTTTTCGGTTTTATGATATGATAATATTTATGAGAATTGACAAACTATTATGCGAACTGAATATCGGTACTAGAAGTCAGGTTAAGGAACTGCTTAAGAGAGGGCAAATTTCAGTAAATGGCGAAATAATCAAAAGACCGGAAGAAAAAGTAGATGAGCTGACAGCTGAAATAGTCTATGGAGGAAAAGCTTATCACTACAGACCTTTTGTGTATTATATGATGAATAAGCCGGCCGGGATTGTGACAGCAACGAAAGATAATTCGGAGAGAACGGTTTTGGATTTGTTCAAAGAACAGTATGCCGAAACACATAATGGTGCTTTGTCCGGCGTTCCATTAAAGGATTTGTTCCCGGTAGGAAGACTGGATAAGGATACAGTAGGTCTTTTACTTTTAACAAATGACGGAGAACTGGCACACAGACTTCTTTCTCCTGCACATCATATTCCTAAACAATATTATGTTGAGACCAATGATGAAGTGTCGAAGGAAGCCATTGAAAGATTGAGCAATGGGGTTCCCATTGGGGAAGAACAGTTGACCAGACCTGCCATTGTGAAGGTTTTAGAACCTAAAAAAACAACACTTACTATAACAGAAGGCAAATTTCATCAGGTTAAGAGAATGTTTGAAGCTGTTGGACTAAAAGTCACCTATCTCAAGCGACTGTCCATGGGAAATCTAGTATTAGATGAAGGACTTCAGGAGGGGCAAATAAGAGAATTAAAGCAGGAAGAGGTAATGAACTTATGTTAAAGGATGTAGAAGCGGTCATTTTTGATTTAGATGGCTCATTGGTTGATTCCATGTGGCTGTGGCATGATATTGATATTGAATATTTAGCCAAATTTGGAATTGAAGTGCCGGAAGGACTTGAATCCGTCATAGAAGGTATGTGTTTCTCGGAAACCGCCGAATATTTTAAAGAAAGATTTCAAATTCCGGATTCACTGGAGCAAATAAAAGCAGACTGGAACCAAATGGCGTGGGATAAGTATACACATGAGGTACATTTGAAGAAAGGTGCATTGGAATTTCTGAAGAAATGTAAAGAAAAGGGCATAAAATTAGGAATTGCTACCAGTAATTCACGTGAATTAGTAGAGAATGCCACTAGAGTAAATGGTGTTTATGAATATTTTGACTGTATTGTAACGGGATGTGATGTAAACAAAGGAAAACCGGCACCGGATGTCTATTTGGAAGCAGCCAAGCAATGCGAAGCAAATCCACAGAAATGTCTTGTTTTTGAGGATATTGTCCCAGGCATTTTAGCTGGAAAAGCTGCTGGAATGAAGGTTTGTGCCGTAGAAGATGAATATTCATGCACACAGGAAAACGAGAAGAAGAAACTGTCAGATTACTACATCTATGATTATACGGAGCTAATCTAAAAAGGAGATTGAACTTGAAAAAGAATGTAAAGGGTAATTTTGGATATCTGAAGAAAAAAAGAACACAAGTCATTTTAATGACAATTCTCTTTTTTGGCATATCACTTTCACTATTTATCGCGGGTTATGTAGCAACCAAAACCAAACAGAATTTATTGACAATTGTCGCAGTGTTGGGATGCTTGCCGGCATGCAAGAGCGCTGTCAGCATTGTCATGTATGCCAAGGCCAAAGGCTGCTCGGAACAGGCGATGGCTGCAATAGAAGCTGTGCAGGGAAGACTTTTGGGGATGTATGATCTGTACTTCACTTCTTACAAAAAGAATTTCGCTATCAGCCACATGTTTGTGGAGAACAAAGTCATCATCGGCTTTACAGAAAGCGACAAATGTGATAAGAAAGCTTGCGAAGAGCATTTGCAGACGATGCTGAAGCAAGGTGGTTTTAAAGATTGGACAATCAGTATTTCGGATAACCTTGAGAAATATTGTGAACAGCTTAAGAATCAAAATGAGAAGACTTATGAAGGTAATCCTGAGAAAGAGGATGAAGTCAGAGTTCTTTTATATGAGATATCACTTTAATCAGAATAGGAGCTCCACATGATTCAAAAGGAAATAGGCACAAATGAGGCGGGTCAAAGACTGGATAAGTTTCTGCAGAAGTTTATGCCATTAGCCAACACCTCGTTCTATTATAAAATGCTTCGAAAGAAAAATATTACTTTGAATGGTAAAAAGGCTGAAGGAAAAGAAAAACTCCTTTCCGGTGATGTCGTATCTTTTTTTCTGTCTGAAGAAACAATTAAAAGCTTTCAGGGAAGTGGTATTGAACGAACAGAATATGACCGTGCCTATAGGAAGCTGGAAGATATTCAAATTATTTATGAAGATGAACATATTATTCTGATGAATAAGCCGAAGAATATCCTTTCGCAAAAAGCAAAGGAAGATGACTGTTCACTAAATGAATGGCTGATTGGATATTTGCTTGAAAATGGATTGAATCAAGATAGCCTAAATACCTTTAAACCTTCTATTTGCAACCGATTGGACAGAAATACACAGGGCTTGGTTGTTGGAGCGAAATCTTTAGCAGGAAGTCAGGAAATGAACCGCCTGATTCGTACCAGAGAGATTCAAAAATACTATCGATTGTTTGTAAAAGGAACTATTTCAAAAGAAGAAGTTTTGGAAGGTTATTTACTGAAGGATGAGAAGAATAATAAAGTTCGTTTAGTCAAGCAAGCTTCAGAAGAGACTTCTTTTATTAAAACCAGATACTATCCAATCAAGACATATAAAGATAAAACGTTAGTTGAAGTAGAGCTTATTACAGGCAAATCTCATCAAATCAGAATCCATATGGCCAGTATTGGGCATCCACTTCTGGGTGACTATAAATATGGCGACAAAAAATGGAATGATCAATATAAAGAAAAATTTCAGATTAGCAGCCAGCAATTATATGCCTGCAGATTGCAATTTCCACAGATGGAAGGTGTGCTTTGCTATTTGAGTGGAAAATGTTTTGAAGCACCTGTACCGGAAAGTTTTCAATTATTGATGAAAACAGATTAATGGGAGGAACCTATGGCTACTTGGAATTCCAGAGGCTTACGTGGCTCAACGCTGGAAGATTTAATTAACCGAACGAATGAGAAATATCTGGAAGGTGGGTTGGCTTTGATTCAAAAGATTCCAACACCAATTACACCTATTAATATTGATAAAGCCACCAGACATATTACATTGGCCTATTTCGAACAAAAGAGTACAGTTGATTATATAGGCGCTGTTCAGGGCATTCCAGTCTGTTTTGATGCCAAAGAATGTGCAGTGGACAGATTTGCCCTTCAAAACATACATGAACATCAGGTTGAATTCATGAAACAGTTTGAGAAGCAGGGTGGCGTCGCTTTTTTCCTGATTTATTTTTCACATAAAGATGAATTTTATTATCTGCCATTTGAACTGTTTATGTTTTTCTGGAATAGAGCGGTAGAAGGTGGAAGAAAAAGTTTCTTATATGAAGAGTTAAATCCGGCTTATGTAATTCCTAAAAAACAGGGGATATGGGTGCCATATTTAGATATGTTACAGAAAGATTTAGAAGAAAGAGAAACAATTTGACAAATTAATTGCTCTTTAGTATACTACCAATAGTTTTATTTGCTAATTCGTTACCGTATTAGCACTTTAAATCAATAAAGTGAGGGAAGACGATGAAAGAGAATGGAAAGCAGCAACTTTTACATACACCTGAAGGGGTAAGAGATATTTATGGGAAGGAATATGCAGAAAAACTGGCTGTTGAAACAGTGTTACAGAAACAACTGCGACTTTATGGGTATGAAGATATACAAACACCCACCTTTGAATTCTTTGATGTCTTTTCCAAGGAAATAGGAACCACACCTTCCAAGGAGCTATATAAATTCTTTGATAAAGAGGGAAATACGCTGGTTTTAAGACCGGATTTTACACCTTCGGTAGCCCGCTGTGCAGCCAAATATTTCATGGATGAAGATGTTCCATTACGGTTTTGTTATGCAGGAAATACCTATACCAATACAAGCAACTTGCAGGGAAAATTAAAAGAAGTAACCCAAATGGGTGCAGAATTAATGAATGATGACAGCGTGGAAGCTGATGGCGAAATGATTGCCATGGTAGTGGAATCACTGTTGGCAGTAGGATTGAAAGAATTTCAAATCAGTATCGGACAGGTGGAGTATTTTAAAGGTCTTTGTGAAAAGGCCGGGCTGGATGAAAGTACTGAATTAGAATTACGAGAATTTATTTCTGGTAAAAATATCTTCGGTGCAGAAGAATTATTATCTGAAAGAGGTGTAGATTCTGTAGCTAAAAATATGTTACTCAAAGTAACTGATTATTTTGGTTCTGTGGAAGTGTTAAAGCAAGCTGGAGAGTTGGTAGATAATGAGCGTTCGTTAATGGCCATTGAACGACTGGAAAAACTGCATCGTGTACTTTGTGAATATGGTGTAGAAAAGTATGTTTCTTTTGATTTGGGATTGCTAAGTAAATATAATTATTATACCGGTATTATTTTCAAGGCTTTTACCTATGGTGTAGGTGATGCAATTGTGAAGGGTGGCCGCTATGATAAATTACTGGGCTATTTTGGCAAAAAGGCTCCGGCAATTGGATTTGTAGTAGTTGTAGATGATTTGCTTTGTGCACTGGCAAGACAGAAAGAGTACACTATTGAGCTAGAGGAAATTCAGATATTGACTTATGAAGCAAATTCATATGAACAACATCTGTTAGAAGCAAAGAAACTGCGTGAGCAGGGGAAACGTGTGGCATTAGTACCCCTTAAATGATAAATCTGAAAGGATTGGATAAATAGAATGAGTGAAGATAGATATTTAACCTTTGCCCTGGGAAAAGGAAGACTTGCAAATAAAACACTGGAATTGTTGGAGCAGATAGGGATTACCTGCGAAGAAATGAAGGATAAGAGCTCAAGAAAGCTTATTTTTGTGAATGAAGAATTGAAGTTGAAATTCTTTTTATCTAAGGGACCGGATGTTCCTACTTATGTAGAATATGGAGCAGCTGACATCGGGGTAGTGGGCAAAGATACCATCATTGAAGAAAATCGCCGCGTATACGAAGTGTTGGATTTGGGGTTTGGGAAATGCCGTATGTGTGTATGCGGACCTGCCTCAGCAGCAGACTTATTATTGCATCATGAAAGAATTCGTGTAGCAAGTAAATATCCGGTTATTGCCAGAGATTATTTTTACAATAAAAAGCATCAGACAGTAGATATAATTAAGTTAAATGGTTCTGTGGAGCTTGGACCGATTGTAGGTCTTGCTGATGTGATTGTTGATATTGTGGAGACTGGTTCTACATTAAAAGAAAATGGACTACAGGTGTTGGAGGAAATTTGTCCCTTATCAGCTAGAATGATTGTGAATCAAGTCAGCATGCAAATGGAGACAGAAAGAATCAGAGATCTTATTTCACGACTGCGAGAAGTGTGTGAAGTATAAAGGAGATAACAAAATGCGAATTATTACGTTAAATGATGAGAATAAGAAGAATCTTTTAGAGAATTTATTAAAAAGAAGTCCTAACAGCTATGGACAGTATGAGCAGATTGTCAGTGATATTATTGCACAGGTGAAAGCAGAGAAAGATGATGCACTGTTTGCACTTACCAGCAAATTTGATCAGTGTGTGATAACTAAAGAGACGATTAGAGTGACTGCAGATGAAATAAAAGAGGCTTATGAGATGATTGATCCGGCCTTGGTTGAGGTTATGAAAAAGTCGGCAGCCAATATTATCAAGTTTCATGAAAAACAGCTTAGAAATAGTTGGATTAGTACAGAAGAGAATGGCACAATTTTAGGCCAAAAGCTTACACCAATCGCAATATCCGGTGTCTATGTGCCGGGCGGCAAAGCAGCATATCCTTCCAGCGTTTTAATGAATGTATTACCGGCGAAAGTGGCAGGCGTACCGCGTATTATTATGACAACACCTCCGGGTGCAGACGGCAGAGTAAATGCAGGTACTTTGGTAGCAGCAGATATTGCAGGTGTAGATGAAATTTATAAGGTTGGTGGTGCACAAGCAATTGCAGCAATGGCATTTGGAACAGAAAGTGTACCAAAGGTTGATAAAATTACAGGACCTGGAAATATATTTGTAGCCCTAGCTAAGAAAGCTTGTTTTGGTTATGTGAGTATTGATTCTATAGCCGGTCCAAGTGAAATTTTAGTACTGGCTGACGAGACGGCTAATCCAAGATTTGTAGCAGCGGATATGCTTTCTCAGGCAGAACATGATGAAATGGCAAGTGCAATCCTGATTACCACAGATGCAAAATTAGCACAACAGGTTGCAGAAGAAATAGAAACATTTACCAAACAGCTTTCCAGAGAAGAAATTATCAGGAAATCGCTGGAACAGTATGGCTATATTTTTGTTGCAGACAGTATGGAACAGGCAATTGATGCAGCTAATGAGATTGCATCGGAACATTTGGAAATTTTAACAGCCAATCCATTTGAAGTGATGACTAAAATCAAGAACGCAGGCGCTATTTTTCTGGGAGAATACTCTTCGGAACCGCTTGGCGATTATTTCGCAGGACCGAATCATATATTACCGACGAATGGAACGGCCAGATTTTTCTCGCCTCTGAATGTAGACGATTTTCAAAAGAAAACCAGTATCATTTCTTATTCAAAAGAGGCGCTTAAAGAAGTTCACAAAGAAATTGAATTATTTGCAGAAAAAGAAGGCTTGACGGCGCATGCAAACTCTATTAAAGTTAGATTTATAGAGGATTAAATTTGAACGTGTATTACATAAAGAGAGGGATATCAATGGAACGTAAGGCAACAATAAACCGAAAGACAAAAGAGACAGATATAACTGCTTTTTTAGATTTAGATGGTCAGGGCATTGCTAAAATAGAAACAGGTATCGGATTTTTTAATCATATGCTGGAAGGTTTTGCAAAACATGGCTTTTTTGATTTGGAAATGACTATTCAGGGTGATTTGCAGGTTGACGGACATCATTCGGTAGAAGATGCCGGAATTGTTCTTGGTACAGCGATTAAAGAAGCACTGGGCGATAAGAAAGGCATTAAGAGATACGGCCACTGTATTCTCCCAATGGATGATGCACTGGCTCTATGTGCGGTAGATTTATGCGGAAGACCATATTTTGCGTTTGAATGTGAATTTACCGTAGAAAAAGTAGGCTATTTGGATACGGAGCTGATCAGAGAATTTTTTTATGCAGTTTCTTATACAGCAGGTATGAATTTGCACATTAAAATGCTTTCTGGGATCAACAATCATCATATGATTGAAGCTATTATTAAAGCCTTTGCAAGAGCACTGGATGAAGCAGTTAAAAAGGATGAAAGAATTACTGATGTTTTAAGCACAAAAGGAAGTCTTTAAATACAGGAGAGAACAATGAACAAGTATAAAAAATTTATACCATGCATCTATCTGTTGGATGGAAAAGCAGTTACCGGATTTAAGGACAGTACAGTAATCAGCGACAATCCGGTGGAGCTTGCACGTTATTACAGCGAAAATAATGCAGATGAATTGCTGGTTTTTGATTTATCCAACGAAGATGCCGAACATGATTATGCCCTTGATTATATCAAGAAAATCTGTGATGAGGCACATCTTCCGATTATTGGAGCCGGAAATGTAAAAAGGATGGAGGACGTTAAAAAACTCCTTTATGCAGGCTGTTCAAAAGCAGTATTGAATTATTCCAAGCAGAGCAATATAGATATTACCAAAGAAGTTTCAATGAAGTTTGGCAAAGAAAAGATTTATGCATGTATTGCTGAAGCATCTGAAATTGATACGAATTCTGAACTCCTTTCAGAATTTGTTAGTAAGGTCATTCTTTTAGATGAAAAGACGATTAAACAGGCTGTTGCAATTTCTCAAATGCCTTTAATCGTAACCTTACCTGAGGTCTCTCTGGATAAAATTATTGAACTGTTATCTCGTAAAAATATTTCTGCCGTAACCGGTGCTGCAATTAATGCAAATGTAAAGGAACTGAATGTGATAAAAGATTTATGTGCAGGGAGTGGTGTTTCTGTTAAGACATTTGAGCCCAATTTCAAGTGGGAGGAACTGACTCATAATGCTGATGGATTGATTCCGGTAGTAGTCCAGGATTATAAGACCAGAGAAGTATTAATGGTTGCTTACATGAATGAAGAAGCATACATGCAAACACTAAAAACTGGTCGCATGACCTATTACAGCCGTAGTCGTCAACAATTATGGGTGAAAGGTGAAACAAGCGGTCATCATCAATTTTTAAAAGAAATGACAGCCGATTGTGATAAAGATACGTTACTGGCGAAGATTGCACAGGTAGGCGTAGCTTGTCATACGGGAAGTTATAGCTGTTTCTTTAATAAGGTGTTTGGCTTGGAATATGATGAAGCAAATCCTTTAATGGTGTTTGAATCTGTTTTGAATGTCATCAAAGACAGAAAAGTTCATCCTAAGGAAGGTTCCTATACCAATTATCTGTTTGATAAGGGTATTGATAAAATTTTGAAAAAATTGGGAGAAGAAGCAACAGAAATTGTAATTGCTGCTAAAAATCCCAATCCTAATGAAATCAAATATGAAATAGCAGATTTTCTTTATCATATGATGGTATTAATGGTGGAAAAAGGAGTCAGCTGGGAAGAGATTACAGAAGAGTTGGATAAAAGGTGATTCCAAAACTGTTAGTCACTCGGTGCTTATCGAACAGTTTTTGTGAATAAATGTGCGCTGCATAAGTTGGGGATGCGGCGCATATTTTTTGTAAAGAATAGTTATTCGGTAATTAGTGAGGGAACGTAGATGATGAGGGATGGAATAGAGAAGAATAATCCAAAGGGGAAGACAGAAGTAAAAGCGGAAACTAGAAGTGGTGCCTTGCGCGGTTTTAGGGTACGTTTTGTAATTGCTGTTATTCTACTGGGCGTATTTATTTATTGTGACCGAACCAATGTGGTATACAGGGGCGAAAGCGCGGATACGTTTTTTGCGAGAATAATTGAGAATATGGAAATCCCGTTACCCAGGCTTATTTCTAAGTAAGTTTTATACTAAATTCTGTTTTAATTGGAATTATTTTTGTACTTAAGACTTATTTATGGTACAATTTATTGAATACTTGTGAAAGGTTTAATGAATAGAATGAGAAAATTGGCACTAAATGATGAGATACTGATGCAGGTAGAGAAGCCTGCCAGATATATTGGAAATGAAGTCAATGCAATTGTGAAAGATAAGGAAAAGGTAGAAGTACGATTTGCCATGTGTTTTCCGGATGTGTATGAAATAGGAATGTCTCATCTTGGAATTCAAATCCTTTATGATATGATTAATAAATTTGAGGATGTCTGGTGTGAACGTGTTTATTCACCATGGATTGACTTGGATGAAATAATGCGTAAGGAAAATATTCCATTGTTTGCATTGGAATCGCAGGATAAAATCAAGGACTTTGATTTTCTGGGAATCACCATTCAATATGAAATGTGTTATACAAATATTCTACAAATATTGGATTTGTCAAAAATTCCACTTTTAGCAGTTAAACGAGGAGAAGATGACCCAATCGTAATAGGCGGTGGCCCCTGTACTTATAATCCGGAGCCTTTCTGTGATTTCTTTGATTTATTTTATATCGGTGAAGGGGAAACCCAATATAGAAAGTTAATTGATACTTATAAAGAATGCAAGAAAAATGGTGAGAGTCGTCGTGAATTCTTAATAAAGGCAGCCCAGCTGCAAGGTATTTATGTGCCCTCACTGTATCGGGTGGAATATAAGGAAGACGGAACCATAAAAGAGAGAATTGCACTTGTTGAAGGAATTCCGAACACGGTTATGAAGGAACTTGTATCAGATGTTTCGGACACCTATTATCCGGAGAAGCCGGTTGTTCCTTTTATCAAGGTGACCCAAGACAGAGTTGTTTTGGAAATTATGAGAGGTTGTATTAGGGGCTGTCGTTTTTGTCAGGCTGGACAATTATATAGGCCTGTTCGAGAACGCTCTTTGGACATGCTGAAGCATTATGCAATGGAGATGCTTCATAATACAGGACATGAGGAGATTTCCTTAAGCTCCTTAAGCTCCAGCGATTATTCCATGTTGCCGGAACTGATGGACTTCTTGATTGAAAAATGCAGTGAGGAACATATCAATATTTCATTACCTTCATTGCGAATTGATGCCTTTTCACTGGATGTAATGAATAAGGTACAAAATGTGAAGAAGAGCAGCCTGACCTTCGCCCCGGAAGCAGGGAGCCAGCGCCTTAGAAATGTAATCAATAAAGGATTAACAGAAGAAGTGATTCTGGAAGGCTCACATTTAGCATTTGAAAGCGGATGGACGCGCGTAAAGCTATATTTTATGCTGGGATTGCCTTTGGAAACAAATGAGGATATTCAAGAAATCGGGGTTCTTTGTAATAAGATAGCTGCTGAATTTTATGAGACGGTACCTAAAGAACAAAGAAACGGAAGAGTGCAAATCGTAGCCAGTACCTCTTTCTTTATTCCAAAGCCATTTACCGCCTTTCAATGGGCACCTCAATGTACCAAAGAAGATTTTATTGAAAAGGCGTACCTGACTCGTACATCGATTATGTCTCAGTTAAATCAGAAAAGCATTAAGTATAATTGGCATGAGGCTGATGCCAGTGTCCTGGAAGGGATTATGGCAAGAGGTGACCGAAAGCTGAACCAAGTGATCTTAAAAGCATATCAAAATGGCTGTATGTATGATGCCTGGAGTGAATATTATAAACATGATATTTGGATGCAGACATTTGAAGAATGTGGAATTAATCCGGATTTTTATACAGTACGGGAGAGAAGCGACGAAGAAATTTTCCCATGGGATTTTCTGGATGGTGGTGTTTCAAAAGACTTTTTACTAAAAGAATGGCATAATGCACAGAAAGAAAGTGTAACACCAAACTGCAGAATGCAGTGTCAGGGCTGCGGAGCAGCAAGGTTTAAAACAGGTGTGTGCCTGGATCAGAAGACAGAGGTATATGGATGAAAGTTAGAATCAAATTTTCAAAGTATGGTGCGGTTAAGTTTATAGGACATTTGGATGTCATGCGATACTTTCAAAAAGCCATTAGGCGTGCGGGGATTGATATTGCCTATTCGGAGGGGTTTAGTCCTCATCAAATTATGTCTTTTGCAGCTCCGCTTTCAGTGGGACATACCAGTCAGGGAGAATATTTTGATATTGAACTCAACAGTATTACAAGTGAAGAAGATATACAGAAGAAACTACAAAGTGTCATGGTAGAAGGATTTGATATTTTGGAAGTCAGTATACTTTCGGAAGATGCAGGCAATGCCATGGCAAGTGTAGAAGCAGCATCTTATCTGGTATCTTTTAGAGAAAGCACTTTATTGCCCGAAGGCTGGCAGGACAAGCTGAAGAAGTTTTATGAACAGCCGGTTATTACAGTAATCAAGCCCACGAAAAAGGGTGAAAAAGAAATCAACTTAAAAGAAAGTATCTATGAACTTCAAATCGTTGAAGACGCCAAGGATGCCGAAGGTAATCCCTTAGGAGATTCTGTTTATATTCTCTTAAATGCCAGCAGTGGTGGGAATATTAAGCCGGCTTTTGTATTGGAAACATTTTTCCAAACATTGGATTTTGAACCGGCTCCATTTTCTATGCTCATTCAAAGAATGGAAACATATCAGAATATTGGTAATAACGAAGAAAGAAAGCTGGTAGGATTAATCAGCAGCTAAATGGATCATTGTGATGAAAAGAAAAGTAATCATTGTAGAAAGAAATAATAAACTGCTCCTGTTTCTGCTGGATGAGAAAGATTTGCCATGTATGATTCAATCTACAGCATTATCAGAAGAAGAAACTTTACTGGGAAATATTTATATTGGTCGGGTAGCAGAGGTTGCTGAGGGATTGCAAGCGATTTTTGTGAACATTAGCAGCGACCAAAAGGTGTTTTTGCCTTTAGCAGAGTGCGAATCACCATTGTTGCTGAATCGAGAATATGACGGAAAGCTCAAACAGGGTGATGAGCTTGTCGTTCAAATCACCAGTCAGGCAGTGAAGACTAAATTACCGGGTGCGACGACAAATCTTACCTTGATTGGTCAATACTGTATATGTAACAAAGACGGTCATGGGTTTGTGTATTCGAAAAAGTTGGGAAAAGATACAGTTGTAAAGTTAAAAAAAGAAAAACAAGAACATAAAATAAGCGGAAGCAAGAAGTTTGGTTTCGTAATTCGAACTAATGCGGGAGAAGTAGAAGATTTTAAACCGGTATTTGATGAAATAGAACGATTCTCAATTTGTATGGAAGAAATATTGAATAAATTTGAGTACAGAACTTGCTTTTCCTGTCTGTATCACGCAGAACCGGAGTTAATATCTACATTAAAAGATATTCCAGCATCTGAGTACGATGAAATTGTCACTGATTCCAAGGAAGTCTTTACCCTATTGCAAAATCATGGATTCCATGAATTGAGATTTTATGAAGATTCTATGCTTTCGTTATCACAATTATACAGTATTGAAACGCATTTGGCACAGGCGCTTGCGACTAAGGTTTGGCTGCCAAGTGGCGGATATTTGGTGATTGAACCAACAGAAGCCATGGTTGTAATCGATGTTAATTCCGGCAAAGGGAGTAACCGCAAAGGAAACAATAAGAGAAATGTTTATTTAAAAACAAATTTGGAAGCTGCTAAAGAGATTGCCAGACAATTACGGCTTCGAAATTATTCAGGAATGATCATGGTGGACTTTATCAATATGGAGGAAGAAACAGATAACAGACGATTAATGGAAAGTCTTGGCGAGTATTTAAAGTCTGATAAAATCAAAACCAGATTGGTAGATATGACAGCGCTTGGAATCGTTGAAATTACGCGAAAAAAAGTGAGTAAACCGCTTGACATATCTATATGATGATGCTATATTATTTGAGTATGCCGCATAACGAGGTAGAAGTGTGCCCTTTTGAGGACGCCACCGAAGTTAGCGAGTAAATCAGTTTACAGCTGATTAGTATAGGAGGTGCCATATGTACGCAATCATAGCAACAGGTGGAAAACAGTATAAAGTTTCCGAAGGAGATATCATCAAAGTTGAAAAACTGGATGTTGAACCAGGAGCAACTGTAACATTTGACCAGGTTGTCGCTGTTAGTGACAAAAAGCTTAAGGTTGCCGGAGATGTAGCTAGTGCTAACGTTACTGCAACTGTTATGGAACAGGGCAGATACCGTAAGGTTATCGTTTATAAGTACAAGAGAAAAACCGGTTATCATAAGAAAAATGGTCATAGACAAGCATACACACAGGTCAAGATCGACAAGATTAACGCTTAATAATGACAACTATAATAATTAATAAAACCAAAAATGGAACATATAAGAAGGTAATTTGCAGAAATCACGCAGGTTTTGCCAATGCAGGCAATGATATTGTTTGTAGTGCTATATCGATTTTAGTAATTAATACCATTAATTCTATTGAAGAATTGACAGATACTAAACTGGAAGTAGTAAGTGACGAGAAGCAAGCCATAATCGAATGCAGTTTCCCTGAACAAGTGGATAACGGCGGACGGCTTTTATTGGATGCCATGGTTTTAGGATTGCAAAATGTCGTAAATGAATACGGCAAAAAATATTTAGAACTTAAATTCGAGGAGGTGTAAATATGTTAAAGCTGAACCTTCAATTTTTCGCTCATAAAAAAGGAATGGGTTCTACTAAGAATGGTAGAGATTCCGAGTCCAAGAGATTGGGTGCGAAGAGAGCTGACGGACAATTTGTTAAAGCAGGTAATATTTTATACAGACAACGCGGAACTAAGATTCATCCCGGTAATAACGTAGGACGTGGTGGTGATGATACATTGTTTGCTTTGGTTGACGGTGTACTTAGATTTGAAAGAAAAGGAAGAGATAAAAAGCAGGCTTCCGTATATCCTGTAGAAAAGTAGTTAAGTGACCTAGCCAGGCTTCAAACATCTTTTTTGTTTGAAGCCTATTTTTATCAATGACTGGTCATAAGTAGTTCAAACAGAATGGAGTAGTGTATGTTTGCAGATAGAGCAAGAATATATGTACGAAGTGGCAAAGGTGGAGACGGACATGTCTCTTTCAGAAGAGAAAAATTCGTTCCTAACGGAGGCCCTGATGGCGGAGATGGCGGACATGGCGGAAGTGTTATTTTAGAGATAGATGATGGACTCAATACGCTTACGGATTATCGTCATGTAAGGAAATACCATGCCGAAGATGGTGAAGGCGGACAAAAGAGAAACTGCCGTGGCAAAAATGGAGCAGATTTAATCCTAAAGATGCCGGAAGGCACAGTTATTAAAGAGGCTGAAACCGGCAAAGTAATTACGGATTTGTCAGGTGAAAATAGACGTTTTGTATTGCTCCCGGGCGGAAGAGGCGGAAGTGGAAACCAACACTATGCTTCAAGTACAATGCAGGCTCCCAAATATGCACAACCGGGACAACCGGCTAAGGAACTGGAGCTTTTATTGGAGCTTAAAGTAATTGCTGATGTAGGTCTGGTAGGATTTCCGAATGTGGGCAAATCCACATTTTTGACACAAGTATCAAATGCGCGACCGAAAATAGCGAACTATCATTTTACGACTTTGAATCCGCATTTAGGTGTTGTTGATTTACCTGATGCAAAAGGATTTGTAATTGCGGATATACCTGGTCTAATCGAAGGCGCCTCAGAGGGAGTGGGACTTGGATTTGAGTTCTTACGCCATATTGAGCGAACGAAAGTGATTATTCATATAGTGGATGCAGTTTCAACAGAAGGCCGAGATCCCATTGAGGATATTTACGCAATTAATAAAGAATTAAAGGCATATAATCCTGATATTGCTTTGCGCCCACAGGTAATCGCAGCCAATAAAATGGACTTGTATTTTACTGAGGAAGGTCAAGAAGATCCCGTAGAAAAACTGAAAAAGGAATTTGAACCAAAAGGAATTCCGGTTTATCCTATTTCAGCTGTTAGTGGCAAAGGCGTGAGAGAGCTGCTTTATCATGTGAGAAATATGCTGGATAGTCTGGATGAAAAGCCTGTTTTATTTGAACAGGAATTCTTCCCTGAGTATATGATTGGCAGTGCAGATGAACCATATACAGTTACTTATGATGAAGAAACTAAGGAATATGTAATTGAAGGACCTAAAATCGAAAAAATGCTGGGATATACAAATCTGGAATCGGAAAAAGGCTTTGTATTTTTCCAGAATTTCTTAAAAACAAACGGTATGTTGGAACAGCTTGAAGAATTAGGTATTCAAGAAGGCGATACGGTCAGAATGTACGGACAGTCTTTCAATTATTACAAATAGGAGTTATGATGATGACAAGTAAACAAAGATCGTATTTAAAAGGTCTGGCAATGAATTTGGAAGCTGTTTTTCAGGTTGGAAAATCAGGATTAACGCCTGAAGTAACACAAGCTGTTATAGAAGCATTCAATACCAGAGAATTGATTAAAATCTCTGCATTAAAAAACTGTCAGGAAGATACTCGCAGTATGGCAGAAATTCTGGCTGAAAGAACGGGTTCTCAAGTAGTACAAGTGATTGGTAAAAAGATTGTTTTATATAAAGAAAATAGAGAACACAAAAAAATCGAACTTCCGTAGAGGAGTACGTGATGGACATTTCTAATGAAAAAAAGGTAGGAATTATGGGAGGCACTTTTAATCCCATTCATAATGGACATTTATTGTTGGCAGAAAGTGCGCGTAAAACATTTAATCTGGAACAGATATTATTTATGCCAAGTGGAAATTCCTATTTAAAACAGGATATTAAGATAGTAAGTGCGCAGAATAGAGCGAATATGACTGCTTTGGCAATTCAGGGGAACCCTTACTTCACATTATCTACTATGGAGATTAATCGAACAGGACCAACTTATACCTATGAAACTCTGAAAGAATTAAAGGACAACAATCCAAATACGCATTACTATTTTATTACAGGTGCAGACAGTTTGTTGAGTTTGCATACATGGAGAAAGCCGGAAGTTATATTAAGCAAATGTACGGTGATTACAGCAGTACGGGGCGGTGAATCTGTAGAATCTCTTGGAATTGCAATCGAACATTTAAAAAAACAATTCCAAGCAGATATAGAGATTTTACCAATTGAACCAATTGATTTATCATCTTCAGAAATACGCAGAAGAATAGCAAATGGCCAATCAGTACAAGACATGTTACCGGATAAAGTGTTAGAATATATAAATGAAAATCATTTTTACGATAACTCGATATAGGAGACCTATATGAAATCAGCAGATATCAGAAAAATAAGAAGACGAATGGAAAAGGTACTGGATGTCAGACGTTTTGAACATACACTTGGAGTTGCCTATACGGCTTCTGCACTTGCTATGTGCCATCAGGTAGATATTATTAAAGCACAGACAGCAGGTCTATTGCATGACTGTGCAAAATGTATCAGTGATGAAAAAAAGATTTTAATTTGTGAAAAACACAATATTCAAATAAATGAAGTGGAGAGACAGACGCCATTTTTACTACATGCTAAAGTAGGTATCTTTTTGGCAATGAAGCAATATAATATTACAGATCGAGATATCATCAATGCAATTTTAAATCATACAACAGGGAGACCGGGTATGTCATCTCTGGAAAAGATTATTTATATAGCTGATTATATAGAACCAGGCAGAAAAAGAGCACCTAATTTGACACAAGTCAGAAAATTGGCTTTTCGGGATTTGGATGCGGCTTTACTGCAGATTTTAGAAGATACACTTCAATATTTAAATAATATTGGAGGTCCAATCGATCCTATGACGCAAAAGACTTATGATTATTATGCAAACAAAACAGAGCAGTAAGAAAGCAGGAGGAACTAGAATGTCAGATATGACAATCACTAAAATAAAAGAAATGGTAGCAATTGCCATTGAAGCACTTGAAAATAAAAAAGCAGAGGAGCTCAGAGTGATTGATATCAGTGAAGTTTCTGTTTTGGCTGATTATTTTATTATTGCTAACGGCAGTAACAGAAATCAAATTCAAACACTTGCTGATGCAGCAGAGGAAAGCCTTGGGAAAGCGGGGTATCCCGTGAAGCAAATAGAAGGATATGATAATGCCAATTGGGTATTATTGGATTTTGGCGATATTATCATTCACATTTTTGATAAAGAAAATCGTCTCTTTTATGATTTGGAAAGAATTTGGAGAGATGGTAAAAATATTGATCCTAAAGCAATATAAAAAAGAGCTGTTGCACTGGCATTCGGTGCACAGCTCTTTCTTGATTTTGGGAAAAGAAAAGAATTAGCCTTTCGTTTCTTTTGTGCCTCCGCAATACATATAAAAAGTAATCAGATACAAACCACTGATACCAACGATTGCGTAGATAATTCGGGATAACCATGACATGTCGCCAAAAATTAAAGCAACTAAATCAAAAGAAAAGAAACCAATAAGTCCCCAATTGATAGCACCGATAATCGCAATAGTGAGTGCTGTGCAGTCCAGACATTTATTATTCATAACATATTCCTAAACAAGTCATTATTTTGAATCCTGAAATCATAGGATATCTATTTTATTCTTTCCTGTTAGGACAAATATATGCATCGTGAGGCCAAATGTTATTACGTAAATTTATACATTTTTTTAACATATAAATACGCTAATAGTTGACAACTATGGGTTTTTGGGGTATTATTTCACATAATATGAAATTTTAAGGAGGAGATTTATTATGAAAAAATTCAAAAAAGCAATGAGTCTTTTGTTAGTTGCTGCTATGTCTATGGCTTTGTTAGCCGGATGTGGAAATAAGGCAGCAAGCACCACTTTCAAAATCGGTGGTATCGGCCCTGCAACAGGCGGCGCAGCAGTTTATGGCCTTGCAGTACAACGTGGTATCGAAATTGCTGCAAAAGAAATCAATGCAGCAGGTGGTATCAATGGTATTCAAATCGAATACAACTTCCAGGATGATGAATGCGATAACGAGAAATCAGTTAATGCATACAATACATTAAAGGATTGGGGTATGAACATTTTAGTTGGTTCTACTACAAGCGGATGTTGTATCGCAGTTGCTGCTGAATCAGCAAATGACAAAATGTTCCAGTTAACACCTTCAGGTTCTTCTGTAGATTGTATCGCTGGAAATGACAATGTATTCCAGGTATGTTTCACAGACCCTAATCAGGGTATTGGTGCAGCACAGTACATAGGACAGAATGAAGTCGCAAGCAAGGTAGCAGTTATTTATGATAGCTCAGATGTATATTCTTCAGGTATTTATGAAAAATTTGCAACAGAAGCAGCTAACCAGCCTTTTGAAGTTGTTTCCGCAGAAGCATTTACTGCAGATAACAAAACAGACTTTTCCGTTCAGTTACAGAAAGCAAAAGATGCAGGCGCTGAATTGATTTTCCTGCCTATCTACTATACAGAGGCATCTTTAATTTTAACACAGGCAGCTGGCATGGATTATGACGTAAAATTCTTCGGTTGCGACGGTTTAGATGGTATTCTTGGTGTTGAAAACTTTGATACAACTTTAGCTGAAGGCGTTATGCTGTTAACACCTTTTGCTGCTGATGCACAGGATGATGCTACAAAAGCATTTGTAAGCGCTTATGAAGCAGCTTATGGCGAAACACCTAACCAGTTTGCAGCAGATGCATACGATGCTGTTTATATCATTAAAGCAGCAATCGAACAGAGCGGAGCTAAACCAGAAGACGGTGTTGCAGGAATTGGTGAGAAATTAATTGCAGCTATGCCTCAGATTACAGTAGATGGTCTTACAGGCGAAGCTATGTCATGGGATGCAGACGGCGCTGTTAATAAAGCACCTAAAGCTATGCAGATTGTAAATGGAAATTA
Organism: uncultured Lachnospiraceae bacterium; assembly: GCA_964571145.1. Lineage (GTDB taxonomy): Bacteria > Bacillota > Clostridia > Lachnospirales > Lachnospiraceae > Suilimivivens. The sequence goes on along the minus strand of CAZNAP010000008.1, from coordinate 14,926 downwards.
CTCTTTAATTCAGTAATTTGATCAGTTAGATTCCCAATGGAGGGTTGCTTATAATGCAACCCTCTTTTTACTTGCCAGTTTACCCAATTATCTGCTATACTAAATTGATAAATTTTTCATAAAGAGGTGTTCTTATGAGTTTACTTTCATATTTAATTAATGGAATCAGTTTGGGAAGTGTATATGCCATTATTGCACTGGGTTATACCATGGTATATGGTATTGCGAAAATGCTGAATTTTGCACATGGCGATGTCATTATGGTAGGTGGATATACCATATTCTTTGCAATCAGTATGCAGGGACTGCCCCCATTTTTAGGCGTATTATTGGCAGTATTAGTTTGTACGGTGCTGGGAATAACAATTGAATACATTGCTTATAGACCACTGCGGCAGGCAGCATCATCGCTGGCGGTTTTAATTACTGCAATCGGCGTGAGCTATTTTCTGCAAAATATTGCATTGATTATTTTTGGCGCAAATACAAAAGCATTTTCTTCAGTAGTAACAATACCTGCTATTCGATTGGCAGATGGCCAAATCAATATTTCGGGAGAGACAATCGTAACAATTGCTTCCTGTATTATTATCATGGTAGGGTTAATGTTATTTATTAACAAAACAAAAGCTGGACAAGCAATGCTGGCTGTTTCAGAAGACAAGGGAGCAGCGCAGTTAATGGGTATTAATGTAAACGGAACAATTTCTCTTACCTTTGCAATTGGATCAGCACTTGCAGCGATTGCCGGTATGTTATTATGCTCTGCATATCCGTCTTTGACGCCTTATACAGGTTCCATGCCCGGAATAAAAGCCTTTGTAGCAGCTGTATTTGGTGGGATTGGTTCTGTACCGGGTGCGTTGATTGGTGGTATTATTCTTGGCATTATTGAAATATTAAGTAAAGCGTATATTTCATCGCAAATGGCAGATGCAATTGTGTTTATGGTACTGATTATCGTTCTTCTTGTGAAGCCTACCGGTATTTTAGGTAAGAAAATTCAAGAGAAGGTATAGGAGGACATAAACAGTGAAAAAGATAACTATAAATCATAATATAAAAGATAATTTAATTACCTATGGCATTGTACTATTTGCCTGGATTATTGTTACGCTGTTATCCGCGGCAGGACTGGTATCCAGTTTAATGCAAGGCTTGCTGGTTCCGCTATGTGTTTATGTAATACTTGCGGTATCATTGAATCTTACTGTTGGTATTTTGGGCGAATTGAGTCTTGGACATGCAGGTTTTATGTGTGTAGGCGCATTTACAGGAGCATTTTTCTCAAGATATATGCAGAATATCATCACAGTAGATATTTTGAGATTTATCATTGCAATTCTAATAGGTGCTATTTCAGCAGGTATTATAGGCTTCTTGATTGGTATGCCGGTACTGCGATTAAAAGGCGATTATTTAGCCATTGTAACACTTGCATTTGGCGAAATTATTAAGAATATCATTAATGTATTATATATTGGTCGAGACAGCAAAGGTCTTCATTTTTCTATGAAAGATTCGATTTCATTAGGGCTGGAAACAGATGGAGAAGTTCTGATTAATGGCGCACAGGGTATTACAGGAACGCCGAAGGATTCAACCTTTACGATTGGTATTATTTTGATTATTATTACACTAATCATAGTACTGAATTTGATTAAATCCAGAGATGGACGTGCCATTATGTCGATTAGAGATAATTTGATTGCAGCAGAATCGATTGGAATTAATATTACCAAATATAAGTTAATGGCATTTTCAATCTCAGCTGCACTTGCTGGTGTAGCAGGTGTATTGTATTCGCACAACTTAAGCAGCTTAATGGCAACGCCTAAGAGCTTTGGCTACAATATGTCAATTATGATTTTGGTATTTGTAGTGTTAGGTGGAATCGGTAATATGAGAGGTTCTATTATTGCAGCTGTCATTTTAACATTACTTCCAGAGTTGCTAAGAGGATTGAGTAATTATCGAATGTTGATTTATGCAATTATTCTGATTATAATGATGCTCTTTAACTGGAGCCCTAAATTAATCAATTTGAGAAAGAGATACTCCTTAAAAAATTTCCTTCATAAAAATAAGGAGGTACAGTAATTATGTCATCATTATTAGAAGTTAAAAATCTAAGCATCTCGTTTGGTGGTTTAACGGCAGTAGATAATTTCTCCGTTTCAATAAAAAAAGGACAATTATACGGATTAATCGGACCTAATGGTGCAGGAAAAACGACAGTATTTAACCTGTTGACCGGTGTCTACAAACCGGACGAAGGTATTGTTACTTTGGACGGAGTAAACATAACCGGATTACGAACAATTGATATCAATAAGGCTGGAATAGCAAGAACCTTTCAGAATATTCGATTATTTAAAGACTTAAGCGTATTGGATAATGTAAAAGCAGGCTTACACAATCATTACAAATATTCTACCATAGAAGGCATACTTAGAATGCCTAGATATAATAAAATGGAAAAGGAAATGAATGTGAAAGCAATGGAATTGCTGAAGGTATTTGAGCTGGATGAAGAAGCAAATTATTTAGCAGCTAACTTACCTTATGGAAAACAGCGTAAGCTAGAAATTGCACGTGCACTTGCTACAAATCCTAAACTGTTGCTGCTGGATGAACCTGCAGCAGGCATGAATCCAAATGAAACAAAAGAATTAATGGATACCATACGCTTTGTCAGAGATAATTTTGATATGACAATTCTTTTGATTGAACATGATATGAAACTTGTTTCCGGTATCTGTGAAGAACTGACAGTACTCAACTTTGGACGTATTTTGACACAGGGTAAGACCAGTGAAGTCCTTAATGATCCACAGGTTATCACAGCATACTTAGGAGAGTAATTCGGAGGTAAAAATTATTATGGCCATGCTTGAAATAAAGGATTTAGAAGTATATTATGGGATGATCCAAGCCATAAAAGGCGTTTCATTTGAAGTAAATGAAGGTGAAGTTATTGCTTTAATCGGAGCAAATGGCGCAGGAAAAACAACCATTTTGCATACGATTACAGGTCTGTTAGATGCGAAGAAAGGCTCTGTTTCTTTTGATGGACATGACATAACAAAAACACCTGCTCATAAAATAGTATCCATGGGAATGGCACATGTTCCTGAAGGAAGACGTGTATTTGCAAACCTTTCCGTATTACAGAATTTAAGAATGGGAGCATATACTCGTAAGGATAAAAATGAAATAGAAGAAACTTTAAAAATGGTTTATAAGCGTTTCCCACGTTTGGAAGAAAGACAGAATCAGTTGGCAGGAACCCTCAGCGGTGGCGAGCAACAAATGTTGGCTATGGGAAGAGCGCTTATGTCACATCCCAGAATCATATTAATGGATGAACCTTCCATGGGATTATCACCTATATTTGTAAATGAAATATTCGATATTATTAAGGAAGTAAGTGCAAGTGGAACAACCGTACTTTTAGTTGAGCAGAATGCTAAAAAGGCGTTGTCAATTTCAAATCGTGCCTATGTATTGGAAACAGGAAAAATTGTATTAACAGGCAAGGCAGATGAATTATTGAATAATGATTCCATTAAGAAGGCTTATTTAGGTGAATAGAGCATATTTATTTAATTAAGAAATATGGGGGTACACACATTATGAAGGATAAAATAGTAATAACAATAGCAAGACAGTATGGAAGTGGTGGACGTACAATCGGCGAAATGTTGGCAAACAAACTGGGGATTCATTATTATGACAAGGAATTAATGAAACTTGCTTCAGAAGAGAGTGGAATTAATGAAGCTTTGTTTGTGAATGCTGATGAACAGCTAAAGAATACCAGTCTTTTTAGAATTGCAAATAGTGTATATAATGGAGAGCTGATTCCACCTGAAAGTGATGATTTTATATCTACACAAAACTTATTTAATTATCAGGCAAAAATTATTAAGAGACTGGCAGAAGAGGAGTCTTGTGTGATTGTTGGCAGATGTGCAGACTTTATATTAAAGGATTATGATAACGTCTTAAGTGTGTTTATTCATGCACCTCATGAGTATTGCATGGAACAGGCGGCCAAGAAACACAGCATGTCTTCTAAGGAATTAGAGAAATACATCATTAAAACTGACAAACATAAAGCTGCTTATTATTCCTACTATACAGGTCGTGAATGGACAGATGCCCGTAACTACGATTTATGTTTGGATAGTTCCAAACTTGGTTATGACAGATGCGTAGAGGAAATTATTTCCTATATGAAAGTAAGGTTTTCAAACTAACAAGTTAAAAAGTCGCTCGGATAAACACCGAGCGACTTTTAAATATTAAATACATAATTCAATATTTAACCAACAAATTCAGGACTATAATAAGGAATGATGATGCTACAGCCGGCAATTAGTGTTTCTTCGGACATACAATTAATGCTCATCACTTCATTAATATAGTCCTGATAATCGTCATAGTGATTGTCACAATATTCACTTGCATAATCCCAAAGGCTGTCGCCTCTGTTGATGGTTACACTTTTGTAGTATTTGTAGAATATTTCCTCATCGCTTCCCTGTGCTTTGGAACCAAATCCAAAAAACAGAAGTGAAAGACTGAAGATGAGCAAAGATGTAAATAAAGCAACGCAGATGCGACGACGAAGTTGTTTTCTTCTTCTCATTTGATTTCTTTTGATTCTAAATTCGCTTCTGATTCTAAATTCATTGCTAGTGCTATTTCTAGTTTTATATTCACTATTTAGATTGTTTTTCATATTAATTGCTGCTGCGCTCATTTGCTTCCTCCTAACGTATCAATCACCACAAACAGAATAATTGTTCGGAACACATGTTCTTATTTGCATTATATCGAACAAACATTCTACTGTCAATAGATTTTTGAATAAAAATCGAACAAATATTTGGAATATATGTTTGCTTTTGATAGAAGATTATGCTATACTTTATGAAACAGAAGTAAATAGTAACTGTTTCAAAATATTTTAATATATAAGAAAGGCGTGGATATTAATATGGGATATGGGAAGATTAGTAGTAAGCAACAGGAGATATTATCATATATTAAAGATGAAATATTGAAGAGAGGATATCCACCTGCAGTAAGAGAAATCTGTGAAGCTGTTAAACTTAAATCTACTTCTTCCGTACATTCACATCTGGAAACATTAGAGAAGAATGGCTATATTCGTAGAGACCCTACTAAACCAAGAGCAATTGAAATATGTGATGACAGTTTTCAGATGGTGCGTACTGAGATGGTCAGCATTCCGGTTGTAGGCCAAGTTGCTGCCGGTGAGCCTATTTTAGCAGAAGAGAATATTGACAGTTATTTCCCGATACCAGCTGATATAGTACCCAAAGGAGAATCCTTTATTTTAAAGGTTAAAGGAGATTCAATGATTAATGCAGGTATATTAAGCGGAGATCAGATATTTGTAAACTCCTGTAATACAGCAAGAAATGGCGAAATGGTAGTAGCATTAATTGATGATTCAGCCACTGTTAAGACATTTTATAAAGAGGACGGACATATTCGTCTTCAGCCCGAAAATGATGATATGGAACCAATTATCGTAGACGATTGCCGCATACTTGGCAAAGTATTTGGTGTAATGAGAATTTTTCATTAATGCATAAGCACCGAGTGACTAAAAATCAATTTGTAAATAGTAATTAATATGAGTAATAACTAATATAATAATAACTAAAAAGGTGAGTCTTTATTGACTTACCTTTAATTATATATTTGTAATATGTTTAGTTTGATTTTACTTCTTTCCAAAGATTATTATAGAGTTCATCACCTTCACTGCCGAGGTAGTGGAATGTTTCCAAATTCTCGTATTGACTTAAATCAGGAAATGCAATCGTAGAGTTCTTTAACTCCTCATCTTCAAGCAAATCACGTACAGCAGTATTTGGAGTAGAATAGGTGATAAATTCAAAGTTCATTTTGGCAATTTCGGGGCGGCACATGAAGTTAATGAATGCTTCGGCGTTGGCTTTATTGGGTGCATTCTTTAACATAACCCAGGAATCAATCCAAACGTTGGTACCTTCTTTTGGAACTACATATTCCAAATCTGCATTTTCGCTTTGCGTATAGAGTGCTTCGCCGGAGTAAATAACACCGATAGCAGCTTCGCCACCAATCATTTTATCACGTACTTGATCAATAACATATGCCTGTACTAGAGGCTTTTGCTCAATTAATAAATCTTTAGCAGCTTCTAATTCATTCACATCTAAAGTATTCATGGAATGCCCATTTAACTTTAAAGCTACCATGAAAGCATCTCTGACTGAATCCTGCATTAATATATTTCCTGAATATTGTTCATCCCAAAGAACTGACCAACTGTCAATGGGTTCGCTGACCATGGATTTATTATAGAGAATACCTACAGTTCCAAAACAATAAGGTACGGAATACTTGTTTTCAGGATCAAATTCAGTAGATTGGTCCCAATATTCTTGACCAATATATTGCTTTGCATTGGGAATGTTATCAAAGTTAAGTTCTGCTAATAAATCACTTTCAATCATTTTTTGAATCATGTAATCAGAAGGGCAGACTAAATCGTATTCTGCAGCACCTGCCTCAACTTTAGGAAACATCGTTTCGTTTGTTTCATACTCATCATAAATGACCTCAATACCGGTTTCTTCTTCAAACATAGTAAGGACTTCGGGATCAATATATTCTCCCCAGTTATAAACAATTACTTGACCATTTTGACTCTTTTCAGAATTGGCACAGCCTACCATAGAAAGAAGCAGTGTAGACAGTACAATTCCGATGACAATTCTTGACTTAATTATTTTTTTCATAATCATCCTCCATTTATTTTTTAATGCTGCGTGGTGGTTTGTTTACCAACAGCAATAATACCAATACAGTTACAAATATGAGTGTAGATAAGGCGTACATTTCAGGCTTGATACCTTTTTTTACTTCTGTATATATTTTTGTGGATAAAGTATCTACGCCAGCACCCTTAGTGAAGTGGGTGATAATAAAATCATCCAATGACATCGTAAACGACATTAAGAATCCTGAGAGTATTCCTGGCAAAATATCAGGGAATACCACCTTGAAAAAGCCGTAAACCGAGCTTGCACCCAAATCCAATGCTGCCTCATAAGTATGGGGAGACAGTTGCGACATTCGAGGCATGACGCTGAGTATAACATAAGGGATACAAAATGTAATATGTGATAATAAAATCGTCCCAAAACCAAATTTCAGCCCTAAGCTAATAAATAAAAGCATTAATGAAATACCTGTTACGATTTCAGCATTTAACATAGGAATGTTGGTTACACCAATCACAATGGCACGACTCCGCTTCTTCAAACTCATGATAGAAAGACAAGCGGCTGTACCTATGATTGTGGCAACTATTGATGCAATTAAGGCAATTAGGAGCGTATTAAATAAAGCGTTTAGAATATCCTCATTGTTAAATAACGCACCATACCATTTAAACGTGAATCCGCCCCATTTGGCTCTTGTTTTACTGGCATTAAAGGAGAGTACCATAAGCGTAGCAATAGGCGCATATAAAAAGACTAAAATAAGTCCCATATATATTTTTTGAGCAGTTGTCTTAATCATAAGAAGGAGCCCTCCCCATCTTTGTCAAAAATAGCAGACATAATCATACTGATCACAATAAATATCATAAGTACCATGGATAAACCACTGCCAAGATTCCAATTACCGGCAATTGTGAATTCTTCTTCAATGACATTGCCAATAAGGAGAATTTTGCTTCCGCCAAGCAACTTACTGATAACGAAAGTAGTTAAGGCTGGAACAAATACCATGGTGATACCGCTGATAATCCCGGGTGTACTGAGGGGAAGCGTAATTTTCATGAATACATGAAGATTGTTGGCACCCAAATCCCTTGCTGCTTGAATTACATCAGGATTAATCTTGGATAACACATTATAAATAGGTAAAACCATAAATGGTAAAAAGTTATAAACCATACCAAGTACGATTGCGTAAGGTGTATTAATTATTTGCAAACCGGGTAAATGAAAAAAAGTAAGCAAGCTGTTAATCACACCTGTTTTTTCCAATAAAGTCTGCCAGGCAAGCGTACGAAGCAGAAAATTCATCCACATAGGAAGAATGAACAGTAAGACCAAAAGGCTGTTTTGGTGCTTTTGCATACCGCATAAAATCATTGCAAGCGGATAGGCCAGTAAAAGACATAGAATAGTGGAAATGACTGATAAAAGTAAAGCAAGAAAGAATGCTTTACTGTGTTCCGGAGAAGCAATGGCCATGATATTTTCCATAGTGAAAGAACCGGTATCATCAGTTAATCCATAATAGAAGACCATGCCAAGTGGAACCAATATAAAAAGTACAGTCCAAAAATAATAAGGAAGACCAAGTAATTTTTTCTTCATAAATACTCCATTCTCCTAGGAAGTTAGATTTCAACACGAACAGCTTCTTCATCTTCAGAAGCGGGTCTATTCATAATCTGTATGTTAAATGGATCAACTGAAATACCGACTTCTGTACCTACGGGGAACATTCCTGTAGAGTGTACAAGCCATTCAAAGCCACCGGCGGTTACTTCCATTTCGTAGTGAACACCTTTAAAAATGAGGTGGGTTACGATTCCGTTCATTCTGCCTTGATTGGGTTCGGTTAAAATAACATCTTCAGGACGAATGACCACGTCAACCGGTTTGTTGGTACCAAAACCAGTATCTACACAAGAGAAACGTGTGCCTAAAATATCAACCAGTTTATCCTCAACCATGGTACTGGTAATGATATTGCTGTCACCGATAAAGTCTGCAACAAAAGCGTTCTCGGGCTCATTATAGATTCTTTCAGGAGAGCCAATCTGCTGAATATAGCCTTGATTCATGACAACGATTGTATCTGACATGGTTAGAGCTTCTTCCTGATCGTGTGTTACATAAATAAATGTGATTCCAAGTTCATTTTTAAGCCTAATCAGTTCATATTGCATATCCTGGCGCATCTTTAAATCAAGAGCACCCAGGGGTTCATCGAGGAGCAGAACCTTAGGCTCATTAACAATTGCACGGGCAATGGCAATACGTTGTTGCTGACCACCGCTTAAGGAATCGGGCATTCTTTTCTCATAACCATCCAAATTTACAAGTTTTAATGCATATTTGATTTTATCATCTATGTAAGACTTGCTTTTGTTCTTGATTTTAAGGCCGAAAGCAATATTCTCAGCAATATTCATGTGCGTAAACAGAGCATATTTTTGAAAAACAGTATTTAGCTGGCGTTTGTTTGGCGGAAGAGAAGTAATGTCTTTTCCATCAAAAATGACACACCCTTTATCGGGAGAAGTGAATCCACCCAAAATTCGTAAGGTGGTTGTCTTTCCACAGCCGGAAGGTCCAAGTAAAGTAAGAAATTCATTTTCACGTATGTATAAATTTAAATCATCTAAAATCATTTCCCCATCGAAGGATTTACTAATGTTTTTTAAATCAATCAATACTTTATTCATGTGATTGCCTCCTAAAAGCTGGGTGGGGTGCTGACCCATATTAAGACAGCTCCGGTTTTGTTATCAGCTTTAATGTAATGAGTAGAATGCGCTGTAAAATAAAAAGATTCCCCTTTTTTAACCTTAATAGTTCTTTTCCCCAGAACCAATGAAATATTACCGGAAATAATATAGCCAAATTCCTCACCTTCATGTGGATTATCAGGGTAGGTAGAACCACCGGGGGCAAGAGTGAGACGAATTGGTTCCATCATATTTTTTTGCGCATTGGGAATAATCCATTCAATTCTATTCTGAAGTTCTTCGTCGATTTTCTCAAAGTAATCTGTTTGACGAAAAGCAATTTGCTTATCTTCTGAATCATTAAAGAAATCCTTTAGGTCAGTCCCTAAGCATTGCAGAATATCAACCAGTGTTGTAATGGAAGGCGAGGTCAGGTCTCTTTCCAACTGTGAAATAAATCCTTTGGAAAGTTCGCATCGGTCTGCTAATTCTTCCTGTGTCAGTCCTTTTTGCGTTCGAAGATCCTTGATTTTGGTGCCAATATGAATACTGTTATTCATGCTTGCTCCTTTGTTTGTTTGGTTTTAATTATAATAAACTTTAAGTTTACTTTTACTAAACACTGATACTCATTATACAAAAAGCGGACTGTTTGTCAATACATTTTTTTCGACAAAAGAAAAGAGTGTTAGTTGTACCTGAAAATAAGCTGTGCTATAATAATTTATTAGTTTGGAAGTGTTTATTGTAGAAAGAATAAAAAAAGAGGAGCAGCATAATGGAAAAAGATAAATATGTGGCTTATGTATCTACTTATACATCAGGAAATAAAAGCAGTTTTGGTATCAGAATTTATGATGTAGATATGGAAAACGGAAGATTTACTGAAAAAGATCAGGTAGAAATTACCAATTCATCCTATGTGACGATTTCACATAATCAAAAGTACTTATATTCAATTACAGACTTTGGCGTTGAAGCATATCGAGTATTAAGAGATGGAAGTTTGGAAGTGATTAACCATGCGTCAATTAACGGTATGAGAGGCTGTTATCTGTCAACGGACTATGAAGATAAGTTCCTATTTGTAGCAGGATATCACGATGCTAAAGTTACGGTGCTTCGTCTTTTAGAGGATGGTGGTATTGGTGAGATTACGGAAGAAATTTTCCATAAAGGACTTGGCAGTATAGCAGAGCGAAATTTCAGACCGCATATTAATTGCGTGAAAATGACCAGAGATAATCGTTTTTTGTGTGCTGCTGATTTGGGAATGGATCATGTAATTATCTACGAATTAAACCATATGACCGGCAAACTGCAACAGGTTGATTTCATTCGAAGTGAGCAGGAGTCAGCACCCAGACATATGAAATTCTCTAAAAATGGGAAGTTTCTTTATATAGTACATGAACTAAAGAATTATATAGATGTCTATAAATATACAGTAGACGAACATGGAAATCCTGATTTTGAAAAAATTCAAAACATTTCTACTTTGAATACTTATCATGCAGGTGGCTCGGCAGCTAGTGCACTTAATTTTACGCTGGATTTCAAATACTTATGCAGTTCCAATGCAGGAGATAACAGCGTAATTGTTTATTCGGTGGATCAAAGAAGCGGACTTTTAACGAAAATATTTTGCTTGCCGGTGAGTGGAGACTATCCAAAAGATGCTATTTTATTTCCAGATAACAGACATTTGGTTTCGCTGAACCATGAATCCAATTCCATGACCTTCTTCAATGTTGACCTTGAAAAGGGAACACTGGTAATGAATGGACCGGAAATTAAAGTAGAACAGCCGAATTGTATTATTTTTTATAAAACCAGTTAAGATATTCGAGTCTGGAAGTCATGTTTTGCATGCAAGCATCGAGTATCGTCAGGGCAGTCATTGCTTCAACAACAACGACAGCTCTTGGCACAATTACAGGATCGTGACGACCTTTTATGGAGAGCTTAACAGGCTCTCCTTTTTGATTGACTGTATCTTGCGGAGTGAAGATAGACGGAGTGGGTTTGATATGTGCTCTTAAAACAACAGGAGAGCCATTACTGATACCACCTAAAATACCGCCACAGTGATTTGTCTTAGTTTTGATCATATTATCTTCGCAGATAAATGCATCGTTATTTTCAGAGCCTGTAGAAAATGAGACAGCAATGCCGTCGCCTATTTCAACAGCTTTAACAGCTCCTATAGACATAATAGCCTTAGCCAGATTAGCATCTAGCTTTTCAAACACAGGGTCACCCACACCTGCAGGCAGCCCGTTTACAATACATTCTATTACACCGCCGCTGGAATTTTTATTCAACATACATTCTTCTAAATAGGCAAGCGCTTGTTCGTTTGATTCTTTACAAGGCATACAAGTGGCGGTAGTAAGGATTAAGGATTCGTCAAATTTTGACATATTTACAGTCACAGGACCTATGGATTTGGTATAAGCAGTTACCTGAATACCAAGTTGCTTCAATATTTTTAATGCAACGGCACCGGCTGCCACACGTCCGATTGTTTCACGTCCGGAGGAACGACCACCGCCGGTATAATCGCGAAAACCATATTTAGCATCATAAGTATAATCCGCATGCCCAGGACGATAATTGGAGGCTATATTTTCATAATCAGAAGATTTTTGTGAATTATTATATACAATCAATGAAATAGGAGTACCGGTGGTACGACCTTCAAATGTACCAGAGAGTATTTCTACACGGTCATCTTCTTTGCGTGGTGTAGTAATAGAAGAACTGCCGGGTTTTCTACGATTCAAGTAAAGCTGAATATCTTCTTCGTTCAATTCCAAACCGGAAGGACAACCGTCTATGACAACGCCCAAGGCTTTTCCGTGGGATTCCCCCCAGGTTGATATACGAAATAAAGTACCGAAAGTAGAGCCTGCCATCATTTTGCCTCCTTTTTTTCTCAAATTATAGCGGAAATATGCAAAAGAATCAAGCATAGTACAAAGTTTCTATTGTCGAATTAGAAAGAATCGTGTAGAATATTATGTAAATCAGTACATAAATTATTTCATATAGGGGTATGGGATGAAAAGAAAACTGAACGAAAGAGTAAAAGACTTCTTTATAGACATGGGGCGAAAAAATGTGATACTGAAAATTCCGGCTATTATCGGTTTGGCAGTATGTATGTTGCTGTATAATATTTATGATTATTGCCGCAACGGAATGAAAAGATTTGCCTGTGTTATTTTTATATTATTCTGTTTTATGGTAGGAAACAGTTTTGCTTATCCTGTATTCCAAGAAGATAACGGATTTATTTCAGTACAAAACAATGCTGTAGAATTAACAGCAGCGGATTCAAATATCACCTTGGCAGGTGAACAGGAAGTCGAATATAGTAATGTGGCTCTATTAGATGATGAAGATGTTTTGGAAGGATATGACGATGCTGAGCTGCATGATATGGAGACAGCTAATAAATATTTGCTAGATGAAATTCTGGAAGAAAATGCTGACATTATCAATGAAAATGCAACCTTATCAGAAGAAAATTTAGATGACACAAATCAAATAACCACCGTAACAGAAGAGAAAATTGAATTTGATGCGAATGATTGGAAACTGGTATTGATTAATAAACAACATCCAATACCGGACGAATATACCTTTACCCTTGGGAATATCAAGACTATAAAAGGGAACATGCAGTGTGATGAGAGAATCATAGAAGAACTGTTGGCTATGCTTCAGTCAGCGAAAGAAGATGGCATTAATCTGGCAATTTGTTCGCCTTATAGAGATTTAAACAGACAAGAAGTGCTGTTTAACCGTAAAATTAAAGCATATATGGATAAAGGCATGTCCTATATGGAAGCCTATAAAGTGTCTTCGCAGGCAGTTACAGTACCCGGTGCCAGCGAACATCAAATAGGACTGGCAATCGATATTGTATCTGATCATTATTACACATTGGATGAAGGATTTGCTGAGACAGATGCTGGAATTTGGTTGGAAGCCAATTCATGGAAATATGGTTTTATTCTTCGTTATCCTAAGGGAAAAGAATATATTACCAGTATTGAATTCGAACCTTGGCATTTCCGATATGTCGGAAAAGAAGCCTCTGAATTAATTATGTCTGAAAACCTGACACTAGAGGAATTCTGGGAAAAATATCTATAAATTTTTTAAACAAGAAGGAGTAACACTTACATGTATAGGTTGTTGAAACAAGAAGGAAGAGCGAAACGGGGAGAACTTACAACTGTACATGGAACCATTCAGACTCCGGTATTTATGAATGTAGGTACTGTGGCTGCAATTAAAGGTGCTGTTTCCACAGAAGATTTAGAAAATATAAATACGCAGGTACAACTATCCAATACGTACCATTTGCATGTGAGGCCCGGTGACAAAATTGTCAAACAATTAGGTGGGCTTCACAAATTTATGTCATGGAATAAACCAATTTTAACTGATTCAGGTGGTTTTCAGGTTTTTTCACTGGCAGGTTTGCGTAAAATTAAAGAAGAAGGCGTGTATTTCAACTCTCATATAGATGGACGAAAAATCTTTATGGGACCGGAAGAAAGTATGCAGATTCAGTCCAATCTTGCATCTACGATTGCCATGGCATTTGATGAATGTCCTCCAAGCCTGGCAGATCGAAGCTATGTACAAGCATCGGTTGAGCGAACAACCAGGTGGCTGACTCGCTGTCAAATAGAAATGAAACGATTGAATGGATTGGAAGATACCATTAATAAAGACCAATTACTATTTGCGATTAATCAAGGCGCAGTCTATACAGATATTCGTATCGAACATGCTAAAATAATCAGAGAAATGGATTTAGACGGTTACGCACTGGGTGGATTGGCAGTAGGAGAAAGTCATGAGGAAATGTATCATGTGTTGGAAGAGACAATTCCTTATTTGCCGGTAGACAAACCTACCTACTTAATGGGAGTGGGAACGCCTGCCAATATCTTAGAAGGCGTGGAGCGTGGAGTAGACTTTTTTGATTGTGTGTATCCAAGCAGAAATGGAAGACACGGACATTTATATACCAATCAAGGGAAAATCAATCTTTTTAATGCACAATATGAATTAGATGAACGTCCTATTGAAACCGGATGTCAATGTCCCACTTGTAAACGCTTTTCAAGAGCTTATATCAGACATTTATTAAAGGCAAAAGAAATGCTTGGCATGCGACTGTGTGTCATTCATAATCTTTATTTTTATAACACTATGATGCAGGAAATTCGAGATGCACTTGATCAGGGAGACTTTCAAGGATATAAGAAAAAGAAGCTTGCAGGTATGGCACAAGGCGCAATCATTGAAGAATAAGTTAAAGATTAAGTTAAAAAAATATAAAAAAGCTTGTTTTTAACAGCTGAATTGTGTATGATAATTGAT
>CAZNAP010000007.1:0-50027 GCA_964571145.1 uncultured Lachnospiraceae bacterium | reverse complement strand
AGTCAAAATGAATGGTGTTAGAAAATAATATTAGTATATAGGGGCTAATGATGGAACGTTTCTTGACATATTCTCAGCTAAAAGATATACTTTTAACAGATAAATATGATGATTAAATAAGGAAGGGAATGGATAATATGGTAAAAAAAGATTGTTATAGTGTAGCATTTAATAGTATGTTCAGAGAATATGATGTAAGAGGACATGTAAGTGACGAAGAGCTGTGTGATGCTAACGTGTACAGAATCGTTAAGGCATATGCACGTTATTTGGAAAAAAACAAAATAGATAAGGCTGTTGTTGGTTACGACAACAGAAAATGTTCACCTAGTTTTGCGAAGGCAGCAATAGATGCATTAACGGACATGGGAATTGAAGTATATTATGTAGGTCTTTCATTAAGTCCTGTTGTTTACTATTCACAGTACAGATATAAATGTGAAGGTGCATGTATGATTACTGCCAGTCACAACCCAAGTGATTGGTCAGGCTTTAAGTTTGCAAAAGGATATTCCAAAACTTTGGAAGCAGACGATATCGTTGAATTATATAATTTCTTAGATTTGGAAGATGATATTAAACGTGAAAAAGGTGTTTTACATGAAGTAGATGTTAGAAGTGACTATATTGATGAAGTCGTATCTAGAATTAAAATGGGACCTTATAAGCCCAGAGTGGTATTAGATGCCGGAAATGGTGGCGCTGGAGTATTTGTTTATGAAGTATTCCAACGTTTGGGTTGTATGACATTCCAGTTAAATTGTGATCCTAACGATGATTACCCGAATTATTTCCCGAATCCGTCCAACGTACAAGCAAGAGCCAGAATGAAAGAAATGATTATGCATCCTTATATTAAGGCTGATTTAGGAATTTCTTTTGACGGTGATGGAGATCGTATCGGTGTTATTGATGATAAGGGCGAGAATATCTGGAGTGATATTATTTTAGCAGTGATTGCTAAGAACTTATTAGCTAAGAAACCCGGTGCTAAGGTTGTTTATGATGTGAAGTGTTCACAGACATTAACAGAAGTAGTAGCAGCCAATGGTGGCGAGCCGGTTATGTGGAAAACAGGTCATTCCTATATTAAAGCTAAAATGCATGAAATCAAAGCAGATCTGGCTGGTGAAAGAAGCGGTCATATCTTCGTAGGCGGTGACGAGTATTTTGGTTTTGATGATGCAGTATTTGTTGCTGCTAAATTAGTAGAAATTTTGTCCAATCAAGGAAAGAGCATTTCAGGAATTGTTGATGAAATGCCTCGCTATATTACTTCTCCTGAAATTAAAGCTAATTGTAAGGACGAAGTGAAATATGGTATTATTGATCAGATTGTTGAAGAATTTAAGGCTAAATTCCCCGGAAAAGTAAATGACATTAACGGAGCCAGAGTTCAATTCGATAATGGATGGGGACTGGTAAGAGCTTCTTCTAATTTGCCGGAAATTGTAATTATTTTTGAAGCAGATACCATGGAACATTTATTGGAAATCAGATCTATCTTTAAAGAAGTTACATCAAAGTACCCAGAAATATCAGCAGAATGGGAAAATGATATTGTTTAGATTTTCTGGTATACAGGTAACTTAGAAACTATAGGAGGGTAACAGATGTTTATTTTTTCTAACAAATAAGGAACTTAATAATTTGTGTATAGAAGAAAACATCTGACTCTTTGTATAACTATGTTTATATTTAATAAAGTAAACCTGATCTACCAAAGCTTTTTGTTTCGAAAACAAAGCTTTTAGTTATAATCAAGTTTAGTAAGTGCAGAAGTTAATCTTCTGCACTTTTTTTGTCTAAATTCTTAAAAGGATAAACGGACAGTAATTGAAAGAGAGGTACCTATATGTCACAAATAAATGTAAACAATTTAACCTTTTACTATGAAGGTTCTTACGACAATATTTTTGAAGATGTTTCTTTTCAAATCGACACAGACTGGAAATTGGGCTTTATAGCCAGAAACGGCAAAGGAAAAACTACATTTTTGAAGTTACTAATGAAACAATACGAATATAGAGGAACAATAAGTGCGTCTGTCGTTTTTGATTATTTTCCGTTTGAAGTAAAAGATAAAAGTAAAAATACAATTGATATCATTGAAGAAATTGATCCGGATTATGAATTTTGGAAAGTGAACAGAGAGTTAACTTATTTGAATGTAGATGGAGAAGTTTTGTTTAGACCCTATAATACGTTAAGTAATGGGGAACAAACGAAAGTAATGTTGGCACTCATGTTTTCTAGAGAGAACCATTTTCTTTTAATTGATGAACCGACAAATCATTTGGATATTGAGGCCAGAGAGCAATTAAAGGAATATCTGAATACAAAAAAAGGATTCATTTTGGTTTCTCATGACAGAAATTTTATGGATGGTTGTGTGGATCATGTATTGGTCATTAATAAAGCCAATATTGAAATACAGCAGGGAAATTTCAGTTCTTGGTGGGAAAATAAACAAAAGCAGGATGCTTTTGAATTGGCTGAAAATGAAAAATTAAAAAAAGATATTCAGCGATTGACGGAATCGGCTAGAAAAGCAAGTCAGTGGGCTGATAAAGTAGAATCTCAAAAAATAGGATTGAGAAATGATAAATACGAGAAGTGTTTGGATTTACGGTGTTATATTGGTGAGAAATCTAGACGTATGCAGATGAGACGTAAGAATCTGGAACATCGTCAACAAAAAGAAATAGAAGAAAAGTCAAATCTTCTAAAAAATTTGGAGAATGTGGAAGATTTAAAAATCATACCACTCAAGCATTATAAAGAGAAACTTGTCATAATGGAAAACTGTACCCTTTCCTATCAGAAAACAGGAGCAATGGAAGAGGAAACAGAGCGTGATAACAAGAGAGTTCTTCATGATTTCAATATGGAGATTAAGCAAGGAGAAAGAGTTTTCTTAAAAGGTCCAAACGGATGTGGAAAGTCCAGTGTCATTAAGGCAATTGTAAATCAGGCACTTGAGAAAGAAGGAAAACCAGCACTGGAGAGCAATTTGCTTATGGAAAAGGGGCGAATAGAGCTTCCCAATCAAATGATTATTTCCTATTGCTCTCAGGACACTTCCATGCTGAACGGTACCATTAAAGAATATGCTGAAAAAGAAGGAATTGATGAAACCCTGTTTATGGCACTTCTTCGTAAACTGGATTTCTCCAGATTACAATTTGAAAAGCGAATTGAAGACTACAGCGGAGGCCAGAAAAAGAAAGTTTTAATAGCAGGAAGTCTTTGCAAGCAGGCGCATTTATATATCTGGGATGAACCGCTTAACTTCATCGATGTTTTTAGCAGAATGCAAATAGAGGAATTAATACTCAAGTTTCAACCGACCATGATTTTGGTTGAACATGATAAAACCTTTATGGAACATACTGCTACAAGAATTATAGAAATGATTTAATTCCTGTAGCAAAAGCTTCGTGAGAATCGTAGTACTCTAAATAAAGGGTTACAGACGTCCATCTGGAAAGATTCCATTTTCGGATGGATGTTTGTTTGGGAGTTGCAGAAGGTTCGCTAAAGAGAGGATAGGTACTGCGAACAATACCGGAACAATAACTTAAAAACCAATTATCTTCATTATAACCCAGTTTGTCGGCGTTCTTGATAATTACTGGTGCGGCATCCAGAGATAAATCTGTGAAATAGTCGTAATCTTTAAAAGGTTTTCCTCCTTCCTTTTCTGCCTCTAAAGCAGAAGTACCGTAACTACGATTGATATTATAGTGTGCAATCCAATAATCAGGCTGCGCAAAGGAGAATAACAGGTAGAGAACCGTTACCGTTATGAGACTATAGCGAACAAAAGGAAAATCTTCTTTACATATTAATAGTAGTGTACCTGTCATTAATAGAAAAATAATTAGCAAAGACCATAAAACAAATACACGTAAAAAGGTTAGATAGTAAACGTCAACATATAGTAGCATTCGATAAACACTGGAAGCAATCATAATATAGGTGCAAAAAGAAATGAAAATAAGGATTCCTTTTAATACTTTATTTGGTTTAAACAGCTTCAGGCAAATCAAAACCATAACTAAATTAATCAGGCAGACAAATACTAATTGAAAGAAACCTTCTCGCGCATAGGATGCATAAGTATAGCCTTCCGGAAGCGTTCCCAGTCCACCGAAAAGATAAATAATTTGAATCAAGCAAAAGATAAAATAAATACATGATAAAATTCCGGTAAAAGTAATTCCCACAATTGGTTCGCTTGTGCGTTTGTTAGCTACATCCTCTTTCAGATCATGAACGGAAATTCTACTCATAATACAATAAGAAGCAAAGAAAGCAAAAAGAAATATAATCATAATTCCCATTATATTACCGTCAAAAAGAAAGTTGATGAAATCATAAGTTAAAGTAGAAAAAATACTTGAAAATACTGCATCTGCGCTGCAAAGAAGAATTACGACGATCAGTACAAGAGGCAGAGAAATCAGCAACCCAAACAAAATAGCACTGCCTTTACTGGATTTTTTGTTTTTAACTTCGTTTCTTGCTTTGCAAAAATCCGCAAAATCTTCAAATGGTTTGAAAACATAAATTAGACTGGTAACGATTACATTCATAATAGAACCTAAATAGTTAAGCAAATCCCACTTTTTATCGTCATATAGGTTATGCAATACCAGATAAAAAAACAAAATAAGTATTCCTATTTTATTCAAGAAATGTATTACCCAGGAGTCTGTTAAGCAGGTGGAAATTCCAAGGAGTAACAGACTAACTGTGAGAAAGATGGAAAACCTTTTGGCGGTAATCCCTGATTTTTTCAAATATAAGAAGAAAAACAAGCAGGTTCCGCCTACGAAAAAAGGGTAAGTAATACCGGCAGCATTCTTATATAGAAAAAAGGTATAAAAAAGAGCATAAATAGCACTTCCGATGGCCATAAATGAAAAGATAGGATTAATTTTCTTCTGTTCCATAAATTGTGTCCTCCATTTCTTCTGTGCTTTCCACATATTCCAGAATATCACCGGGTTGACAATTAAGTGCTTTGCAAATTGCGTTTAATGTAGAAAAGCGAACAGCTTTTGCTTTGTTGTTTTTTAGTATAGATAAGTTAGCCAGAGTAATATCTACTTCTCCGGCCAGTTCCGTCAGGCCCTTTTTTTGTTTGGCCATGACGACGTCCAGATTAATCATAATTGCCATAAGAGCCTCCTTAGATGGTTAAATCGTTTTCTAGTTTATAGGTTACGGCCGTATCAAAGACTCTAGAGAGAACTTTGCTGAAAAGACCGGCTATTACAAAGACTAAAATCACAACCAGTACAGCAGGTGTTAAGTAGAGAAAAATGCGGCAGCTGGTAAACAGTGCGATAAAGAAACTATAAGTACTCATTCGTCTCAGGCTTATTACATTTTCATGGATAAAACAGTCATCAGCCAATACCGATTTGAACATTTTACGAAGTTCATAAATGATTAGCACTGCAAATATACCGGAAGGCATAAAAATCAGACTTAATGGGATTACATTTGCAGCAAAGTATGCATTGTAATGACCGTACCCGGTAAGAATGAGTGGAACAAAAATTGTAACCAATATTCCGGCATAATACATAAAGTCCAGCAATATCTTAGTAAAACAGATTAATTTATTATTCATAAAAGATCCTCCCTGCAGATAATATATAGTAGATATTATTTAAAACATATATAACTGTTCACGCTGGAACTGTTCATATATAATTGTTTAACAGCAATATAACACCACTAAGATTGATTGTCAATAAATATTTATCGAATTACGATAAATTGTGATAAATATAATATAAAGAAAGTGTCAAGAAGTAATTGTTCGTAAATTCACTCTCCACAGGTTAGAAAAATTATGGTATACTAAAATAAGTTAAAAGAAATAGGTATTCCAAGAAAGGCGTTGAATCGATTGCAATTCACTCATTCCAAATTAAAAGAAAAATTAAAAGAAACTTTAAAGGCAGTTTTTCCTATTCTGGCAATCGTTATATTGCTATGCTTTACAATTGCACCCATTTCTCCCAGTATTTTATTGGCTTTTCTGGTAGGAGCAGTGCTGTTGACTGTAGGAATGCTGCTTTTTTCTGTAGGTGTAGAATTATCTATGACACCTATGGGAGAACGAGTCGGAACTTCGATGACGAAGAGCAAAAATATTTTTCTGATTATTGTAATTAGTTTTGTTATGGGTTCAATTATTACTATATCGGAGCCGGATTTACAGGTACTGGCCAATCAAGTACCGTCTATTCCTAATTTTACATTGATTTTTGCTGTGGCAGCAGGTGTAGGAGCCTTTTTAATAATTGCAGTTTTGCGTATGCTTTTTAAAATTCCCTTATCTTATTTATTGTTAGGATTTTATACTGTTATTTTTATACTGGCATTTTTTGTGCCAAAGGATATTTTGGCTGTAGCTTTTGACTCCGGAGGAGTAACAACCGGCCCCATGACAGTTCCTTTTATTATGGCTTTGGGTGTTGGTATTTCTGCAATCAGAAGTGATAAACATGCGGCAGATGATAGTTTTGGTTTGGTTGCGTTATGTTCGATTGGACCGATTTTAGCGGTATTGCTTTTAAGTTTGATTTATCATCCCAGCCAAGGGGATTCCTATTCAGAAATACTATTGGTCGTGGACAATACAGTGGATTTATGGAGATTGTTTGCTAAGGACTTACCTAAATACATAAAGGAAATTGCCATATCGCTTTTTCCGATTATCGCGTTCTTTGGAATTTTCCAATTATTTTCCAGAGATATACATAAAAGAGCATTAATAAAAATTGGCGTAGGTTTGACCTATACCTATATTGGATTAGTATTATTTTTGACAGGCGTAAACGTAGGATTTCTTCCTGCTGGAAATTATCTGGGGCAGACAATTGCAGGACTTTCTTACGCATGGATTATTGTACCGATTGGTATGGTTATTGGTTATTTTATAGTTTTGGCAGAGCCGGCAGTTTTCGTATTGACGAAACAAGTAGAAGAAATTACTTCCGGTGCAATTTCAGCCAAAGCCATGGGACGAAGCTTATCCATCGGTGTTTCTGCTTCTGTAGGAATTGCCATGGTAAGAGTGCTGACTGGTATTCCAATTATGTGGATCTTGATTCCTGGTTATGCAATTGCATTAGTATTGACCTTTTTTGTACCAAAGATTTTTACAGCCATTGCGTTTGACTCCGGTGGGGTGGCCTCCGGACCCATGACAGCAACCTTCTTGTTACCTTTTGCAATGGGCGCATGTCAGGTTTTAGGAGGAAATATTATAACCGATGCATTTGGAATTGTAGCGATGGTAGCCATGACACCGCTGATTACAATTCAAATTATGGGACTGATTTACAGGATTAAGGAAAGCAGCCTACATAAAGCGGCTTTGGAAAAGAAAGCATATGTATCTTTGGAAACCTTTGGAGATATGGAAGTTATTGAATTGTAAAATATACCTGCAGTTTGGATATAAGGACGCAAGAAAGGATAAGAATATATGGGAAAGTTATATTTAATGACAACCATAGTAGATAGAAAAGCCGCCAAAAAGTATACAGACTTATATGTGGAAAATGGTATGCTTGTCAAATTTATTACCTTGGGAAATGGAACTGCAGCCAGCGAGGTTCTTGATTATTTGGGACTGGAAGCAGCTGAAAAGGCAATTATCTTTTCCGTGCAGGAGGAAGAAGCCTGGCTTTTGGTGAAAAAGCAGCTTCGACAGAAGTTACAGATAGATGCTCCCGGCGGGGGAATCGCCTTTACCATTCCACTGAGCAGTGTGGGAGGCAAGAAGGCGTTACAGTTTCTTTTGGAAAGTCAGGAATATCAAAAGGAGGAGGAATCAACCTTGAAAGATACGGAACATGAATTAATTATAGTAATTGCAAATCAGGGAAATATAGAATTGGTTATGGATGCAGCCAGAAGCGCAGGCGCATATGGCGGTACAGTATTGCATGCCAAAGGCACCGGTATGGAACAGGCTGAGAAGTTTATGGGAGTTACACTGGCCGCAGAAAAAGAAATGACGTTTATTGTAGCCCGTAAGGAAGAAAAAAACGGAATTATGAAGGCGATTATGAAGCAAGCCGGCATGGAAAGCCCCGCAAAAGCCATTGTATTTTCTCTTCCCGTAACCGATACCGCCGGACTGCGATTAATTGAGGAATAATCCACTCGTGATTATTTGAACCCGTTTCAGAAGTAATATATTCAATTCATATTGGTATGAAAATCCTACTAAAACTATCAAGTGAAAAGCTTGTAGGTAGCTTTTTCTTCAATTTACCTACGAGAAGTCAACAAGGAAGCTATTAGCAGGTTCACTTTAGGTATAATAAACCTACTGAAAGACATCAAGGAAGCTTATTAGTAGGTTGGAAGCACAAAATTCTGTGGACGAAATTCAACTATTCACGCATTTTAGTAGGAAAACGGTCTTCTAAATCGGTGGGCTAAATGCAACAATTGACACTTTTAGTCACCAAAAGCAGAATTACAGGATTTGCCTTACGATATCAATGCATACCTTGAAGGGATTTAAGGTTCGAATCCTGAGTAACTAGGAAAGAGACAGACTTAAGGTAGAACGAAATGTAAGAAAAATAAGAAAAATAGGATATAATACCGATTTACAAACCATAATATCCGATTCAGAAAAATAGATTGACTATAAAAAAGATATTTGTTATTTTAATAGAAAATAATATGCAATGTTTCATTAGAATATTAATGTAAATATTGCATATTATTTTATGTAGATGTATACTCTAATTAAGGGAAGCTGAAAGGAGCGTTGATTATGGGAATGGCATTGATAGAATTGGCCGAAAGGCTGGTTCCAATTTCGGATTTTAGTCAAGGAAAAGCGGGTAAAATTTTTAATGATGTATACGAAAATAATAATGAATATATAATTTTAAAAAACAATCAACCAACTGCTGTATTAGTATCTATTAAAGAATATAAAGAAATACAAGAAAAAATTGCTAAAATGGAAGAACTCTTGGAAGAGGTTGAAAATATTGAATTACTCAAAACAGCGGAAGAACGAGAAAATGACAATACTACATCATTCGAAAGCTTAGTTGCAGAAGAAGGGGTTTCTATGAAAGAAATCCAAGAACTTGCAGAGAGAGTGGAATTTGAAGAATGAAATGGAATATACGAATATCAGATGAGGCAAAGAAGGATTTTTCAAGATTAAGTTTCATGGCATAGGGATAAGAGTTGTATACACCTTGATAATTAACGAAATGACTATGAATATTATTGTTATTTCAGAAAGAAATGATAGTAATTGTTATGAATTAGCTTCTCAATTATATAAAAAATATGGAGAGGCAATTTTTACAAATATATTTAGTGCAATGGATAAAGAATAAGGAAGTAACAAGAGAAATTCTTGTTACTTCCTTTAACTAACGATACTTATATATTACAAAGCAATCCAATGGGGCAATGGTCAGAGCCCAATATGTCCTTATAAATGACAGCGTCTTCAAGGGAAGAATTCAGAGTTGAGGAGGCAAGGAAGTAGTCAATACGCCATCCTGCATTCTTTTCTCTTGCATGAAAACGATAAGACCACCAAGAGTACGCATCCTGTAAATCAGGGTAAAAATATCTGAAAGTATCTGTAAAACCGGCTTCTGTGAGGATTGTGAATTTCTCTCTTTCTTCATCTGTAAAGCCGGCATTTTTATGATTGGTCTTAGGATTCTTTAAATCAATTTCCTTATGTGCAACATTCAGGTCTCCACATACAATTACAGGCTTTTGGTTCTGAAGTTTAAGCAGATAAGCACGGAAATCCTCCTCCCATTCCATACGATAAGAAAGGCGTCGCAGTTCATCCTGAGAATTGGGCGTATAGACAGTGATCATATAATAGGTTTCAAATTCAAGTGTAATCACACGACCTTCATGATCATGCTGATCAATTCCCAGTCCATAGGTGACGGAAAGTGGTTCTTCTTTTGTGAAAATGGCAGTTCCGGAATAACCCTTTTTGTCTGCATAATTCCAGTATTGATAATAACCGGGCCAATCTAAAGAAATCTGCCCTTCTTGCAGCTTTGTCTCCTGTAAACAAAAAATATCTGCAGATTCTGCATTAAAAAAATCTAAAAAGCCTTTTTCTACACAGGCACGTAATCCATTCACATTCCAGGAAATCAGTTTCTTCATTATATTGTCCTCTTTTCTCAGTCATATAGGAGATGATTCTAAAATATACTTACTAGATTCATTACTATTATAAAGAAAGATACCATGTAACACAACATCCGTTTCGCGAATATTTGTTTCCGTTTTAGAGGACGATTTGACATATCGAAAAAACTTTGTTATTTTTTGATAAAGGGATATTTTGTGAAAAGAGGAAACTATTTCAAATGGAAGGATGGGAATTCAATGAACAGACAAACAGACATAAGACAGGAAGGGATTAGTAAAACAATGAAAAAGCAGAACAATTAATGGAAGCAGTTATTTATTGTATATGTGAATGTATGGAGGATAATTTGCCGACTGTAGGAAACGGAGAACGCCCAAAAGCAGATGTATTATATGAAAAAGGATATAAAAAAGTAATTGCTAAAACGAAATTGGCAAAAGATATATATGATAGCTTTATAGAGGATTTTAATGATTATGGATGCCGTAACTATAAAGATACCATTGTAAAAGGAATACCGGCCTTTTTCATGAAATATGATCCCATGTTTGCGCCACAGGATCACCTGTTAACACTGGATTATCCGTTAATGGAGGACGACAGAAAAGAAAGTATTGGATTATGTGGAGTGGATTTGATTTTGTTTTATTTACAGTGTATTCGTAAAGAACAAAGATTTTTAAGTCGGTTTGAGCCAGAGGCGATTAAAGAAATGTTAAGAAGAATCCGACCGGAATATGAGAGTTTATACTTGGACAATATTTGTGATCCTATTTTTGAAAGCTTATAAGAGTTTCTTCTATTATATAATATATAAAATATATAAAAGCATATATTGTATAAAAATATAAAAGCAAAAGTTATGAGGATAATTCCTCATTAATTAAGTTCATAATCGTCTTAATAGAAGAAATCTGATTACTCTTACTCATAGAATCAATAAAGGTCTGTCTGGTGAAGTATAACTCCATAACCTTCTCGGTTAATAATTCAGGAGAAAGATAATCATCATCAATAACCAGAGAAAAACCCTGGGATTCAAAGGAGCGGGCATTCAGAATTTGGTCTCCACGGCTGCTATTGGCAGATAAAGGAATTAATAAATTAGGCTTTCTAAGTGCCAGCAGTTCGCAAATAGAATTAGCGCCTGCACGAGAAATAACCACGTCAGCCATAGCAAAAAGGTCTTTTAATTCGGCTTTCACATATTCAAACTGAACATAACCCTTCATATGCAGAAGCATGTTATCTATTTTGTCTTTGCCACAAATATGAACAATTTGAAAATCTTCCAATAATTTTGGAAGTGCTTCTCGAACCGCTTTATTAATGGAAGCTGCTCCAAGACTTCCGCCGATAACCATGATAACAGGTTTATTAGCAGTAAAATCACATAAATCCAGAGCGGATAATTTATCTCCTCGCGTCAGTTCGTCACGAATGGGCGAACCGGTGAGAACAGCTTTATCTTTTGGTAAAAGAGAAAGGGTTTCCGGAAAATTACAGCATACTTTTTGCGCAGCTGAAATACATAATTTATTAGCAAGTCCGGGTGTCATATCTGATTCGTGAATGATACATGGAATATGAAGTGCGGCAGCAGCTCTGACAACAGGAACGCTGACAAATCCACCTTTGGAAAAAACAATGTCAGGATTAATTTTCTTTAAAAAAGTTTTAGCTTGACTAAAGCCTTTGAGTACACGAAAAGGGTCTGTTAGGTTTTTTATATCTAAATAACGTCTGAATTTGCCGGTGGCAATTCCATAATAGGGAATGTCAAAGTCAGTAATCAACTTCTTTTCAATTCCTTCATAAGAACCCATATATGAAATTTCAAATCCGGCGGCTTTTAAATGTGGAAGCAGAGCAATACAAGGCGTTACGTGTCCTGCTGTACCACCACCGGTTAATACAATTTTTTTAGTTGTAGATAAGTTGCTCATAATGGGAGCCTCCGGTTTCAATTCATTTATTGTTTTTCATTTGTTCCAGTGCTATGGCTAACTGGTCAGGGCAAGATGTGGGTTTAAAGCCACAGCGAATACCCTTTAGTTTGGCAATGGCGTCCTCAACCGTCATACCGGTCACAAGATTTGCAATACCCTTTAGGTTTCCATTACAACCACCAAAAAATTCAACAAATGTAATTTTGCCATCTTCTACTTCAATATCAATAGAAGTAGAACAGGTTCCGTGTGTTTGATATTTCATAGTACACCTCTTGCATATCGCAGGTCTCCTGCTTTCATGCTTTTCTTCAAGTGATAAGTATAGCAGAAAACGCACTTATTTACCAGTGGGAATAAAGGATTTCAAATAGGAAAAAATGGTTTTTCATCTTTTTTTGTATGGTTCTGTAGAAATAATACGAGGAATTACAGGCTTAGACTTATTGAGAGAGAACAAGCTTTCTTCTATAATAGTCTAGTAGTTATTTGTTGAAAAGGAAAGGGCATGGTATCGGTATGTTTCAAATTTTATTAGAACATAAATTATTAACGGGCACTATATTTATTTCTTTACTATTAAGCATTATATGCCAAGTTTGCGTAGGTGTGATTTTCCAAAGTATGATAGAGGAAACTAATAATATGTCGGTTACGCAAAACAATTTACTCAAGCAATGCAAACAAAAATATGCAGGTTATTACAGAATGAACGGAAAAATGTTGAATACAGGTGCTTTTGTGGACAGGTTTATTCAAAAAATCTGCTTTTCCAAAATCAATTTAACCCGATTGACACATTTGTCGGGCCAATTAATGATGCTCTTTATTTTATTGACAGGTGTTTCGATTTGTATCTCTTTGGCAGCAGGCAAAACCTTATTTCAAATTATACCCTATTATTTAATCAGTATACTGGGGCTATATTTGTATTTATCCGTAACAGGATTAATGGATGTGCAGGAGAAGAAAAAGGTACTTAAAACAAATCTCATGGATTATTTGGAAAATCATATGGTACCCAGACTCAAGGCAGAAAAAGAGATTTTGGGAGAAGAAGCGAATGTGCAACAAAATGATGCAAAAGAAAAATCCAATATAATAATAGAAGAAGCTCAAAAAGAAAAAGACCTTAACGAATTTAACAGGGCGGAGGATAGACTGGAACTGGAGAACCTGTTAGAAGAATTTTTTGCGTGATTTTTTATGGGAAATATCGTTTATTCTTGAAAAACTCATATTACTTTGCTACACTGTAGGTTGATTGGTAACAATATAATACATTTAATATAACATTTTAAGGAGCGATAGGATGAAGAAAGTAACGTTTGATTATTCAAAGGCAGCACCCTTTGTCAGTGAACATGAAGTAGAGCTTATGAAAAAGCTGACATTGGATGCCAAGGAAGTGTTGGTTTCCAAAACAGGAGCAGGTAATGACTTTTTAGGCTGGATTGACCTGCCGGTAGATTATGACAAAGAAGAATTTGCCAGAATTAAGAAAGCAGCAACTAAGATTCAACAGGATTCAGAGGTATTATTAGTAATTGGTATTGGTGGTTCTTACTTAGGCGCAAGAGCAGCAATCGAATTTTTAAGACACAGTTTTTACAATGTAGTAAGTAAGGAAGTTCGTAAGACTCCTGAAATTTACTTTGTAGGAAATTCTATTAGTTCTACCTATATTAAGCATTTAATGGATGTCATCGGAGACAGAGATTTCTCTATTAATATGATTAGTAAGTCAGGTACGACTACAGAACCTGCTATTTCTTTCCGTGTATTCAAAGAAATGTTGGAAAAGAAGTATGGCAAAGCAGAAGCAGCTAAGAGAATTTATGCTACTACAGACAAGGCAAGAGGTTCACTTAAGAATCTGGCTACAGAAGAAGGCTATGAAAGCTTTGTAGTTCCGGATGATGTAGGTGGAAGATTCTCAGTACTTACAGCAGTTGGTTTACTTCCTATTGCAGTAAGCGGGGCAGATATTGATAAGTTAATGGAAGGTGCACAGGCAGGTCGTAAGGCAGCTATGGAAGCTTCCTTTGAAGAAAATGATGCATTAAAGTATGCAGCTCTTCGTAACATTCTTTTAAGAAAAGGCAAAGCAATTGAAATTCTGGCCAATTATGAGCCCAGTGTTCATTTTGTTTCTGAATGGTGGAAACAGCTTTACGGCGAGAGCGAAGGCAAAGATCAAAAGGGTATTTTCCCTGCAAGTGTAGACCTTACTACAGATTTACATTCCATGGGACAGTTTATTCAGGACGGTTCCAGAAATCTTTTCGAGACAGTTATTAATATTGAAACCAGAAGAGAAGAAATTATCTTAAAAGAAGAGCCTGTAGATTTGGATGGCTTGAACTATTTAGCTGGTAAGAGTGTAGATTTCGTAAACAAGAGCGCTATGAACGGAACAATTTTGGCACATACAGATGGTCAGGTTCCTAACTTCATGATTACAGTTCCGGAAGTGAATGAGTTTTATCTGGGACAGCTGTTCTATTTTTTTGAATTTGCTTGCGGCGTTAGCGGATATTTGCTTGGTGTTAATCCCTTTAATCAGCCAGGCGTAGAAAGCTACAAGAAAAACATGTTTGCACTTCTTGGCAAACCAGGCTATGAAGCACAGAGAGAAGAACTTTTAAAGAGATTATAGTAAATATCATACTATAAAGGTGGAAAACCACCGACGATTTTGGTGTCCAGCTGATAAGTCGGCTTAAAAAGGAACAATGTGAAAATCATTGACAGCTTACTCTGAGGTAAGGTGGATGATGGATTCATGACAAGTAGTCAGCCATTGTGTGTCGTTTTGGAAGATATTCTGAACGTACATGAGAAGGCGAATCCATCAGTAGAAACCAAGTCCTAAGACTTGCCTAAATCGTAGAACCTGTTTCTTTGGTAGGAAAGAAAGGAGAAAAAAATGACCAAAAAACAAAAGATTACACTTTTGTCCGTTTTTATTGCACTTGTAGTAGTAGTTGGTGTAATTGCGGGCGTACTGAACTATCGTGCCACACAGGCAGGAATGAAAAAATTTCAGCTGGAGATTATTTCCGAGCGGGATAATTATTCTGAAATCACAGACTGCAAATCAGAAGCAGAATATCTGGGAGAATTTTTAAGAACCTTGGATGGATGTGAGTGGACCGATGGAGATTATGGGATTTACATCACTAGTATTGATGGCATGCAAGAGGACTTTGATAATCAGTATTGGTGGAGCGTTAACGTAAACGGTGAAAGTAGTACAACCGGAGCGGATGAAATTCCTTTGCAAGACGGTGATACATATTCACTTGTTTTAAAGCAGGGGTGGTAATATGCCTATACGCAAACTTACAAGGATAGCACTATTAAGTGCTATCCTTTATGTGTCAAAAGTAGCTTTAGAATTTTTGCCAAATGTAGAGTTGGTTTCTTTTTTAACCATAATCTATACACTGGTATTTGGCTGGGAAGCAATGCTGATTGTTACAGTTTTTAACATGTTTGAATTGATACAATGGGGATTCGGAACCTGGTGGGTCTCTTATTTGTATACTTGGCCACTGCTTGTTTTTGTAACTATGTTGCTGAAAAAGCTACTTAAAGAAGAGTTTTTGCTTTGGAGCATGGTCGCAGGAGGATTTGGTTTACTGTTTGGTTCGCTGTTTGCAATCATTTATATTCCGGTAGACCCTTCGTATGCTTTGGCATATTGGATTAGCGGACTGCCCTGGGATGTAGTGCACTGTATTGCCAATTTTATAATTATGTTGATACTGGGTAAGCCACTATACAAGCTTTTAAGGGTAATAAAGAACAAGGAAGATTCAAGTTATTAATCAGTATAAATCAAAGTTGGCTGCTTAATTCTTTCTGCATATGCTTCATGAAAAGGAGCAATTCTTTGCGGGAGGAAACAGATAGTTTACTATAAATATTGGCATTGTGGTATTTAATGGTGTTCATGGAAAGGCATAGCTCAGCAGCTATGTCTTTTGCTTTATATTCTTTTAGATACAAATCAAATACCCGTTGTTCAGCAGGGGAAAGGGTATTCAAATTATTAATGAAATGTTGATATTTCTCAGTATCAACTGCTGGCAATTCTGCTTTCTTTTGCTTAGAAGTTTTTTCTGATAATTCTATTTGTTCTTTTTGATTTAAGAATTCCAACAAGTCATCTATTTCTTCAATATTGGTTTTCTTCTTATGTATTTTATTAGAGCGAATAGCATTAATGCTGTCCATAATTGGTTCAACATATTTATGACTAAACCAAAAACATAACAGAAGAGAGCATACTAAAAATCCAAGAGAAATAGCAATGATCTTCCATCGTGCTGATGCGGCATGAGATAAATAGCTTCCGGCAGGAACCAAAACAGCACAGACCCATTGATATTTGTCATCGGTAACGGGAGAAAGGTTAATGGGATTATGCAGTCCTATATAGGTGTTGTCTTTATTTTCATAATAGTTAAAATACCGCTTTTGATAAAAAGGAAGTTTCGTATCAGAAGAATTTTCTATGGAATTTACCATAGAACCTGATAATCCGTTAGCTATATAGAGTTCATGGTCTTTCATGGGAACCAAAATATGCTGGCAATTGGCAAAAGGTGAATTCTCAAAGGAATACTCCAGCTTAAAATAAAGATTACTGATTTCCATTCCACAAATACCTAAAAACTCTCCTTGTTCTGAAATGAGAGGAACACATAAAAGCATGCTTGCATCCCAGGCATTTTCAATAGGGATGGTTTGCGACCAGTAATATGACTTATTTACATTAGTATTAGATTGAGTTTTTAGCGTATCAAAAAAAGGGATATCGCTTTCAGAAAACTCTAAATTCCAACGACTGTGGAGCTTGAAGTCATTATCTCTGGCAATGGAATTACTACCTCTAAATAAAACAGCTTTTGAATTGAGAGACTGTGTGGTGTTCAGATTTTCCAATTTTAAACACATTCCATTATAGGAATTGCCATCTGAAGAGCTTGTATTTACGGTTGCATCCAGCATATAAAAAATACCGCTGCAACGGGTGTTTTGTAAAGAATAATGAAGCGGCTGGTAGCAAAGCAGTTGTAATTGACGGAGACGTTCACCGTCGTTATTAAGGTCTACTATGGTCAATCGGTTGGCATGCAGATAATCTCCTACTATTTTGGAGAGATCTTTAGACAAGGAAATGCCTCTGGCAGCAACAGTATCATAATGCTCTGTAATTCTTTCTGAAAGTAAGGAAAGCTCGAGTTCAGAAAGTTTTCCTGTTTGTTGTTCGGCTTGGGAGAAGACTCCGGTTATAGATATAAGTAAAAAAATAGTAGCAATACCAACCAAAGTTAATATTAAGAAATAAAGAAAAAGGCGACGGCGTAACGTAATAGGGGCGCCGGAGTCTTTGTTTAATTGTGACAATAATAAAGATAATTTTTTCATAATATCCAGCCCCCTTTGGCCAATATTTATAAAATCCCCCAAAAACATGTATAGCAGAATCTGCTAATTATTGTTTGATTGAAAATGTTGACAAAAACTTTTATATGTACTTTCAGCGAACTGTTCCAATAAGGTTTCATCATAAGTACCGCCACTTGCTACCAAATATTCTTGTCTGGCTGTGGAAAGAAGCTCGCGTATCGTGTTGTTAAAGTCCTTTTCTAAAAGACTGTATCCTGTAAATTGAGGTGGTGTAAAGAAACCATAACTGCCATGCACGGAATTGACAGCACTGTAAAGTTTTTGATACTGAGCGTTATCTATTTTTTCAACGCCTGTTTTAACTAAATTGTCATAAGCATTGTTTGTTACAGGAAGGTAACCTGCAGATGTAGTAAAGTTCAAATTATTTTCGGATTCAGTAATCCATTGCGCAAAGAGAACTGCGGCTTCATTTTTACGTTCATCGTCAGAATGTACGGCACAAAGACCAACGCCTCTTTGATAAAGTAAATTTTGGCTTTCTGTACCGTAAAGCGGAGCAGGATATACGTTGAGTTCAATCTTTTCTGAAGTATTATCTTCATAGGTCACAGTATCACTGTGATAAAGAATACCGGCAGATGAACTTACAGAAGCAATTACTTCACCTGTTCTCATAGGGTCGGACGCATAACCGGGAAGAAGGGAAACTCCACCGTAAATTGCAGCTTTGGCATAAGGCATCCATAGGGATTTAAATTCTTCTGACGAAGTATTCAGCTGTTCGCCATCAAATGCCTCTAAGCCTTGAGCGGCAAGTCCCATTGTAAAATAATGAAGAATATCATTATGCATAAAAAGAGTTGTTCCATCGTTAGGAACATCGGGTGTTTGTGCATCTGACCAGGTATAGTAGCTTTCGCAGACCTTCCAAAGGGAATCATAGGTTTGTAAATCAGCCATAGTGTATTCGCTGTCTTCGAAAAAGCGGTCAAGAAGCGTTTGGTCAACAAACATAAGCTCTGTTGATTTGGCAAGGGGAAAGACAAGAAGTTTATCCTCAATCATTCCTTCTTCCAGAAAAGCAGGCACATAGGAAGATAGCTCTTCTTTGGAAAAATATTCATTAAAATCAAGTAATTCGACAGTTGGATTCATTTGCAACACAGCATTGGGATATGTAGTAAAAATATCTGGAAGGGAGGCCGCACCGGGAACTTCGTCAGCTGCATTCCAAAGAGCTTCTTCTATATCAGATGAGTTGAAAACAGAAGTTATATTAATAATAACGCCTTTTTCCTTACCGACAGTTTTGTTAAATTCAGCTATCATATCATTCATGGGGGATTCTGTCTGACTTCCATAGACATGCCACATAGTCAAAGTAATGGGTTCTTTAGGATCCAAAGAAGTCTTTGAAAGCATATTACAGCCAGATAAGAAAAAAATAGAGAGCGTTAAAACGAGTGTTAAAGGTATTCGAACTTTATTCATAAAATATCCTTTCTAAAAAACTACCCTTTTTTATTAAAAAAAGGAGGTTTGGGGTGGGGAAAATAGAGAACATTATTCATACAATAGAAATAGCGATTTAAAAGCTGCTTCAAATTCTACTATACCAAATAAAGGAAAAGCAGGCAATCGCAGATGTAAAATATTGAACCTAAAAGGAGAGTGTAAAAATGGCATTTTTTGACAAACTTGGCGATATCGCCAAAAACATTGGGGACAAAACAAATGATGCAATCGAAACATCTAAACTGAACAGTAAAATCAGTTCAGAAAAATCAGCTATTAATGAGATTTATAAGAAAATTGGTGAGTTTTACTATACCAAATGGCAGGAAGGCGTCGTTTTAGAAACGGAATCGCAGCAATTTTGTTTAGAAATTGATGAACACAATAAATTAATTGCAGAGGCACAGGCAGAAATAGAAAAAATTAAGGCAGAAAGCGAAGCTGCCAAAGCCGCAACTGCGGCAGCAGCACAACAACCGGAATCAACTGAAACAGTTGCTCAGATACCAGTCGCACCGACCCCCAGATTCTGTACAAATTGCGGAGCACAGGTACCGGAAGGAATTAAGTTCTGCGGAACATGTGGAACCAAATTTGAAGGTTAACAAATTGTGATTGTAAAGAAAGAGGGAGAGAATATGACAGCAAGAGAAATTTTTACCAAGACAATGCCCTTTAGTATTGCAAAATTAGTACTGGGGTTAGTGACTGTAGGAGCATCTCTGATTTTGTTTCTGATATTAATGGGAATTGGATTATTATTCGGAGAAGAAGTAGGAGCAATTATGCTCATTATTTGGGTTGGTGCAACAGGAGCGATTCGCTTTTTCCTCATGCATTATATAGGATATTTGGTCAAGGCGGGGCATGTGGCAGTAATTGCTACCGCAGTAACGACCGGACAAATTCCTGCCAATCAGGTTGAAGTCGGAAAACAAATGGTGAAGGATCGATTTGTTGAATCCAATGTTTATTTTGCAGTTGATAAGCTGGTAAGCGGAGCCGTAAAGCAGCTGCAGAATGTATTGCAAAAAGCAGGAAATGCGTTGGATTTTATTCCTGGTATGAGTGCCGTGGTTGGTGTTGGACAGTTTTTCATTGAGATTTCTTTAGGATATATAGATGAATGTTGCTTGGGATATACCTTCTATAAGAAAGAGCAGGGAGCCTTTAAGAGTGCAGCAGACGGTGTTGTTATTTACGCACAAAACTGGAAAGTATTACTAAAAAATGCAGCTAAAACCATGTTATTGGTTATTTTAGCAATGGTGGTAGTGGTAATTGTGGTCTTTTTAGCACTTGGACTTTTATTTAAAGCACTGGGATGGAATGGCTTGGTAGCTTTCTTATTGGCTTGTCTGATTGCATGGACTCTTAAGTTTGCGTTTATGGATAGCTATATTTTGGTTAAAACCATGAAGGCTTATATGGAAGTAGCACCCAGTACGGAAATTACATTTGACTTATACGGGAAACTTTGTGGAATTTCAGCTAAATTCAAAGAGTTATTCCAAAAAGGACAGCAAGAACAACCTTCTTCCGGTTATGCACAGGCGGGTGAAGCGGCAGCTATTCCGGTAATGGCGAGTGTGACAGGTAATGCAGGTGTGAAACCTATATTTTGCGGACAATGCGGGGCAAAAAATGATCCGGGAACCAAATTCTGCGGTTCTTGTGGAGCAAAAATATAACAAAGCAAAGGAGGAGATTATGAGCAAGCATACATATAAAAAGACAATAGCAATTTTTCTCATGGCAGTTATGGTAGTTTCTCTTACTGCATGTGGAAACAAATTGGAAAAGGACTTAAAAGAAGCAAAAAAAATAGTAGAAGACAGTGAGGAGCAAGAGGATAAAATAAAGCAGTTTCTGGAGAATGTTGTCGGAATTGATACCAGCGAATATGATTTGACTGCGCTAGAGGATTTGAAGGACGTAGAAGAGCTGTCCGATTTGTCAGATGAGGAAAGCGCAGATGAAAATGCAGATAAAGATACAGAAGATAAAGATAAAGATACTGAAGCAAAGGCTGGAAAAGATTCTGATTCTAAAGATAAAAAGAAAAGCAGTGGTAAGTTTAAAGATTATGCATCCGGAAAATATGCAGAATTAATGTCTAGCGGTGAGTATTATATAGAATATACGGCTTATGTTTGGGGTATAGAAGGTTCAAGTAAAACAGCGGTTGACGGTACGAATAGTTCGTCTATTTCTGAAATGATGGGATATTCAACCTGGTCACTCATACTAGACGGATATCAATATGATATTGATATGGCGCAGAAGATTTACACAAAAACCGAGGTGGCAGATATTGAAGCCACGTTGGACGGTATGCAGGTAGATTACTCTGATATGGAATTCGTAGAGAGCAGCAATGGTGAAATTCCAGGCATGTCGGAAGTTTCAGATTTTGAGAATGGCAATTATGACTATGACGAATTTCAGATAGTAATGAATATGGGTGCTGAAGATTCTGTGATACCAGTTCCTATTCGATTCTATATGGATGGAAATGACCTATATGCAATTTGGACACAGACGATGGGAATAGATTCAGTTATGATTATTGAAAGTATTTCAGAGGATGTTCCTGCAGAAATGTTTGAATTGCCGGATGATTATTCGGAAGTTGATTCACTTTACTAAAATGAAAAATGCATAAACATGATGCAGATGAGGAGGAACTATGAGTCAAAAATTTTGTATAGAATGTGGAACTCCGCTAAATGGCAGTAAATTCTGTACTTCCTGCGGAGCAAAAGCACCTGAAGAACCCGTACAACAGACCATGCCTGTGCAGCAGGCAGTTCCAGTACAACAGACAACACCGGTGCAACAGATGGCGCCTATCCCGCAGGCAGTTCCAGTTCAACCGGTTATGACAGCGCAGCCGGTAGAAAATGGAGAGCCGGAGGTTAAGGGAACGAAATATGAACCAATTACAACAGGAGGTTTTATAGGTATTACCCTGTTAATGCTCCTTCCCTGTATCAATATTATTTTAATTTTAATATGGTCTTTTGGAGGTTGTAAGAAAATTCAAAAAACATATTGGGCAAGAGCCAGTTTGATTTTCATGGCCATTGGTCTGGTTTTGTCTCTGGTGGTAGGGCTTGGAGCCAAGGCCTTAGTAAAGAATTTTATACCTGTCAGCTTAATGGGAGGAACCGAGAAATATGAAAATTTAATAGAAGCAGTGGAAAATGAAGACAGAGAAGCACTGCTTGATATGGGTTATTCAGAAGAGGATATTGATGAAGTATTAGGTGAATAGGAGGAAAGTATAATGGATGGTGGAGCTTTTTTAGGTGGAATAATCAAGGGAATTGCTGGAGCAATGCCTCAGGATGATCCCGATGTTAAGATTTTTAATGCACAAACGAAAGTAACGGATTTACAGAAAAAACTTGCTAAGGAATATGAAACAGTTGGAAAAGAAGTCATGGATAGCGAAGCAGCAGCTAATTATCCACAGTATGCAAGCAGTATTGCAGCTATTAAGCAAGATATCAGCAATGCACAGATTCAAATAGACACACTAAAGAGAGAAAAAGAAGAAGCCGAAAGAATGCAGGCAGAGGAAGAGGATCGGTTTACCTGTAAATCATGTGGCCATATCAATCCAGAGGGGACTAATTTCTGTCAGGAATGTGGCTCCAGATTACAGGCACAGGCAGAACCTGTTTGCCCGGCTTGTGGCAAGGTCAATCGACCGGGAGTACGTTTCTGCGGAGAATGTGGAAGTAAGTTGGATTAGTATGCGGATATCATGAGCTCCTTTATAGGCAGTCATAGTTATTTATCGGAAATAACTGTTCAAACAAAATGTTATTATGTATAATAGTAGAGGGTATTTACCCTCTATTATTTTTGTGGAAATAAACAAGGAGCATAGATTAGCATGAAGATAGTCGTTTTGGAAAGAAACAGTGTGGGGTTGGATGTATCCGTGGATGAGCTGGGACGGTATGGAGAAGTGACCGTTTATCCCAACACAACGCAAGTTGATGTGAAAGAGAAGGTTAAAGATGCTGAAATAATCATAGCAAACAAAGCACCTTTAAATGAAAATACGTTAAATGAAGCACACAATGTGAAATTGATTTGTGAATTTGCTACAGGCTTTGACAATGTGGATTTAGCCTATTGCAGCAGCAGAGGAATTAAGGTTGCCAATGTGGTGAATTACTCAACAGACGCAGTTGCACAGCATACGTTTGCACTATGTTTTTATGTGTTGGAGAAGCTACATCATTATGATGAGTATGTGAAGTCAGGTGCTTACAGCAGGCAGGATCGCTTTTCCAATTTTGATATTCCCTATACAGAACTGGCAGGGAAAACCTGGGGCATTATCGGTATGGGAAACATTGGTCGAAAGGTTGCACAGATTGCCACAGCCTTTGGCTGTAAAGTCATTTTTTATTCTGCATCGGGCAACAGTACTTGTACGGATTATGAGAGGGTAGATTTTGAAACTTTGCTAAAAGAGTCGGATTTCCTTTCTTTACATTGTCCGTTAAGTGATAAAACAAGAAAATTAATTGATTTGGATGCTTTACAGAAAATGAAAAAAACGGCTATACTGATTAATGTAGCAAGGGGACCGGTGGTAGATGACGAAGCACTCTATACTGCTTTGACACAAGATTACATCGCCGGAGCGGGATTGGATGTAACCGGTACAGAACCTATGAAAGACAGTAATCCATTAAGCCGAATTATGGATAGCAACAAGTTATTGATTACACCGCACATGGCCTGGGCCAGTATAGAAGCAAGAAACAGATGTGTAAGTGAAACTTGTAAAAACATCGAAGCATTTTTAAAGGGTCAAGACAGAAACATTGTAAATAAATAAAAAAAGGATAAAGGATAAGGGAAAAGGAAAAATGGGTATTTTATTAAAGAACATTTTGGCAATCGTACCATCAGGAGAAAAAGACGAGGTTAAGAAAACAGACATTTATATAGAAGGAAATAAAATAGTGTCACTGAATCAGGAACCCGTCGGATTTCATGCGGATAAAATAATTGACGGAGAGGATAAATTGGCAATACCGGGACTGATTAATTGTCACACACATTCCTATATGTCTTTTATGAGAAACGTGGCTGATGATTTAAGCTTTATGGATTGGTTATTTGGAACCATTGATCCGATTGAACAACAGATGACAGATGAAGATACTTATTGGGGCGCTTGTCTGGCAATCATCGAAATGATGAAAAGCGGAACAACCTGTTTTAACGATATGCAGATGAATATTCATCAGACTACCAAAGCAGTGAAAGAATCCGGTATGCGTGCTGTAGTATCCAGAGGACTGGTTGGAAGCGGTCATGATGAAGCTGGTCAAATCAGACTCAAACAAGCTTATGAAGAAAGAGATGCTTTTCAGGATTGTGACCGCTTAAGCTTCATGCTGGCTCCGCATGCTCCCTATACCTGTGATGATGAATTTATGAAAATCGTAGCAGAAGAAGCGAAAAAGAATCATATGCAAATTCATGTGCATCTTTCTGAGAGTGAAAGTGAAATTCAGCAGATTCAGGATAAGTATGGTTGCTCTCCTATTGAAATGGCAGAACAGAATGGACTTTTTGATGTACCGGCGATTGCAGCACACTGTGTGCAGATTACAGATCATGATATGGATATTTTAAAAAGAAAAAATGTAAGCGTGGTTACGAATCCTGCCAGCAATATGAAGCTTGGAAATGGATTTGCTCCGGTACCTGAGATGCTGGAAAAGGGTATTAATGTATGTTTGGGAACTGACGGAGCAGCCAGCAACAACAGCTTGAACTTATTCCATGAACTGAGTTTACTGACTTTGATTCATAAGGGAGTGAAGAAAACACCACAATGTATCAGTGCCAGAGAAGGTTTTAGAATGGCTACCATAAACGGAGCAAAGGCACTGGGTATGGAACAGGAAATAGGTTCCATTGAGGTAGGAAAGAAAGCAGATATTGCAATTTTAGATTTGTGTTCGCCTTCACTTACTCCCAGAAATAACCTTATTGCAGGGTTGTCTTATTCAGCCAATGGCTCAGAAGTAGAAACAGTGATTATAGACGGACAAGTTACCATGGAAAATCGCAAGATACTAAGTATGGATGAAAAACTGGTATACCAAAAAGTAAACGAAATCATTATCCGTATGGGATTGGACAAAAAAGCATATTAACAAAAAAGTATACGATAAGAAGCATATTAATAAGAAAATAAAGGAGATTTAAAATGGCAAGTGAAATCAGAGACATCGCATTAGCAGAATCAGGAGCACGTAAAATTGAATGGGTTAAGAGAAATTGTGATTTACTTAGAACATTAGAAGAAGAATTTAGTATTACCAAACCTTTTGCAGGAAAGAAAATAGCACTTTCTGTTCATTTGGAAGCGAAGACGGCTTATCTTTGTCTGGTATTAAAGGCAGGCGGAGCGCAAATGTTTGTAACAGGTTCAAATCCACTATCTACACAGGATGATGTGGCAGCAGCACTTGTAAAAGAAGGGTTGGAAGTACATGCGTGGTATGACTGTACTCCGGATGAATATGAAACACATATCAAACATGTACTGGAAGCAGGCCCCAATATTATCATTGATGATGGTGGAGATTTAGTTAATATGGTAC
The DNA here is from genome assembly GCA_964571145.1 of uncultured Lachnospiraceae bacterium. Classification (GTDB taxonomy): domain Bacteria; phylum Bacillota; class Clostridia; order Lachnospirales; family Lachnospiraceae; genus Suilimivivens. Next base: position 24,294 of record CAZNAP010000007.1, on the reverse strand, counting down.
ATACCAAAATGCCCGAATTGATTCCGGCAATTATTGGTGGTTGTGAGGAAACAACAACAGGAATTATCCGTCTGGAAGCTATGAATCGTGCCGGAGAGCTGAAGTTTCCAATGGTGCGTGTTAACAATGCAGATTGTAAGCATTTATTTGATAATCGTTATGGTACAGGCCAGTCCGTTTGGGATGGAATTAACAGAACTACGAATTTAATTGTAGCTGGTAAGATTGTAGTAGTAGCTGGTTATGGCTGGTGTGGAAAAGGTACTGCAATGAGAGCCAAAGGTCTCGGAGCACGTGTAATCGTTACAGAAATCGATCCGGTTAAGGCGATTGAAGCAGTTATGGATGGTTTTGATGTAATGCCTATGAACGAAGCCGCTAAAGTAGGTGATTTCTTCGTAACAGTAACAGGATGCGATAAAGTGATTGATGAAGAAGACTTTAAGGTAATGAAAAATGGTGCCATTTTATGTAATGCAGGACATTTTGACTGCGAAATCGATATGGCTAGATTACGTGAAATAGCAGTAGAAAGCAGAGAACAGAGAAAGAACATTATGGGTTATAAGCTGCCTACCGGCCAGTGGATTTTTGTTTTGGCAGAAGGTCGTTTGGTGAATCTGGCAGCAGGCGATGGACATCCTGCTGAAATTATGGATATGAGCTTTGCTATACAGGCATTATCTGCTAAATATTTGGTTGAGCACGGCAGCGAATTAACTGAGAAATTGATTGATGTACCTGTAGCTGTAGATAAGGATGTAGCCAAGAGAAAGCTTGCATTCTTAGGAAAAGAAATTGATGTATTAACACCTGAACAGGATAAATACTTAAATAGTTATACGCTGTAGTTCTGTGACAGCTACAAGGTGGTGGAAGAAATAGATAACAAGAAACGTTATGGTTTATTCGACAGTATCAGAGGATTGGTATTGTTAAGTATGATAGGATACCACGCTTGCTGGGATTTAGTAAATATTTATGGAAAGAACTGGGCGTGGTATCAAAGTGAAAATGCCTATATCTGGCAGCAGAGTATTTGTTGGACTTTTATTTTGCTTTCCGGATTTTGCTGGTCTATGGGCAAACATCCCTTCAAAAGAGGTTTAATTGTTTTTGGCGCAGGGGCAGTTGTTTCAGTTGTTACGATTGTTTGGATGCCCGAGAATAAGGTAGAGTTTGGAGTATTAACCTGTATAGGCAGTTGTATGCTAATAGTATTTCTGCTGGAAAAGGGACTAAGACGCATATCTAATCTGTGGGGATTTATAGGTAGTGTTGCTTTATTTATTCTCACAAGAAATATTAATATTGGTTATTTGGGATTTGAAGATTGGAATTTGGTGAAAATACCGGAGACCCTGTATCAGGGCAAAATCATGACTTTTTTAGGATTTATGGATCCAGGATTCTATTCTACAGATTACTTCTCGCTCATGCCATGGCTCTTTCTGTTCTTGGCAGGATACTTCTTTTATCAGGTATTAAAGAAAAACATGTCAGTCAAACTATGGAACAAGCTATTTACAAAGGGGTGTAAGCCCTTATCTGCAATGGGAAGAAATTCACTGATTATTTATATGGTGCATCAGCCATTGATTTATGCAATATTTTATTTGCTCAATCGGTGGAATCTGTTGTAATCAAAATGTTTTTGCCATTACGCTTTCCATAATACATGCGGTTATCAGCAAGTCGAATGAGTTCCTGCATATCTCTGGATTCCATGGTGGAGCTAACACCGAATGTCATAGTGATATGGAGGCGATTACCTTGGTATGAAAATGGAAAAGCAGCTATTTTGCAACGGATATCTTCAATGAGAGAGAAAATATAGTCAGGACCATATCCATAGAAAATGATAATAAATTCTTCGCCACCCCACCGGCAGATGCCGGAATTAATCGGGCACATAGCACGAACGATTTTAGATAATTCTGAAAGAACATAATCGCCACATTCGTGTCCATAGGTGTCATTAATCTTTTTGAAATCATCAATATCCAACATGGCTAGAATGATATTATTACCGGATGCGGAGATTCTATTGAAGTTTTCTACAAAGTAAGGTCTGGACCAAAGATAAGTTAATGCATCATGGTCAACCATGTTTTGTAATCTGTCATTATCCTGAGATAAAGCTTCTTCCGTGGTAGTTGCAGAAACTTTAAAAGTAAATGCAGCATAGAGGATAATGGCAAAGCAACACATACTGTTAAAATAATAGAGTGCTGACATACCGGAGTCCATAATCGTCACAATAGGCGGATGTACAGAAGTATATATCTTTAAAGTATAAAAGAGTATTATTTCCACAAATGAAAAAAGATAAGGAATGTATTTACGTTTAAAGGGACAGAAATAAACTAAGGAAGACAACGCAATCAAATAGATTGGAAATCCAAGACCCCAGCCAAGGAAACAACAACAGATTGTTGTAAATAAACAAATTTCAAAATGGATTAAAATAATAATGACACGATAATGTTTCTGTCTAACCAAGCGATAAAGACCCAAGTAATAAAAACAACTGAGTAAACTATAAATTACAAGCGGAACTACTTTAAGAGACGCAAAAATAATTGTAAAAATGACATGAGAAAGACAGACAAGAACAATTACTTTTCCATAAAGTTGTCTTATAGTATTGTTGGTATTCAAGGGCTTCATAAAATACCTCATATGAAATATTGACCGCTTGTGTCGGCTGGTTAACATGTGATAAAACGCAATTAAAGAAGATATTTTTTTAAATATAACATAATTATACTGTTAATTGTACAAATAGTAAAGCGGAGGATAGAGATGTTACTGGATGTAATTATGGATACCTTAATAGATGGTATCAAGTTGTTACCTTTTCTGTTTTTAACTTATTTAGTCATGGAATACATTGAACATAAGACAGGTAGTAAGGTGACTCAATTGATCAAGAAATCAGGAAAAGCTGGACCAGCTCTCGGGAGTCTTTTGGGAGTAGTACCCCAATGCGGATTTTCTGCAGCAGCATCTAATTTATATGCAGGAAGAATTATTACCGTTGGTACATTAGTGGCTATTTTCTTATCCACCTCAGATGAAATGTTGCCTATATTAATTTCAGAACAGGCACCAATTAGTGTGATTATTAAAATTCTTCTGCTAAAAGTAGTGATTGGTATGATAGCCGGCTTCCTGCTGGATTTAGTGATACGTCGAAGAAGTGGCGAGAAGGAGCAGGAACTCAGAATTGAGCATATGTGTAATCATGAACATTGCCATTGTGGAGAAGGCAAAATATTCCGCTCTGCGCTTAGTCATACCTTACAGATTTTTCTGTATATTATAGTGATTTCGTTTGTGTTGAATTTGGTGATTAGCTTAATAGGGGAAGATACACTGGCAGCATTTATTTCTAATAAAGCAATCATAGGGCCAATTTTGGCAGGTTTGGTAGGCTTAATTCCAAATTGTGCGGCTTCTGTTGTAATCACACAATTGTATTTGGAAGGCGTTCTCAGTGCCGGAGCAATGATAGCCGGTTTATTGGCAGGTTCGGGAGTAGGTCTACTAATTTTGTTCAAGGTGAATGATAATTGGAAGGAAAACCTAAAAATTACAGCACTGCTGTATGTCATTGGTGTGATTTCAGGTATTTTAGTTGAATTATTAGGTTTTGGTTTTTAGGAATTAGATTAAGGATTTAAATTATAAGAACATCATAAGAGTAAAATGTTTTGGCTGCCTAGCGGGGATTGCAAGGCAGCCAAAATTATAGGGAATACAAATAAAGAAAAGGAGGCAATTTAGTTAAAACTAAAAACGGTCGTAATATTTCTTGACTACTTCTTGAGCTGGTTTACCATAGATTTCATATCCACCATTTGTAGAGGCTTTGCATAATGGATATTGTTTCCAACTCCAATCCCACAGGCAGAAACCACCAACCCAGCTACGTTTCTTACAAGCTTCAAACAGCGAAGTATACCAGTCAGCCTGTTCTTTTAGATTTACTTCTCCGCGCACTCTCCAATCATTTGGAGCTTTGGAGGCACCACTGGTAGACATACAGCCACATTCTGCAAAGAAGAAAGGTTTATTGAATTTACCCACAACTTCTTCTATTCTGTCTAATTCTTGTTCCATATCACCCGGCGGATAATAGCCGCTGGAAGAAATATAGTCAACACAATCCCACCAGTCTACATGATCCTCTTGATACTTGTCCGTATTATAACTTACCGGTCCTGAATAGTATTTGCGAATATCGGATATTAATTTGCGCCATTCTTTGCTTCTGCGTTCACTCATAACCATTTCACAACCGGCTATAAACATTTCGCAATGTGTTTCTTCTGCGATTTTAGCATAATGAAGCTGAAATTTGGTATAGGATGCAAACCAGTTTTTCCACTTGGGCTCGCAATGTACATCTTTATCAAAGAAGTTGATATAAGCACGCCAAGTACCGTTTTTGCAGTTAGCCGTAGGTTTGAGTGCTACCATGAGACCGGCCTGATGCAAATAGTTAATTACACTGATTAATTCATCATCGGATAAAGTTGCATCGGTGTTAAAAACTATTTTTTCAGATTGTGGAGTATCCTGTAAACCATTGGGAACCAGAGTAACAAAATTAGCACCGGTTTCCGAAATCAGGTGATCTAGACTTTCAAAAGCTTCTTTTGTTTCAAAACTACCTTTGCAAGCAAAGGAGCCAAAAGTGATACCTTTAATAAATTGCATAATCGTCACTAATCCTTTCTTGTTAAAAAATATCAGTGAATTTATAAAAACTATAGCACTTATAAGTCTAATTCGCTATAATATAGCCATACAAAAATTGTAAAAACCTATTCGGAGGAAGCATATGCAATATTTGTTTGAATATAGCGATACCTTAAATTCACCCTATGAAGCATTTACATATGACGCTGGTGTCATGGGATTCCCAGTACGTCCCCACTGGCATTATTTTATGGAAATTCTTTTCATGAAAGAAGGTACCGGATTGGTAGAATGTGATGGCCAAAGTTATATTGTTGAAGAAGGAGATATGATTCTTTTTCATCCGGAGTCGGTTCATTCAATCTATACAACTACAAATGTGTCGCCCAAGTTTGATGTATTGAAATTTGATGTTAATAATTTGTATACGGAAAATAGTTATGCACCTAAATTGCGAACCATACTGGAACATGCCAACCGGGTTCAAAAGACCAATATTTGTTTTAAAGAAGAGCGAATCAGAGAGATACCAATAGAAGATATTTTTAAAGAATGTCAGTCTGAAATAGCAAACAAAAATTACGGATACGATATTGTTGTTCATAATAAAATTTGTTATTTGTTAGTACAAATTATTAGATTATGGCGAGAACAAGGGTTAAATACGGATAATGCTGTAGCCAATTCAGCGGATGTGACTTCAATTCATGCAATTACAGGTTATATCGATGCCCATGTAGGGGATCAGATTCGAGTGGAAGAACTGGCAGATATGTGTAATATGAGTTATTCTTACTTTGCGAAGAATTTCAAACAGTATTATGGCCGTTCCTGCAAAGAATATATTGAATTTATCAGAGTTTGCAAAGTAGAAGACTTGCTGTTATTTACTGATTTTGATTTAAGCTATATCAGTCAGGAAACAGGTTTTTCTGATAGCAGTCATTTGATTAAAATTTTTAGAAAATGTAAAAACATGACGCCTAAACAGTACAAGAAGCAGCATGCGATGTATGAAGCAGAAAAGCCGGAAGAAGCAATTATTTAGGCAACAATACATGAGGAGAAAACAATGCAAACAATTGAGATTAGCAACATGAGCTTCAGCTATACGAAAACGCCATTTATTACGGATTTAAATTTTTCGGTAAATAAAGGAGAAGTTTTTGGTTTTTTAGGACCATCAGGTGCCGGAAAAAGTACCATTCAAAAAATTTTAATTGGAATGTTGATGAATTATAGCGGAAGAGTGATTGTAAACGGAATTGAAGTAAAAGAACACGACAATAAATACTATGAGAAAATTGGCGTTGATTTTGAATATCCCAGTTTATATGAAAAACTAACAGCCAAGGAGAATCTGGATTTTTTCGCATCACTCTATTCAGGGGATAAGTATGATGCTGAAGAATTACTGTCTTCTGTAGGACTTTTACGTGATAAAGATAAGAAGGTTTCCGATTTTTCTAAGGGAATGAAAAGCCGTTTAAATTTTGTTAAATCGCTGGCACACAAACCGGAAATTTTATTTTTGGATGAACCAACCAGTGGCTTGGATCCGTCTAATGCCAGAGTGATGAAGGATATTATTCTAAAGCAAAAAGCACTTGGAACTACGATTATTTTAACCACTCATAATATGGAAGATGCAGCTGAATTATGCGACAGGGTTGCTTTTATTGTGGATGGCGAAATCAAAGCGTTAGATTCACCACATCATTTGATTATGGAAAAAGGAGCTAAGAAAATAAGCTATAGTTATTTAGATCACAATACAGAGATTTGTAAAGAGTGTTTATTGGATAAGACAGACTGTGAAGAAAAGCTTCAGGAACTGATTAAGCAAAACGGACTTTTGACGATTCATTCTTCTGAGCCCAGTTTGGGTGATATTTTTATGGATGTTACCGGAAGGAAATTATCATGAGAATAAAGAATTTAATCATAGGAGAAATGCGATTTTTAGTCAAATATGGAATTGTTCCCTTATACGGAGTTTTTACAGCACTTTATTTATGTATTCTTGCGGCTCTTCCAATAACAGCAAGAGAAACAGCAGCAATTATTTTAGTTTATACAGATCCGGCTGCTATGGGATTGTTTTTTATGGGAGCAGTGGTTTTGTTTGAAAAAAGTCAGCGCGTTGAGTCTTCTCTGGCAGTATCACCTGTTAAGATAGGAGAATATATCTTTGCAAAAGTAGTACCGCTTATGGTAATTGGAATCATTGTAGGTGTATTGTTGTGTATTTTTGCTGGAATAAGCAATATCGTTTTCATACTATTGGGTGTTGGACTTGGTTCTGTACTTTTTTCGTTATGTGGGTTATTTGTTGCATCAAAGGTAGATACTTTAAATGGATTTATTGTAGCGGTAGTTCCATTTGAAATTTTTCTTTGTGTCCCTGCAATATTATTTATATTTGGAATTTTGAAATCGCAACTGTGGATTCTACATCCCGGTGTTGCTGCTATTCAACTGATTATGGGACAGTCAAACGTATGGATTGGTGATGTGTTAGTTCTGTTAGTATGGATTGTACTAGCCTTTAGGATGTGTAGAAGTGCAGTTACCAAATCATTTCGCACAATGGGAGGAGCTAAAATATGAGAAAACTCCTGTATGCATTTAAGCCATTTTTGGTAGAAATTTTGAATGATTTGATGATGGCAGCTTGTATAATTGGTCCAATTTTCGCCGGTGCTGCATTCAAATTTTTGATTCCGGAATTGGAAGAATTTTTATGTCAGTATTATGGAAAAGCGGCTATTATTACCCCGTATTATGCCATTTTCGATATGTTGATTATTGTTATGACACCGATTATGTTTTGCTTTGCCGGAGTGATGGTAGTGTTGGAAGAGATGGATTGTGGAGTTGCCAAATACTATGCGGTTACACCACTTGGAAAAGGCGGATATTTAGTTACCAGAATTGTTTTCCCATGCATTATTTCTTTTGTGTACGATATGATTCTATTGAGAATATTTTCCATATCAGGAATGAATCTGGTTATGATGTTGGTTCTATCGTTTGGCGGATGCCTATTGGCAATTTTAACTGCACTTTTAGTGGTTACATTAGCAAATAACAAAATGGAAGGAATCGCAATCGTCAAACTGTGTGGTATTTTGATTTTGGGTATTCCGATTCCCTATTTTGTATTAACACCCCTAAAATACCTGTTTGGATTTCTACCCAGTTTCTGGATGGCCAAATTATGTATTACAAATAATTATTTATGTGCGATTCCAATGGTCATCACAGCAGTTTTCTTTATTTTTTTACTATATAGTAGATTCAGAAAAAAATTGTTATAAAATAATTAGAGGACCTATCTGGTCTGAAACTGCATCATATAAAGCTACTCATAAATTCCTTTTTGAGCAAGCAAAGAAAAAATAAGCAATAGTAGTACAAATGAACCATAGTATGATAAAATGAGAGGAGATGAGATAAAAAGAGTGCTGTTTCGCAAGAAGCAGGGTAACGGACTTGGAGTCGCAAGTATGGACTATATAGTATTGGATTTAGAATGGAATCAAAGCAATACCGGTGAGGAACTGGAAGTGAAAGAAATGCCATTTGAAATTATCGATATGGGAGCAATTAAGCTGAACGGCGAAAGGCAGATGATCGATGAATTCAATCAGCTGATTAAGCCAACGGTATATCTTCACATGCACCGTATTACCAGTAAAATCATTCATTTACATATGCAGGATTTACAGAAGGGACAACCATTTACAGAGGTGATGTCACAGTTCCTTACATGGTGTGGAAATGACTATGTTTTTTGCACCTGGGGTCCAATGGATTTATATGAATTACAAAGAAATATGCAATTTTATCAAATGGAAGCACTAAGTGATAAACCAATCTGTTTTTTGGATGTACAGAAGTTGTTCAGTATTGCTTTTGAAGATAAGAAGAGTAGAAGAAGTTTGGAATATGCCATTGATTACCTAAAAATCGAGAAAGATATTCCGTTTCACAGAGCATTTAGTGACGCCTATTATACCGCTAAAGTTTTAGCTTGTCTGGATCAGGATGTTTTAGTAAACTATTCAATTGATACTTATATATTACCTAAAAACCGTAAGGAAGAGTTGCATATTCAGTTTGGCGATTATATGAAGTATATTTCCAGAGAATTTGTCGACAAACAAAAGGCATTGGAAGACTGGGAAGTAATCAGTACAAAATGCTATCTGTGTAATAAGAATCTAAGAAAAAAAATCCGCTGGTTTTCACCCAACGGAAGACATTACTATAGTGTATCCAGTTGCCCGGTTCATGGATATATGAAATCCAAAATCAGAATACGAAAATCGGAAAACAATGGTGTATATGTAGTGAAAACCTCTAAGTTTATTTCGGAAGAAGGTTATCAAAAACTATTACAAAAAAGAAATCAGGCAAAAGAAAGACATAAAACAAAAACAACTAAAATTTAAATTTATTAGATCGGGAGGAGGAAAAGTGAGGTCCGTCCTTCCGATTTCTTTTATATCTTTTTCTTCTTCTGCGTCGGTCTTTGCGATTATCCAGAAAATTGTAATTGGTTATTATGGAATGAATAAAGAATATGATAATCAAAAGTGCTGCAATTATTAAGATTCCCAATAATACAAATTTGACATTAATAATAATCAACTGTGATTCTTGCTCTGCAAGCGTAGCTTCATCGGTTGGTTCGGAGAAATTGTAAGTGGAACCAGTTTTGCCTGCTAAATCTATGGTTGCTGTACCTACATAGGTATCATGATAATAATATTGAATTACGGCTACTTCATTTTCCAAAGTGGTATCATAGGAGATTTCAGAATCTAAATCTTCGAAGGTGACCGTTTTGGGCATAATGAGATAGCTGTCTTTATTTAAAGACAAAATAGGCTTGGAATTGCCAAATATATCATTCGAGGTCTGGAAAAAATTGGAGTTCTTAATTGTATAGTGGGTTTCATTTTCAGCAACATTTACAATAGAAAAATTAGCAAAACCATAATCAAAGAGCTTTACTGTATCATAAAATTGCTCCGGAGTTTCTTCCTTCATAATGACACAAATCAGTTTCATACCATTTTGAGTAGCACAAGTAACAAGTGTTTGTCTGGCTTCATCGGTATATCCGGTTTTTCCACCCTTCATACCTTCATAAGGAATTTCGCCGTTGACCAGTTTATGTTTATTTCGCTGGGTGAAATCATCAGGCTGGGTAGCAGTTGGTTCAAAATGATGGGAACCTGTATTACTGATTTTGGCAAGCAATTCATTTTGAAAAAAAGCTTTGGCGATAATTGCTAAATCGTGGGCGGTGGTATAGTGATTGTCGTCATAGAGTCCATGAGCATTCATAAAATGAGTATTTGTACAACCCAGTTCAGCCGCTTTATCATTCATCATTTTCACAAATTCTTCATTACTGCGGGCAACATGTTCTGCTACTGCATTGGCAACTTCATTTGCAGATGCTACAAGAATACCATAAAGGCATTCCTCAAGGGGCATGGATTGGCCCGCATCAATACCAATATTGGAGCTGTCTCTGTCGATACTGAATACAGCATCATGGGAAAAGGTGACCATTTCGTCCATTTTGCAATGCTCAATGGCAACTAAACAGGTCATTAATTTAGTGGTGCTAGCAGGGTATAGTTTTTCATCTATATTTTTAGCGTACAAAACCACACCTGTATTTGCTTCTAAAAGGATAGCAGATTCAGAACCAAGTGCAGGACCAGTAGGCCAATTCTCAATTTCATTGCTTTGCACAGGAAGCTCTTTACGCAGTAACGCCTCCGCTAGATACTCTTCTTCTGTGAGCTGAGCGCAATAGGCGGTCAGAGGTGTCAGTAAGAATAGAGCAAAGCATAGCGTTATACAGAGAAAGGCTCGTCCTATTCGTTTAGATTTTGTATCATTCACATTTTTCACACTACACCTCTTGGTTTTTAATCTTAGTATTTCCCGAAGGAATCTATTTATTAGTTTAACTTCTGCGCATTCTATTGACAAGCCTATTATTAAGTAATTTCTCTTTCTTTTTTCAAAAAAATGGTGTAAAATTAGTGACAGAGATAAATACTGATAAAAATATGTTAATATTTAGAGTAAGGAAAGAGCAGAATGAGACTCAGAAATATTCGTGGCTCCAGGGACATCATTGCCGAGAGTCCTTTAGTAGTACATAATCCGGAAGAGCAAAAAGGAAATTGGCAGAAATTATTCGGAAACACAAATCCTATTCGAATAGAGATTGGAATGGGAAAAGGACGTTTTTTATGTGAGTTGGCCGAACAGAATCCACAGGTTAATTATATAGGTATTGAGAAGTATTCCAGTGTATTATTACGTGCTTTACAGAAAATGGACGAAGAACCTTTATCCAATCTGAGATTTATCAGAATGGATGCAGAAACGATTACAGAGGTATTTGGGGAAGAGGAAATAGATAGGATTTACTTAAATTTCTCAGATCCATGGTCGAAAGACCGCCATGCCAGACGTCGACTTCCCTCTAAGGAATTTTTGGCACGATATGACAAGTTTTTAAAAAAGGACGGAATACTGGAGTTTAAAACAGATAACAGAGAATTATTTGATTTTGCGCTGGAAGAACTTCCTTTAGCAGGATGGCAGGCTGAGAAAGTAACATTTGATTTACATCATGATGCGGATATGATACAGGGAAATGTAATGACAGAATACGAAGAAAAGTTTTCTTCTATAGGAAATCCGATTTGTAAATATATAATAAGAAGAAACAGGTTATACTAATGTGAAAGGGCAATGTTGCCGCCAAGAAAGGAGCAGCCTATGGAAACAAAGATAACAGACAGTAATTTTGAGGTAGAAATAAAGGAAAGTAAATTGCCGGCCATGGTCGATTTTTATGCAGACTGGTGCGGTCCCTGTAAGATGATGGCACCTCTGGTAGAACAGTTGGCCGAGACTTATGGAGAAAAATGTAAAATTGGTAAATGCAATATTGATGAAAATCCTGTATTACAAAAAGAGTTTAAAGTAATGTCCATACCGACTTTTGTATTCTTTAAGGACGGTAAGGCAGTTGATACGCTCATGGGAGTAGTATCAAAAAATGAATTAGAAGATAAAATCAAGCAGGTGATGGCGTAAGCCACACCTGCTTATCTGCGGAAATTGTGATATCTGTGGAAGTTAGGATATCTGCATAAAGAATAAGTTTACGAAAGGAATGGTAATCGTATGTATCTCATATTTTTCTTGATATGGGTTATTTTTAACGCACAATTGAACTGGGAAATAGCAGCGTTTGGTATCGTAATTTCCGGCTTCATGTATGCATTTATTTGTAAGTTTTTAGGTTATAGACCTAAAAACGATTTGTTGATGTTAAAAAGAATTGGGTTAGTGTTACGGTATGTATTTGTTTTATTGACAGAAATAATCAAGGCTAATTTTGCGGTAATTCGTATGATTATGTCTTCTAAGTATGTGATAGAACCGGTAGTGGTTCAATTTCAAGCAGATCTTAAAACAACGCCCGGAAGAGTGCTACTTGCTAATTCCATTACGCTGACTCCGGGAACCATTACTGTTTCTCTGGAAGAAAATAACTATGTGGTGCATTGTTTAGATAAAGAACTGGCGGCAGGGATCAATAGTTCCATTTTTGTAACCTTAATACAGAGATTGGAGGCGATAGACTGATATGCAGATCAAGGAGAATGTGTCCGTATTGCAAATGACTTATCAAGGGATTTACATAGTGGTTCTCATTGTGCTAGCTATTATGTTATTTGCATGTTTGATTCGTGCTATTAGGGGACCACGTATTGCCGATCGAATTGTAGCTGTCAATATGATGGGAACCATGGTTATGGTAATGATTGCTGTTTTATCCCTATTATTAGAGGAAGGTTATTTAATTGATATTTGCTTGATTTATGCCATGGTTAGTTTTTTGGCAGTTATCGTAATTTCGAAAGTTTATATGGGTGTTTATGAGGAAAAGCAGCATAAACAGCATAAAAAGAACGGAGAGCAGCAAGCCGTCAAGCAGGAAGGAGAAGTGACAAATGGAAATCATGGAATGGATTAGACTTTTGATTGGTGGAGCTTTATTATTATGTGGTCTGATTATTTTTGTCATAGAGCAATACGGAATTTTTCACTTCAAATACGTACTGAACCGAATGCATGCAGCTGCTATGGGAGATACCTTAGGCATCAGCTTTTCTTTGATTGGATTAATGATCTTTTCCGGATTAAATTTTACAACCTTGAAAATGGCATTAATTATTGTGTTTCTATGGTTTGCTTCGCCGGTAGCTTCTCATTTGCTGGCCAGACTGGAAGTAACTACAAACGATAAGTTAGAAGATCATTGCCAGATTTATGAGGAACTGGCAACATTGGAAAAGGAAATAAATGAAGAAGCGCAGAGTAATGGAGGGGAACTATCATGACATTATTGCAGATTTTATTGTTAGGATTTTTGGTTGTATGCGCAATCTCCGTTAGCTTTTCCAAAAATCTACTGAACTCTATCTTAATCTATATGTCCTATTCACTGGTGATGTCGATTATATGGGTTTGTTTGGAGTCTCCGGATTTAGCGATTACGGAAGCAGCTGTTGGTGCCGGAGTTACCAGTATTTTATTTTTTGCCACATTAAAGAAAATTCATGCTATTAAAATAGAAAAGGAACAGGAAGAAGCAGAAAAGAAAACTTCCACGCTTATACAGGAGGAGGAAAAGCTTCATGAGTAAATTAAAATCTCAAAAGGAATATGAAAAGACATTTGCATCTCGCTTTTTCAGGTGGTTGTCAGGGACACAAGCTCCGTATCTGGGCACGTTGGAAATGCATCCTCAAATAGAAGAAGAGATACCGGAAGAAACCATTTTGGAGAGAATGAAAGAAAAACAAATGCTCCGGGATAAGGTATACGATATTGAACATAATAAAAAGATTCATGTTTTTCATAAGATTTATGTTGCAGCAGCAGTCTTGTTCTTGGTAGTATTGGTAGGATTTTTATTGGTTACGGTTTCTTTTCTTCCTCAAACGGGAAATCCAGCCAATCCTGATAACAATTTGGTATCCCAGCGGTATATTGAAGATGGTTTACAGGAAACAGGTGCATTGAATATCGTTTCCGGTATGATTTTAACCTATAGAGCGTTTGATACCTTTGGAGAAACCAATGTATTATTTATTGCCACTTGCTGCGTTATGGTATTGCTGATGGTGGATGATATTGTATTGAAAAAGCAAGAGGTCAAAAATGATCGGCGTTATGAGCCTAAAAATGATGCGATTTTGCAGGGAACGGCGTTTGTTTTATGTCCCATTATTTTTATTTTTGGTATTTACGTGATTTTAAACGGACATTTATCTCCGGGTGGTGGCTTCTCAGGCGGAGCAATTATGGGTGCCGGCTTGATTTTGTATGTCAGTGCTTTTGGATTTAAGAGAACACAGCGGTTTTTTAATGAGCATATCTATAAAATTGCGAAGATTACTGCACTGTGTATGTATGGTGTGATTGGTTCTTATTTCTATATTACAGGTGCAAACGGAATTGCAAATCATATTCCGCTGGGTATTCCGGGACATATTTTAAGCAGTGGGATTATTCTACCTATTAATATCTGTGTAGGACTGGAAGTAGCTTGTACCATGTATGCATTTTATGCATTGTTTCGAAGGGGAGGGCTATAATATGGGAGCAAATCTTTTAGCCAACTATGGCGAAGCAGTGGCAATGATTTTATTTGGAATTGGATTTGGAAATTTACTTTTACAAAGCAATTTGATCAAGAAAATCATTGGATTAAATATCATGGACACAGCTATTTATTTGTTTTTAGCAGAAAAAGGCTATATTGTGGGACGAGAAGCCCCTATCATTGTGAATGGGGTGCAGAGTATGGAGGCATACATTAATCCGATTCCCAGTGGATTGGTTTTAACCGGAATTGTAGTATCTGTGTCAGTCAGTGCCTTAATGTTGTCTATTACGATTCGATTATATCAGAGATACCACACGTTGGATTTGGACGAAATATCGATTCGTTTAAAAAAGGAGGGTCTGTAAATGAGTATCATACGGAACTTCGCGGCAATCTCGATTTTATTATGCCTTTTTGCAGGAATTATCAGCTCCGGTTTGAAAGGTAAAATTGCCAGATATGTTAATACCCTGTTAATTTTGACAGTAGCAGTTTTGAGCTTTTTTACATTGGGATATACCTTATATACAGGAGAAGCTTTTGTTTATGTTATGGGTAAGTTTCCTGCTCCTTGGGGAAATGAAATTCGTGCCGGTGTATTGGAAGCCTTTTTGGCCTTATTTTTCAGTGTGATTATGTTGTTGTCTCTATGGGGCGGTAAGAAAAAACTGGATGAAGAGGTGGATGCGGGCAAGATATTTCTTTATTATGTACTGACGAATCTTTTGCTGAGTTCCTTATTGGCACTGGTATATACAAATGACCTTTTTACAGCGTATGTATTTGTGGAAATCAATACAATCGCAGCGTGTGGTCTGATTATGATTCGCCAAAATGGTCGAACAATTGAAGCAGCAGCAAGATATATGATTATGAGTCTTTTGGGTTCCGGTCTTTTATTGATGGGAATTTGTATGCTTTATGACCTGACAGGACATTTGCTGATGAGTAATATCAGTGAACAGGTAGGAATTATTGCAGCTGCAGGTGGATATAGAATACCATTGCTGGTTACCATTGCACTTATGTCAGTGGGTCTGGCAATTAAAAGTGCATTGTTTCCTTTTCATGCATGGCTACCGGATGCGTATGGGTATTCTACGGTTTCTTCAGCAGCGATTTTATCCAGCTTAGTTTCTAAGGGATATATATTTTTACTGATTAAAATTATTTACCGCGTCATTGGATTTGATGTTTTTTATGACTCTAAAATCATAGATGTATTATTCTTATTTGGATTAATGGGAATGATTTTTGGTTCCTTAAGTGCAATCAGAGAAAATGATGTAAGAAGAATGATTGCCTTTTCCTCTGTCGCACAAATTGGCTATATTTATATGGGTATCGGTATGGGAACACAAGCAGGTATGACTGCCAGTGTATTTCATATTTTATCCCATGCGGCAACGAAATCGCTGTTATTTATAGCAGCAATTGGATTGACCGATGTTTCAAAAGGCAGTCGAAAATTTATTGATTTAACAGGAGCAGCATACAGAAATAAGTGGGCGGGAGTAGCGTTTACGGTAGGTTCTTTATCCATGGTGGGTGTACCTTTGTTTTCCGGATTTATTAGTAAGCTCTTATTTGCACAAGCCGCAGTACAAAATGATGGCAAGATGTTACCGGCACTGATTGTTCTGGGAATCAGTACAATACTAAATGCTATTTATTTTATGAAGACCGTCATTCGTATTTATACACCGATTTCAATAGAAGGAACAGAATATGAGCGTATTTCTTTCCCCAAAATGAAGTTATATGCTGTCACATTAGTTTGTTTTATTGTTCTGAATATACTGCTGGGTGTCAGTTCGCAGCCCATTGTAGATTTAATCGAACAGGGTCTTGCTATGTTTGCTTAAGGAGGTTGCTCATATGAGCTATATATTAATATCGATATTTTTCCCGATTGTGGCAGGAGCTTGCCTTCTTCTGAAAGGTACTTTGCACGAAGCAAAAAGTAGAAAGCCGCTACTCATTACAGTTAGTACAGTATTTGCAGTGACCGCTGTATTGGTATATTTGGCTTGTTCACTTTCTGCCGGGGAATTATTCACATTTTTTCATTTGACAGACAAGCTGCCGATTCTATTTCGCATAGATGAAATCAGTATTATTTTTGTTGTAATTGCTTTATTGATTTTCGTTTGTGCCGGAATATATTCATTTGAATATATGAAACATGAGGAGAAGGAGCATCGCTATTTTGGATTTTATTTGATTGTACTGGGTGTATTGATTGCTTTGTGTTTCGCCGGTAATCTGATTACTTTTTATTTGTTCTTCGAGCTATTGACCGTTTCTTCTTTTCCCTTGGTGCTACATAACAGGAGCAAGGAAGCAATCATGGCGGCACTTAAATACTTGTTTTATTCATTAAGTGGTGCTTATATGGCTTTGTTTGGTCTGTATTTCATCGAAAAATATGCCAATACACTGACTTTTAGTCAGGGCGGTGTGATCAGCGCACAGGCAGGAGTTGAACATACAGGTCTGTTACTGGGAATTGCTATGTTAATGCTCATTGGATTTGGGGTAAAGGCAGGCATGTTTCCCATGCAGGCATGGCTTCCGACAGCTCACCCGGTTGCACCGGCACCGGCCTCTGCAGTTCTTTCTGCAGTTATCGTAAAAGCAGGTGTGCTGGCTTTGATTCGTGTGGTTTACTATATTTTCGGAGCAGACTTTTTACGGGGAACATGGGTACAGACCGTATGGCTTGTATTATCATTGATTACTATATTTATGGGCTCCATGCTAGCCTATCGAGAACCTGTTTTGAAGAAAAGACTGGCTTACTCTACGGTTAGTCAGGTTTCTTATATTTTGTTTGGACTGGCAGTTATGAATACAGAAGCTGTAACTGGAAGTATTTTACAGGTGCTGTGTCATGGTTTGGCTAAAGCATCATTATTTTTGTGTGCCGGAGCTATTATTTATCAAACAGGCAAAACAAGAGTGGAGGAGTTGCAGGGAATCGGAAAGCAAATGCACATACTTCTGTGGTGCTTCACCTTTGCATCATTGGGATTAATCGGCATTCCGCCTACCGGAGGATTTATTACCAAATGGTATTTGGCACAGGGCAGTCTTTCTTCCGAAATTGCGGTCTTTAGCTGGTTGGGTCCCGTGATTCTATTGGTCAGCGCATTGCTGACAGCAGGGTATTTACTGCCGATTACAATCAAAGGATTCTTACCGGGAGCAGAGTTTGATACCGGACAATTAGAAAAAAAAGAACCCAAAGCAATTATGTTGGTACCGATTATAATTATGACATTATTGTCAGTATTGATTGGATTATTTCCGAATCAGCTGATTGATTATCTAGTGGTTGTATTAGAAAAACTAATGTAGGAGAAGGGAGAGCATAGTTATGATATTAGCAGTCATATTAATTCCAATTATTACCGGAATCCTGGTTCCCCTGATTCCCTTTAAGCAAAGAAAGCATATGGAAGTTTTCTTAGAGCTGATGGTGATATTGAACAGCTTACTGGTTTGGTATCTGATTTTGCATCGGCCAACATCAGTATTTACGTTGGCTAACTTCACCGGAAATCTGTCGATTAGTTTTGGTGTAGATGGCATGAGCATGGTTTTCGCTGGACTGGTTTCTGCTTTATGGCCCTTTGCGACACTGTATGCTTTCGAATATATGACGAAAGAGGAACATGAAAAGATTTTCTTTTTATTTTATACCATGACTTACGGAGTAACCTTGGGTATATCACTTGCAGCGAATTTATTGACTATGTATTTCTTTTATGAGTTGTTGACACTGGTAACAGTGCCCTTAGTGATGCATACGTTGACCAGAGAAGCTATTTTGGCAAGTCGAAAATATTTGTATTATTCCTTAGGCGGTGCTGCTTTTGCATTCATTGGATTAATCTTTATTATTCTTTATGGAAGCACTACAGACTTTAAGCTTGGTGGGGTTTTGGATTTAGTTAAAGTTGGCGACAGAAGCAATGTTTTATTGTTAATTTATGTGATTGCATTTATGGGATTTGGCGTTAAAGCCGCCATATGTCCGTTTAATTCCTGGCTTCCTGATGCCGGTGTTGCACCTACGCCTGTTACAGCATTATTACATGCTGTTGCAGTAGTTAAATCCGGTGCATTTGCAATTATCAGATTAACCTACTACAGTTTTGGAGTAGCCTTTTTGAAAGGTACATGGGCACAAAACGTAGTCATGCTGATTGTCATGTTTACAATTGTTTATGGTTGCAGCAGGGCAGTAAAGGAAACACATTTAAAAAGAAGACTGGCTTATTCAACGATTAGTAATCTGTCTTATATTTTATTTGGTGTAACAATTATGACACCGCTGGGTATGGTGGGGGCACTTTCACATTTGGTTTTTCATGCGGTTATGAAAATCAGTTCTTTCTTTTGTGCCGGTGCCATTATGCATCAGACAGATAAGCATTATGTTCATGAGTTGGATGGTCTGGGTTATCGCATGCCGGCAGTATTTGGTGTGTTTACAGTATCCGCATTAGCACTTATGGGCGTACCGGGATTATCAGGATTTGTAAGTAAATGGAATTTGGCAGCGGCAGCAGTGGAAAGCGGCAACGGAATTGCCTACGGCGGGATAGCCTGCTTATTGATTTCGGCACTTTTGACAGCAATTTATATGCTGACAATTGTGGTACGTGCTTTCTTCCCGTCTCAAGATTTTGACAGGAATTCAAATGCCAAATTTACAGATCCTAACTGGAAAATGTTGATTCCCTTATTTGTATTTACATTTTTTATAGTATTATTCGGTTTGCATTCTGCACCTATTGTCAGCTTTTTCAGTGATGTGGCAGCAGGTATTTATTAGAAGGAGGTTCCGATATGAGTCTGCATTTTGCAATAGATGGATTTCGAGTACTTTACGGAACAATTGCCGCTTTTATGTGGTTAATGACCACTCTTTTTTCAAAAGAATACTTAACACATTATCAAAATAAAAAGAGATATTATGTGTTTACCATTTTGACTTTTTTTGCAACAGAAGGTGTATTTTTGTCTGCAGATTTTTACACGACCTTTTTATTTTTCGAAATAATGTCCTTTACCTCCTATGTGTGGGTTGCCTTTGATGAGAAAAAGGAGTCTTTGCGGGCAGCAGCAACTTATTTGGGTATCGCAGTGATTGGTGGATTGGTGATGCTGATGGGTCTTTTCCTGCTGTATCATGAAACCGGTACCTTGGTATTTGCTGAACTGAAAGGGATTTATATGAATGTACAGGCTTCTGGCACGCAGACTTCATCCACGACTCTTTGGGTAGCAGGTGTTTGTATGTTGTTTGGATTTGGAGCAAAAGCAGGTGCATTTCCGTTACATGTTTGGCTTCCTAAAGCACATCCTGTTGCACCGGCACCGGCGTCTGCGTTATTATCCGGTATCTTAACAAAAGCAGGCATGTTTGGTATTTTGGTTCTGACAGGATATATTTTCCTTGGCAATACCACTTGGGGAAGTTTGATTTTGATTATTGGCGTTTGTACTATGGTTATCGGGGCTATTTTGGCTTTGTTTTCAGTGGATTTAAAGCGTACACTGGCTTGCTCCTCGGTTTCACAGATAGGATTTATTTTGATAGGTGTGGGCATGTCCGGATTACTGGGTGCAGAGAATTTGTTGGCTGTAAGAGGAAGCTTGTTGCATATGGTTAATCATTCTTTGATTAAACTGGCTTTATTTATGGCAGCAGGCGTGGTGTTTATGAATGTACATCAGCTGAATTTGAATGAGATTCGAGGCTTTGGCAGAAAGAAACCTTTACTGAATTATATTTTCTTAATGGGTGCACTTGGAATCGGTGGTATTCCTTTATGGAATGGGTATGTCAGCAAGACTTTGATTCATGAAAGTATTGTAGAATATACAGCGTTGCTTTCCAAGGGAACTGTAGTGGGCATGTTTACTGTAGGAGCAATGCAGCTGATTGAATGGAGCTTCTTAATCAGTGGAGGCTTGACAGTTGCCTATATGACCAAGCTTTATGTGGCTTTGTTTGTTGAAAAGAATACGGATGAGGTAGTGCAGCAGAAGTTTGATACGCTGCAAGGTAAGTATATGAATAAAGTAAGTGCTTTTGCTCTTACATTAAGTGCAACGGTACTTCCGATTATGGGCTTTTTCCCTAATCAGGTAATGGGTTCTATAGCTGATATGGGACAAGGATTCATGCAGGTAACAGCAGAAGCAGAAGAAATCGTATGGTTGTCTATGGAAAACCTAAAAGGAGCCGGTATCTCCATTGGAATCGGCGCACTGGTTTATTTATTAGTTGTAAGATTATGGATGATGAAAAAAGAAGAAGGTACGCGCGTTTACGTGAATCGCTGGAATAAATATCTGGATTTAGAAGATTTGATTTATCGTCCCATTCTTTTGAAGGCTCTGCCTTTCGTGTTTGGCGTAATCTGCAGAATTCTGGATTCTATTGTAGATACATTTGTCGTACTTCTGCGAAAGACTATTTATAGAGATAGCAAGCTTCCACATGAACTGGAGGAAGGCAACCGTCTGACGCATATAGCCGGAAGCTTGATGAACGGATTAGTGAAACTTGGAAATGCAACTATATGGCACAAACAACCCCGACATAAAGATTATGAACACAAATATGCTTTGATTTATGAGGAATGGTCAGAAGACAGCACCATTATCAGTCGAAGCATGTCTTTTGGACTTTTGTTGTTTTGTATTGGATTGATTATAACGGTGGTGTATTTACTGCTATAGAAGTATTCTTTTTCCATTTTAATATATGAACAAAATAGGCACCAAATAAAATAACATCTGCCCCGAGCCAGGCCAGGATTTCGGCATAGAAAATGCCCTCTTGTCCCAGGAAGCGGGGCAGTATTAATGCACAACCTACACGCATAATAAATTCTGCGATTCCGGATACCATGGGCATCATGGTGTCGCCGATTCCCTGAAGCGTAGAGCGAATTAGGTGTAAAAGATACAGTATAGGCAGGAAAATACTCATAATTGTCAAGTAATGATAAGCAATTGCCAATGTGGCAGATACCTGTTCCGGATCACCAGATAGAAACCATCCCAGAATGTTGGGACCAAAAATAATCATGGCAGCGGAAATGGACAGTGAAGTAATCAAAGCAATTAAAACAGCAGCTTTGACACCCTTACGAATGCGTTTGGTATTACCAGCACCCAAATTTTGGCCTGCATAAGTAGTCATGGCATAACCATAAGAAGTAGCGGCACACTCCAAAATACCATAAAGTTTGTTGGTTGCGGTAAATCCTGCAATGAATATAACGCCAAAGCTGTTAATAACTGACTGAACAATCATTCCGCCAATAAAAATAACTGCATTTTGAAAAGCAATGGGGTAGCCTAAGGTTAATAGTTTTTTGCAAATATCGCTATCTAAAGAAAACTTCTCTTTCACAGATTTTAGAATTTCAATTCGATTAATAAAATAAAAACAGTAAATACTTGATAAAAGCTGGGCCAATAGGGTTGCTACAGCAGCTCCGGCAATTCCCCAGTGAAATACAAGTACAAAAAGTAAATCCAGAACAATATTTGTAATGGCGGCAACAATCATAGCATGAAGAGGCGTTTTGCCATCTCCCAGTGCACGTAATATAGAAGCCGATAAGTTATAAGCCATAATAATTGGCATACCAAGAAAGATAAACCGCAGATAGAGCAGAGAATTGGGCAAAATTTCATCCGGTGTACCAAGGAGTCGAAGAACCGGCTCTGCACAAGCTTGACTGGCAATTAAAATAAGAACTGAGCAGAGAACGGATAAGAAAATGGAATTATGAATGACTTTTTTAAGATGTTTGTAGTCTCCTGCACCAAAAGATTGAGCCATAAGAATGGAAAATCCCTGCGCAAAACCCTGAACAAGTCCCATAAAGAGCCAGTTCAACCAATCAGTAGCACCTAAAGCAGCCAGAGCTCCAACGCCCAGTGCCTGCCCTACGACCATGGTATCGACTACAGTATAAAGTTGTTGAAAAATATTTCCTATCATTAGCGGGAGTGCAAAAGTAAAGATCAGTTTACTGGGAGCTCCCTTTGTCATATTCGTTATCATGATTGCTATTATAGCAGAGAAGAAATAAATAATATAGTACAAACTCTAATCACCGAGTGACTAAAAACATGATTATTCGCAGACCAAACAAAATATTCGGTGATAAAAGGGAATGTTCACTTGACACCGGCGAATATTCCCTGTTAGATATTGATAGTTCTAGAAAATCGGTGAATATTCTCTATGAGGTATTGATAGTTCTAGAAAATCGGTGAATATTCTCTATGAGGTATTGATAGTTCTAGAAAATCAGGTAATTTATGTCTATTTCCCACCAATTACCCGTCGTTATTCTTTGATTTTAGGACTTTCTTATTTAAGGAACGGGTTAATTCTCTTTGACGAAGCTTTTTACCTGCTTTGATTTCCTAATTTCTTCATTTACCGCTTGTATCCAAAATAATTCACATGTAAAATAAGGCCATTCAAGTTGTTTTCCCCGTCTCGTTTACAAAAGCAGCATTGAAATGAACATTTTTGACGGGTAATACTCGATTTCTGATATATAGTTACCTGATATTCAAAGTATTCGAATTCCGAGTGACTATAGAATTAAAGGGTTATAGTATTATAGGTTAAATCATTATTGACAATAATTATTATAATAGTTATAATAATTAAAATAATAATAAATACGACACATATTTGATGTAATTCAGAGGATCAGTAAAGGGATGAATACAGCAGTTAATGTCAGGAATACGGCACAAGTTCGAAGTTATAATATTGAAATTGTTAAAAATGCGCTGAAGGCAATACCAAGTGGTACTAAAAACACAATTTCGAAAATTACAGGACTCAGTGTTGCGACCTGCAATACTTTGCTAAATGAACTTGCCCAGACAGGTGAAATATTAGAAGTACAGGAACCGATTAATGCGGGTGCAGTTGGTCGACCGGCTAAAGCATATCGTATTAACGAGCGTTTTTCCTATATTTTGTGTATGTATGCTACCACAATTGGAGGATTACGAAAATTAAATTATGGTGTAATGGATGTGTTAGGACAGGTAGTAGAAAGAAACAGTATAGACAAACCGCTACTGAATTATCAGGAAATTGAAAATTTAATTGCTGATATTATTAAGAAATATCCTCGAATAAAGGCAATTGGATTTGGGGTTCCGGGAATTGTAAATCACAATATGATAATAGAAAATTGTGATATTGAAGCATTACAGAATTATTCCCTTCGAGAAAGTTTGGAAAAGGCATTTGGTATAGATGTTGTGATTGATAATGATATGAATTTAATAGCATATGGTTTTTATCAGGAGGAAACACCTGAAGAAGAATCCTCTATGGCATTGGTATCTTTTTTTGACAAGGTTTGTGCCGGTTGTGGAATCATTATTAACGGAAGTATTTTTCATGGCAGTACAAATTTTGCCGGAGAAGTATCTTTTCTGCCAATGGATATTACACATGAAGAGCAAATTGAACTTTTAGATACAAGAGAAGGCGTGTTGAGACTTGCGTCTAAAGCAATTGCCTCGCTCATTGCGATTATTAATCCAACACAGATTATTTTAACCGGTAATCCTATTCAAGAAGATATGCTGGATGAATTAATTTCTCTGTGTGAGAAGTATATTCCAAAGCAGCATATACCTAAGCTACGCTATTCATCTGATATAGATCATTATTATTTACAGGGCTTATATGCATTAGTCACTCGGTGACTAACTATGAAATATGTTAATAATCCATATCAATCAACTTGAAAAGAAAGGCATACATATTTATATGATTACATTATTAGTTA
>CAZNAP010000006.1:0-51278 GCA_964571145.1 uncultured Lachnospiraceae bacterium | reverse complement strand
ATAGTATATATTAACAAGTTAATTAACATACATATTAATCAGCATTCTGCCCAACTTTAGCAATATTACCAATTATCGTCGACTTCTTCTGTTTTATTGTTCTATTATCTCGTACCCCATACTACGATAGCCTTTACAACGTTTACCATACATTTTCATTGCGGCATCTATCCCTGAATCAAGATAATCGTAAATGCGTACCTCTTTTTTCTCATGATATTCTCTGTGCAAGCGACCAGCATATTGTTTTACCCGTCCACTCCAAGATATTGGTAATGTTAAAAATAATGTATCCAGAATCGGATAATCAAATCCTTCCCCTATATATTTACTAGTTGCAATAATCACCCTCCGGGCATCGTCCGGAAGATGCTGAAGTTCATCCATAATACTTTCGCGTTCTTTCTTTTTCAAACTGCCATGGAGTTTATAGACACTAACATATGGAGCAAGTTCCTTTTCCAACAACTCAATATGTTCTTTTCGCTCTGTTAAAATAATCGGAAATCTCTTTTCATCCAAACAATTTCGGACATCCATAACAATCTGCATATTTCGAATTGCATTAATATATAAACAGTCATAAAGTTCATTGGTTGTATGCCCAGTGCCCAAATCGTTGCAGGCGATTCTCGTCTCCTTGACCAAAACTTTATGTTCCAGTTCACTTGTAACTTTAGATAAGTCTTTATATCTCACTGGACCAAGCTGCATAAGTACAATTTTCTCTTTACCATCTTTACGTTTTAATGTAGCAGTTAATCCATATTTATATTTTGCAGGACTATTTTTCATTATTTGCTCGAATCCTACTGCAGAAACATGATGGCATTCGTCACATATAATTTGCCCATATCCCTTAATAAGTTCTGAAACCTTATTGTCTCTGTAAAGACTTTGACTTACCGCAACATCAATTTTTCCTGTTGGATTCTTTTTCCCTCCCCCAATAACACCTATCTCATTTCGGGAAATATTCAAAAAAATTGATAAACGCTCACACCATTGATTCAACAAGCTGACTTTATCCACAATGATCAAAGTATTTACTTGTCTCTCTGCAATCAATGCTATGGCTACTACTGTTTTTCCAAATGCAGTATTGGCGTGTAATATCCCATTAGAAACAGCCAGTAAATTCTCGACAGCATTAAGTTGCTTTTCCCTTAAATCTCCGTAAAATGCTACATTTATATGCTTTCCACCAAATCTTTTATCAATCACATTGACATCAACATTATAGCTCTTACATATTTCTACCAATATCGATTCAACGCCAATCGGAAGTAGAAGATAGTCTGAATCTTCATCAAAACATTGTATCCACATAGGAATATCCTGCACACTTTTTCTAAGATTGCGTGCCAAATAATACTCTGGATTATGAAACACTGTTATGCCAATTAATTTCTTTTTTATGAACGCATGTAAGTTTTGCTTGTTTATGTATATCTTATCATAAAGAACAATTTCAATACTTTGCGGTAAATCGCTCGGGATTTTCTCTTCCCTTTTCCTTTCCCACGGAAGTGCTTTATCTTCTTCCTCAATTTCCTTATCATTAATGTCCTGTAGAATAACATCCGGAAAAAGTTTCAAAACATTCATAATCTGTTCTCTACTGTATCTTTCAATATTCTGCAAAATCATCGTCTGACTTGAGTACATTCTGAATTTATCATCTACAAACACACTATTTCCATTTTCCACTGCTTGACGTTGCAATGGCAGCGCAATCAAATTTCCATATCCTCCCTTGGGCATATGGTCTTGATTTGGAAACAATCTATCAAAAGAAGTAAACTTAGAACTTCCAGTTCTATTCATAGCCGTTTCTAACACTTTAATTCCGAGTTTTCTTGCTATGTGCGCCTCTATAGGTTCATTAAAAAAAATCCATAAATGCCCACCATTTCCAGAGCGTGATCTTTCAATATAGCTTTGAATCCCATATTCAGCATAAATAAATTTTGCTACTACAATTTCTTCTTTCCAATTTCCCTTATCGAAATCAATCGCTAAAAACCTACAGGTTTCATTTTCCAGCAAAGGATAAATGCCCATCACTAGCGAATTTCTTCCCATACCAGTAAAATGTTGTTGTATTGCACCATTGGTAATTTCTTGATTTTCTCTATATGAACACGTTTTGCATGCGCCTTTAATCCGCATAGACTTTCCACAAATATTTCTATCCCATTCATTCTTACATTTAGGTGCATATCCATGCGCTCCCGTCTTTTCATTTTCCCAATGAACAGCATATATATCCTGCCTACCGTAAAATAGTTCCCTATACAAAGTAATTAACTCCGTCATCTTCATGGACTGATCTAACTGTTGTGAGTTATCCGCAATATCCTCTTTCATGGAATCTTGAAGATTAATAGAAAATTCCTTTTTTATCCGTACCAATTCAGCTAATAACAATTCCTCGGCTTCTTCTGGTAACATAGTATCATCAAGGGTTTTTACATATTCTATTAATTGTTTTTTCCAATTCTCCATAAGACTTACCATGCCATTTCCCATTCAAGCAAAAACTCAACCGCATCTTCTTTTATCTTTGTATTGTAATAACTTACTTAAAATTATAT
This sequence comes from uncultured Lachnospiraceae bacterium, assembly GCA_964571145.1. Lineage (GTDB taxonomy): Bacteria > Bacillota > Clostridia > Lachnospirales > Lachnospiraceae > Suilimivivens. The sequence goes on along the minus strand of CAZNAP010000006.1, from coordinate 48,681 downwards.
TCTTTCTTTAATCTTTCAAAAATCTCAAAAGCAACCGGACATATTGTCACAGTATCTAATATACCTAACAAGCTGGATAACCTCTCCGGTTGATTTGTATATGGATATTGTTGACAGCTATCCGGTTTACAGTCCCCTAGCTTACAATTCCCATCTTCTTGTAGAAAATCACAAGGTTTATGCTTTGTACGATATCCGTTTTCATATTCTGCTTTCTCCAAAAAGAAATCTATAAGCTGCTCTGCTGTGATTCCCAAATATTGGGCATCTTTACTAATATCTTCTTCAGGAATATTTCCTTTATACATCTTACAGCAGTTCCTACATTTACAGCAATTATAATCAGCAAATAACTCTTCGTGTAAGCGAAGGAACTGCGCATCCAGTTCTTCTTCATTTGCATGGATTTTCAAAAAAGTGCGAAACCTAACATTCTCATTTTCTTTTTTCTTTGATTCTATTTGTATTCTATCCGGTGATACCATCTTCTGATCCTTTGGATTTAACACTTTTATCGTCAGTTTCGGGCAAACTATATTAGCGCATTCAATTCTATTGATTTGTATTCCGGTGTCAGCGAATAAGAAACTATCCGTATATTTTTGTAATTAGCCAGTAAAATACCCCGCTCACACCATACTCCACACCATTTAGATATTGCTCTCGGAGTAACCATGAACACATCTGCCAAATCACTTGTTTTAATAATTTCCATGTGATTTTCCAACACATAGCGTAACATCTTTTTATCCTTTTTACTAAGAGAATCAAGCAAATAATTTGTTTCTTCCTTAACTGTTGCCTTTTGAGCTATTTCATAAATTTTTTCTGCATTTAGTGCCATAATTCGCAAAAAGAATCCAATCCATTGCTCAAGATGTGGTGGGTTATTACGTCCATCATAGTATAAAGCAGGTAATCCCATTTGCAGATTTTCGTAATATCCTTCTAAATCCATGGCGTAATATTCTTCCATGGAATTAAAACCTTTATAATCATACCCGCTTTCCATTAATACATAAGTGGATAAAGACCTCGATGTTCTTCCATTTCCATCTTCAAAAGGATGAATTGTTGCAAACTGATAATGCATAATAGCAGCTTTAATTGGAATCGGCATTTCTTGCTCGTTATGATACCATTTCACTAAATCGTCAATTAATCCATCGATTTCCGTCCATTCTGGCGGAATGTAGTCCGGTGCACCAGTTCTGTTATCGTAAACAGCAAATAATACACCCGGCGGCATTTGCCCCCGAAAAGAAGATTTCTTATGCACACTTTTTTTCTTAGCAATATATCCGTGAAGTTCTTTGATAAAATCAACTGTTATTTCCCGTTTATTTGTGTATGACTGTTCCAGAAAAGTAAGTGCATCCCAATAATTTAGCACTTCTCTTTCAGCATTTATTTTAGTATCACTTCCCTTTTTATTAATGACTCGTTCTACCTGATCATAAGATAAAACATTTCCTTCTATACTTGTAGAAAAGTGTGTTTTTTTCATTTTTGCTTTATATATCAATTCCTGCTCGATACGCGTTGGCAAAGATAAGTATTCTAACGCTGTTCGATATCGTTCTATACTGAGTAAGTCGTTTATTATCTGAGTTGTATATTCAAAATGCGGCTCATACATATTGATTACCTCCAAATACATTGTTACGTAACATATTAATATTATAACACATAGTGTTCCTTATTTAAACATTTCGTTCCTTATTGTTGCTATTTGTTCGCTAATCGTTCGTTATTTGTTCCTTATTTATTCCTTAACTAATTCGTTATTGATTTTCTATGCAAATCAAAGCAAATCATTACTGGAATTACTGAAATTAATGCCCTCAATTATTGACAAACCCCCTTGTCTTGTTTATAATGATGCCATTAGTAACATTAATAAAATTATTTACGGAGGACGTTTATGTTAAGCGGAGTCAGGATGGTTTTAAGCAACAACTAAATATTGTGGGGATGATTTGCATGGTGGTAACGAATGCAAGTTGATTCCTTTTCCTGCCTTACTATATGCTTAACATATTTTATATATATTTGTTGAGGAGCATGCCTGTATGGTCGTGCTTTTTTTGTACACTAAAATATTGTTATCTCTTCTCATTTTGTGATTGAGTTGGGCTCATTGCCTTTTGGCAGGAATAAACGCAACCCGTAAATCAAGTAGCATTATGAAGAGGTAATAAAAGTGAATCGTGAAAATAAAAGAAAGCAATATGAAAAAGGTTATTACAAGAAGCATGCATGTAATGAAGTATTTATCTGCAAGGAATGCGGCAGAGAGGTGATTCCAGATGGAGCAGGCAGTGGGCACCGGAATCATTGCCCCAATTGTCTGTGCTCCAAGCATGTGGATATTGAACCGGGAGACAGAGAATCCGATTGCGGAAGTATTATGGAGCCTGTTTCTGTCTGGGTTCGGAAAAGTGGTGAATGGGCGATTATTCACAGATGTCGCTATTGCGGTGCATTATCATCCAACCGTGTAGCTGCTGATGATAATCCCATGAAGCTTATGAGCATTGCTATGAAACCCCTGTGCGAACCGCCTTTTCCCATAGAAAGAATCGAGGAAATGACGCGCATGATGGGCGGCGAAGGTAGTATGTCATAAACAAATCCCCTCAAAATGTCTTTGAACTAATCAAAGCTTTTGAGGGGATAATTTTTTATTTGATGCAATTATTTACGGCTACCGACTGCTCATTATTTCTTGAAATTCTCCAGCAGTTCAATACGGCATTTAAGGCTGTCAAATGCATCCAGATAAGCATACTTGCCGGAAGCATCTCCATAGAAGCCTTCCTGTTCCAGAACCATGCCCATTTTCAGGCATTCTGCTACGGTATCGTCAATGCTGTCTACCACGAAAGCAATGTGATGAATTCCTTCGCCGTATTTGTTAAGGTGATCACGCCATACGGACGGTTTTTCGTTGGGCTCAATCAGCTCCAACTGAACGCCGCTTGTCAGATCAAAGAAAGCCAGTTTGCTGTCTGCTTCGGGAGCAGGTTGTCCAAACACCTTGGTCTGTGTTACTGCATAATCTCCGGCAGGCACTGCTGAAGGTGCTGCACATCCAAATACCAGTGCATACTGCTTAATTGTTGCTTCGATGTCGTTTACTACAAATCCTACCTGTGCAAATTTTGCATTGTCAAAAATTTTCTTTACTTCCATACTTAATCCTCTTCTTTCTCATTTATTATGTACTTAAACCTTCTCTTGCAGCTCCTTAATTACCCCTGTAAAGTCTCCGTTCACCTTGATGTTCAACTCTGTTTTCAGGCTGTCAAAGGTGTTGAAAAATGCATACGACTGTCCCGGATAGTAGCCGATATGATACAAATTCTTCACCCCGCATACTTCGTCAATGGTACGATACGCCTCCTCCTGATTGGGAACCACGAAACTGATATGCTGGAAGCCTTCGCCGTGTTCATCCAAATAAGTTTTCCAAGGACTTGGCTCGTCGCCGGGCTGTACCACTTCCATTGTCAGGTTTTCGAACTCAATCACCGAAATCCTGCAATTCTTATAAAGTTCCAGCTGCCCGTTTGTCAGTGTTGGTGCCACATCTGGACCCGGTATGTTCCAAATACGCGGTTTGTCAATTCCCAGCAGTTTCCCCCATTTGTCCATTTCGCTGTCAATATCTTTAACCACAAAGGCGATATGACATACTTTCATTGTTCCTAAAGCCATCTCTTTCTACCTCCTGTATTTATACCGGCATTGGTTTACCCAAATAATCGATAAACCAGTGTTGCTTTGAGTCAACCGGTGTAACTCCTTCTATTAAATTGCAGAATCCCAAAGCGGATTCTTCTGGCTCAATCTGTGCCGTTGATTGACCCATTTCCGTATTCATTCTCCCCGGATGAACTGCGATTAAATCTACGTCTGTAACGGTCAGGCGCAATACTTGTACGAATTTATTGGCTGCAGTTTTGGACACACTGTATGCCGGAAAAAGTGTCCCAGCCAGCGTAAAGCTACCGCCTTCGGATGTCACTGCCAGAAATTTGCTACCCTTGTTCATAATCGGATAAATAGTACGAAAAGCAGCTACTAAACCAATTGCATTGATGTCCATGTGCTTTCTGAGATCGGCAATTGGTTCTGTCATCAAGGTATCTGTTCTATCGGATGGAAGTAACACGCCTGCCACATCTACCACAGCATCCACGGTACCCATGCAATCTTTAATGGCATGCACTGCTGCCTGCAGCTGCGTTTCATCCGTCACATCCATCTGTAATTGCAACATGTTGGTATTGCCCGGCACACCATCTGATAATCTGACATATCCTGCCGCTACCTGATGCCCACGTTGGACTAACATCTCACACAATATTTTCCCAAGTCCCTTATCTGCTCCAAGTACAATTATCTTCATCTTAACCGCCAACCCTTTCCCATAATTTACCTATCTGCTTCCATACTCTTTTCCTAAAATCTACCTATCTGCATCCATACTCTTTTACTAAAATTCAATGTCATGTATCAATCCACTTTTCCTAAAATAACCCCTGCTTGCTCAGTCGTTCTTTTAAGTACTTCATGCTCGCCCGGTACTGCTCATCTGTATCCAAATGCTCCACAATCATGGGCATCTCCGAATTGTACTGATTGGCCAGATTAATGTACTTCTCAATATCTAAAGTGCCTTCGCCGCATGCCACTTCTTCCAACTGGAAGGTGTATTCCTGACGCAACCGAATATCCTTCAAATGGCAACTGCAAATATAGGAGCCCAGTTTATCAAAGCATTCCTGTATAAACTCGCTGATAAAGAAATATCTGCGGGGCGTGGTAATCATATTTACCAAATCTAAATGTGCCTTAAAAGCGTCTCTGTTTACATCTTTTATCATTTTCAAATAGGCATCCGGTCCGTCCGGAATCATCCAGGGCATAGATTCTAAGCAATAGGCTGTTTTCGTGGGGTTCACTGTATCAATTAATTCCTGTGAGTATTCCACTGTACGTGCCCAAGCATCCTGACTGAAGTTTTCGCGACAGCCGCCGTCCCATCTGGAACCGCCCACTGCGCCTGCTATGTTGACACAACACTTTGCACCGATTGCATCCGCCAGACGTAATTGCTCCACGCTTCTTTCTCTGGCTTCTTGCCGTTCCTTGGCATCACTGGCCAAAGGATTTCTCCAAATTCCAACCTCTGCTATTTCCAATTGAAAAGCCTTTGCAGCCTCCACGTAGGAATTAATTGTATGCTCGGAAGCTGTGTAATCCACCGGAAAAACCACACTGCGGCAACCCAGTTCCACCATTTGTTCTGCCCACTGTGCCGGGCTGTCATGTTGTAAAGAAGATGATATTCCAATTAACATTTTATCCACCTAACCTTTCCGTAAAACCGTCTTAATCGCTGGGCGACTAGACAGTCGTTGTCATATGATATATTGTACCATATTCAGCAGATGCAATGGTGCCGGTAATCATTTCGATCACGTGGGTAGCCAGTGTTCCATTGGCTGTATTTTCTGTATTATTTACAATTGCCTTGGCTAGATCCAGCACCCCGGCACCTCTTGTATATATGCCTACATTTTGGTACAGTTCCGGTAGGGTAAAAGATTCGCCCTCACCAGTATCCACGCCGCCCATTACCTCTGCCAGTTTTTGCTCTTTCCGATAAACTTTGGCATTTCCGCCTGACATATTCGGGTCTGGAACCGTTAATGTGCCATCTGTTCCATAGACTTCCATCATAGGCATTGAAGATTTCCAAATATCAAAGCTGAAATTTATATTAGCAATAATGCCGTTTTTCATTCTCACAAGAACTGCATAATGCGTGGGTATTTCTACCTGTAGGGTTTCCCCCTTATGCGGTTCACTGTAAATAGTCCTTTCCTCAAATCCTTTTCCGGATAATGCCTGAATGGATTCCGCTGCCCCAAACATGGTAATCAGTGCTGAGAAATAATAAGGTCCCATATCATAAAGAGGTCCTGCCCCATATTTATAGAAATTAAATGGATAAGCATGCCAGGTTTCCACACCACTGCTCATCATATTGGCACATACATACAAGGGTTTCCCAATCCACCCTGTATTAAGGAGCTTGCGGCAAGTCATTAGAGAGCTTCCCATAAATGTATCCGGCGCACTGCCAATCCGCAGGTTTTGCTTCGCAGCCAGTTCACAAGTTTCCTGTGCTTCTTTCAACGTCAATGCAAACGGTTTCTCGCAATAGACGTTTTTTCCTGAGTTCAAAATCCGGCGATTCAGCTCTGTATGCAAAGCAGGTGGAGTCAAATTCACCACGATTTCTATTTCAGAATCTGCCAGCAGCTCGTCCACTGTATAAGCATTGGCGATATGATAGAGCTGTGCATGCGCCTTCACTTTCTCCAAATCCACGTCAGCTACTGCCTTGATTTCCAGCTCCGGATAGAGTCTCAAAATATCCTTAATATATGTATTGCTGATGACACCGCAACCTAATATACCGATTTTCACTTTGCGCATCTTAAATCCTCCCCAATTTTTTCTTTTCTAGTCACCCGATGCTTATAACTGCATTTACATATCTTAATCAAATTCGTTTTCTCCGAACTTAAAGACTTTGAATAATATCAAGATAATCGTTAACGCAATGAGAAGCATAATCCACGCCTGCGCCGAAGCGTAACCCATCTTAAAATAGGTAAAGGCATTTTGATATAGATACAATGAATAAAACATGGTGGAGTTGCTGGGACCGCCGGAGGTCATGATATAAGGCTCGGCGAACCATTGAAATACGCCTATAATCAGTGTAACCACATTGTATAAAATCGTAGATTTAAGTAATGGAATGGTTACTGAAATCGTCTGCCGTACAAACCCTGCTCCGTCTATGGCTGCTGCTTCAAACAGTGAATCCGGAATATCCTGTAAGCCCGCCAGATAAATAATAATTGCATTACCGCAGGTCCAAATCATCATCAGAATAAAAGCCGGTTTTGACCAGGTGGGACTGGATAACCAGCCCGGTCCTTGAATACCAATATAGCCAAGCAATTTGTTCAATACACCGGAGTCAGGCTGCATTACCCAAATCCAAAGCAAGCAAGCTACCACTGTAGGCACCAGTGTAGGGATAAAAAATACTACGCGGAGCCAGCCTGTATATTTAATCTTTTTGTTATTCAACATAACTGAAACCGCTACCGCTACAAATGTGGTAATGGGCACGCCCAGTATAATCATGTAAGTGGTGTTTTTCATGGCGGTTATAAAAACAGAATCTTTGAACAAATTCACATAGTTTAACAACCCAATAAACTTCGCATCTCCCACAACTTTATATTCGCATAAGGAGTAATATAAAGAGCAAATAATTGGATAAAGGGTAAATACCAAAAAGCCGATAATCCACGGTGAAATAAACAGCAAACCATGAATTGCTTCTTTCTTCCTCATCCTATTATTATTGATTGTCTTTTCCTTTTTCATCAAAATAACCTGCCTTTCACTTATCTGCATCTGTGTCTATTTGCAGAATAATTTCTAACTGTAGAAGGGTTCTATCCTTTAATACCCGACATGGAAATACCTTGAATGAAATATTTCTGTAGGACAAAGAACAAAATCAAAACCGGAAGCACCATTACAACGCCTAATGTCAGCAGCATATCCCAGTTGGGATCCAGTTTGGACTTCAGCATAGAAGCCGCCAGTGACAGTGTATACAGTTTGTCGTCTCCAAGGAAAACCAATGGTCCAAGGAAGTCATTCCAGTTCCGCACAAATGCCATAATTGCAACAGATGCAAGTGCCGGTTTAGAGATGGGCAATATCAGCTGCCAAAAGATACGAAATTCACTGGCACCGTCAATACGTGCCGACTCTAAAATTTCTTTCGGAATACCCACCAGAAACTGTCGCATCAAGAAAATGAAAAAGGCATTTCCGAAGAAACAGGGAACAATCAACGGTAAGAAGGTACCCACCCATTTCATCTTGGTAAACATCAGATAAAGTGGAATCAGGGTTACTTGATAAGGAAGAATCATGGTAACCAAAACAATCATGAATATCTTATCTCGACCCGGAAAACGCATCTTAGCGAAGCCATATCCAATCAGTGAGTTAGAAATAATGGCACCCGTTATATTAAAACCAACTATAATTAATGTATTTTTTAAATATCTAAAAAATGGAATTGTGGTAAATAATTCCACATAATTATCAAATTGAAAGCGATCCGGAAGCCATTGTGACGGAACGCGGAATAATTCACTTGTAGTCTTAAAGGATCCCATTAATAGGAAGAAAAAGGGAACCAGAAAAATCATGGCAAAGGATAACAATATTAAATAAATCAAAAACTTTCTTAACGTTACACCTGTTTTATATAAAGTATTGCTTTTAGTCATAATCACAACCACACCTTTCACACTGCATCTCATCATGAGTTTGACGTATGAACAAACTATCTTTTTAGCTCTACCCGGACTTTCAGTCACACGGTGCTTATCCAAAAGCCCGAGTAGGTTTAAATCTGATAATTATTTATTTTGCATCCAGAGTTGCCTGCATTTTATCCTGCAAAGCCTGAAGCTCTGTCTTAGGATCCAGACTGGTATCATAAATCAATCTTTCACGAGCACTTACAAATTCCTGAGATAATTCAGCGGAAACACCGCAAAGAGCCGGAATACCGTTAGCAGGTGAATTTGCAATTTCTCTTTCCAATGCATACATTTCATCGCCGTTTTTCGTCAAGCTGACTTCATCAAATGCTGCATCGATAACAGGAATAGATCTCCATACAGAGAAGTTATCTTCATTGACTGAACCCTGCTCGCAGAACTTAATAAATAATGCGGCTAAGTCAGCGTTGGGTGAATCTTTGGTAATAGCAAATACATTACAACCAAAAGTGGTACTGTTTGCACGTCCGCCATCCGGTACAGGAACAGCTGCTACTTCAAACTTCACATCAGGTGCATAAATCTTCAAAGCATTTGAGAACCAATTACCTGTGAAAGTCATACCAACTTTGCCTGTCATAAATGCATGGTCAGGTGAAAACATGCCGCCAAGTCCTGATGTAAAAGCATTAATTTTCTCAGGGTCATATTTCTCAGCATAGCTCTGAACCCAGTCCATGTACTGAATCATCTTGTCTGAAGTCAAATCAATTTTGCCAGTTTCTGCATTATAAGGATCTGAACCAAATATGTAAGGAAGTGCAAACGCATCTGCGCCTGAATCCAACCATGGAATCAACCCGAATCTGCTATAGGTGCCGTCTGCTTCCTGTACAGTCATGGCTTCTGCCCACTTGTCCAGTTCTGCCAAAGTGGTAGGTGGAGCTGCAGGATCAAGTCCGCATTCAGTTGCAATGTCAGGATTGTAATAAAGTAAAATTACGTTGGTATCCTGAGGAACTAAGTAACATGTGTTATCGTAATACATAACGTCTTTACATCCGTCGTAGAAAGAGCTCACATCCAAATCAATTGCTTTCAAGATATCGTCCAAAGGTTCGAAGCATCCTTCAGCTGCATATTGATAGGAAGAAGTCGCATTATCTGTTACTAATAAATCCGGTGCTGTTCCGCCTGCAATTGCTGAAAGCAGCTTACCATTATTGATACCTGCTCCGTCGGGAACGAATTGCACTTCACATTTGATATTCAAATCTGCATAAGCTTCATTGAACGCATCTACTCTCTTCTGATCCCAAACAGCAGAATCACCTGTGAAAGCTGACCAGTAAGTAAATGTACCACTCTTACCGATATCCGTTACTTCAACTTCAATTTTGGTATCCCCCATGGATACGGTTTTGGTCGTTGTGGTGGCATTGGCAATTGCCTCAGCTGCATCTGCTGTTGTAGATGTAGATGCGCTTTCTTTTGTTCCGGATGACGAACCACATCCGACTATTGTTGCTACAGTTAATGCTGTAACTGTGACCAGTGCCAAAAGTCTTTTAAATTTCATTTTGTAACCTCCCTTGAAATGATTATTAAGTAACTTAGACACATATTAGCACCGGCTACACAAATATACTTACAGTCAATTGCTTATTAGTCACTGATTTTTGCTATGTAAATATTTGTTATTTATGGTTAATTCATCAATTGTGTTGATTAAAAATGTATTTTGTGCTATTTTATCTTTATAGTAAAACGTTTTTTTATCTATTATGTATATTTTCTATATTACAATACAGTGACTATTCTTTCCAATATTTTGCTATTCTTATCAATTTTTGCTTTATAATTAGTCACTCGGTGCTTACACTTTTGTAACGTATTTATCACGCATTTATCAACCAAATTTACGCAACCGTTTTAAGGAAAGGGAGTATTCCTATGCAACCAAAAGAAAAACGAGAAGTCATTACTTTTAACAATGATTATGAAGTCAATATTGCCAATGAAAATTCGCCCACCAGTTTTCCCGCGCACTGGCATGTTTTCACTGAATTTGTTCTAGCAACAAAGGATCATTGTAATTATGCAATTAATGGAAAACCTTACGAAATTAATGCCGGTGATTTACTGTTAATTTGGCCTACAGAAATGCACGAGGTGGTTTCGACGCCTATGCACGCTTCTTTGATTCTGCAGTTTGACTCAGCCATCATCAGCAGATGTCGTGATATTAACATGAACCGCTATTCCCTGCAGTCTCATCATCACATTAAGGCATCCGAGCAGGCAGAGCTGGCCAGCTCCTTAAGAAAATGCATGCAAAAATGCTGTGATATTTATTATTCCGGCGAACCTTTTGCGGAAACCAAAATCAAGATTCAGATTCATGAAATGTTGACTATTCTGGCTACCGATGCACTGAATAAAATCAACAATTCACTGACTTCTCCCGAATCCATTAATTCTTCTTTTCTAAAAATTAATAATGCTTGTACATACATAACCGAGAATTGTGAGAAAGACTTAACGCAAGAAGAGGTGGCAGATTATGTGGGATTTAGCAGATATCACTTTGCCAGACTATTCAAGGAGTACACTTCTGCCACTTTTGTTCACTACTTAACGAAACAAAGACTACAAAAAGCAATCGAACTGCTAGGTGACCGTAATCTTTCCATTACGAGTATCGCCTACCAGTCCGGTTTTCAAAGCATCTCCAATTTTAATAGAGTTTTTAAAGAAGTGAAGGGTTGTTCTCCAAAGGAGTACAGAACGCTCTATTACTATAATATATCAGCCATATCAGAACAAATTACTTGAATAAAGTACTCAAAATTCCGCGCCCCAGTGAGGCACCTACGTTTCCGCCCAGTCTTTTGCCAAAGCTACCGCCTATAGATTTGCCGATTTCATTACCAAGCTGTCTGCCGATGGTGCCGCCGGTGGTTCTAACCACGCTTTTAGCAACCTTATTAATCTGTTTGTTTTTGGCGGCTTCTTCTTTTTGGCGCTGTTTTTCGTAGAATTCTGCCTGTTTCTGCTGCATGGCAGTATTACCGCCAGTCAGAGGCTGTTCTTCTCCCAGTATGCCCTGCGCTGCCGCATTTCCGCCTGCAACTCTCTGGCTCAGCACTTCATAAGCGGATTCTCTGTCAAAAAGTTGCGTATATTTCGTATATAATAGATTGTCTGTGATTTGTGTGTTCCGAATATTGTCATCTAATGCGCCCATTTGACTCTGTGGAGGCAAAATCTTGCATCTTTTTACAATCGTAGGAACGCCTTCCTCATCCAGCACGGATACCAGCGCTTCTCCGATTCCCAATTGCGTCAACGTTTCATAGGTATCAAACTCCGGATTTTCACGAAAAGACTGTGCTGCCGCCTTGGCGCCTTTTTGCTCTGTAGGTGTATAGGCATGAAGTGCATGTTGAATCTTATTTCCAAGCTGGCCCAGTACGCCATCGGGAATATCTCTGGGATTTTGCGTAATAAAATAGATACCCACTCCCTTAGAACGAATTAGTTTAACCACCTGCTCTATTTTGCTGAGCAGTGTCTTGGATGCCGAATCAAAAAGAAGATGCGCTTCATCAAAGAAAAAGACCATTTTGGGCTTTTCCCGGTCGCCTGCTTCAGGCAATGTCTCAAATAATTCCGACATCATCCAGAGCATAAAGGTGGAATACATGGTAGGGCTGTTAATCAGCTTCTGGCAATCCAATACTTGAATAGTGCCCTTGCCATCACAGTCTGTGCACATCCAATCTGCTATATTCAGTGCCGGTTCCCCAAAGAATGTTTCGCCACCCTCTGCTTCTAGCGCAACTACTGCACGCATAATTGCTCCCAAACTTTGCTTGGAAAAATTGCCGTACTTGGGACCATAGAAGCTTACATTTTCTGTTATGTATTGCAGCATAGATCTTAAATCTTTGGTATCTAAAAGCAGCATATTTTCATCATCTGCTATTTTAAAGATAATCGTCAGTATATCTGTCTGGGTATCATTTAATTCCATGATTCTACTTAAAAGCAATGGACCCATTTCCGAAATCGTGGTGCGAAGGGGCATTCCCTTTTCCCCATATACATCCCAATAAGTAGTCGGATAGGATTGAAACTGATAGCCTTCTGCTGTCAGTCCCATCGCCTCAATTCTCTTTTGCAGACTTTCACTTGCAACGCCGGGCTTGCACATGCCTGCCAAATCACCCTTTACATCTGCTAAGAAGACTGGAACGCCGCAGTCACTAAAGGACTCTGCCAGTACTTTTAATGTAATGGTCTTGCCTGTACCAGTGGCACCTGCTATCATGCCATGTCTGTTCGCCATTTTAGGGTAAATCGATACCTTCTCATCTCCTGATAAACCAACCCAGATTTTCTTATCCTGATACACTCCCGTTACCTCCCACTTTCTTCTATTTGTTCCAATGATTCCACCTTTAATTCTTGTAATGTGGAATCTCAATATTTTCTGCAATTTCTATTATAAATGTACCATGTAGATGGCGAATTATCAAGATATTGCTTTTGGGTTACATAAAATTATACTTTATACAGCACAACATGTAGATAAACGTTGCAATATCTGGATAAATATTGTATAATCTTACATAATATATGTTTTATGTTAACTCTTTTGACATTTGTTATGTCAATTCAAAGGGGATTTTAAAAGGGAAAAACGGAGGGATTTTATGAAAATGTGTAAGAAATTCGCAAAATTACTATTAATCGTGTGTCTGGTTTTTGGCTTGACCGTTTCACCATTTGCTTTATTGAAGGCACAAGCTGCCGAGGTTGTTGCAACCGTAAACGGAACCATACTTGCTGAGACAACAGCCGAAATCTTAAAGCTTTCCACCAAAGAAGGAACCATGGAAATCAAGCTGGACAGCGATACTGATACCAGCAACTGCAAGATTTTACTTCCCGGCAAGAAAATATTTGTTTCTGTTTCTCATGGATCTGACGGTTACTTACATGCCGAAACAATTAAGAGCGACGGCGAAACCACTACCGGTACACTGGATACTTCAACCATGGCTACCGTAACAGGAACTCTGGACAGCAAAACAACCAATGATATTCTTCATTTGAAAACACCCCAGGGCGATATGGAAATCAAACTTGATATTGCTACCAGCATTCAATGTAATGTCTTGATTATCGGAAAAGCATACAGTGTTACTTGTGCAAGAGGTTCTGATGCTTATATGCATGCCCTTAGCATCACGGATTCATCGTCTACAGCAGCAACCTTAGGGACAGCTACATCACTTTCTTCTATTTATACAACTACCACACCGGCCAATGTAACTACTTCTACCGTAACCGGTACGGTAAGTGATAAGAGCAAAGAAAATCTTCTTTACCTATCAACAAAAGATGGTGAAATGCAATTCTTAATTGACATTAATGCAGATACCAATAAAGGGATGATTTTAACAAAAGGCAGCAAACTGACCGTAACCTTCTATCATGGTTCCGATGCTTATTTACATGCTACGAAAACAGAAGGCATCAAAGATAGCTATACTTCAGCTACCATTGATACCTCTTCAACTTCAACCGTAACAGGTACAGTTAACAGCAAGTCTACTGAAAACATTCTTTACTTTGATACACCTCAGGGACAGATGGAATTAAAACTGGATGCTGTTGCAAGTATGAACAACTGCAAGATGCTAGTTGCCGGCAAGAAATTATCCATTTCCTGCGCTTATGGCTCTGATGCATATATGCACGCTATTAACATCTCAGGTGTCTAGGCGTCAGGTGACTAATTACACAGTTGCATTACCGAATAGTATAGTGTAAGATACATGTATTAATCGTCAGTTCGAGACCTTCCTGACGCTAAACAAAACTAAAGGAGAATTACTATGAAAACAAAACAAGTAACTTATTTAACACAGGCAGCAATGATTGCTGCCTTGTATGTCGTACTGACTTTTCTGGCAAACGCCCTTGGTCTGGCTAATTATGCCGTTCAGTTACGATTTTCCGAAGCTCTGACAATCCTTCCCTTTTTTACACCTGCTGCCATACCCGGTTTGTTTGTGGGATGCCTGCTATCCAATATTTTAACAGGATGTGCGTTGCCCGATATTGTATTTGGATCGCTGGCAACTCTCATCGGTGCAATCCTCACTTATAAGCTCCGTAAAAACAAATGGATGGCGCCACTGCCTCCTATTGCAGCTAACGCCATCATCATTCCGTTTGTTTTATTATATGCTTATGGAATCAAGCCCCTATGGTTTTCGTTTGTCACCGTGACCATAGGAGAAATCCTTTCCTGCGGTGTACTGGGTATGCTCCTTTTATTCAGTCTTCAGAAGTATGCCAAACAATTATTTAGTGACTAAGCACGCGTACATTGCCGCTTCCGGTATTGACTTCAATTTGGTTGGCCGGGTTGCTGACTAAATCTCCATCAGCCTGGTTACCATATTTGTCAAAGGATAACAAGTCATCAAAATCTGTATGAATATCGCCACTGCCGGTTGCTATATCCAGATGTGCTGAGGTTTCCTCCGGTATTTCCAGCTTCACATTACCACTTCCGGCGCCCAGTCTTAAGTCTCCGTTCAATTCCTTCACATAAGATTTTACGTTACCGCTGCTGGTCTGTATTTCTCCACATCCGATGAAGTCATCCACTGTCACATTGCCACTACCTGCTTCTGCACGAAGTGTACCTGTGAGGTCCACGATTTCGATATTACCGCTTCCTGCTTTAAAACTTGCTTCTGTAACAACACTGCTATTCCATTTAATGTTACCGCTTCCTGTTTTCACAGCCAAAGTCTCATAAGTGCCTGTATAGCCGGGCTGTGTCTTAATATTACCGCTTCCTGTCTTCAGGGATATGTCTTTCATACCTTCTGCCGGAATGTAAATCTCGATTCTCTCATCCACGTTAAATCCAAACACAATAAATGTATCCAATTTCGGACTGGTAACAGTCGCTACTCCATTACTGATGTCCACGGTGGCCAGCGCTTCCTTCCTGTCATCCGGAAGATATTCTTTGATGATGATTTTATCACTGTCGCTTTTAAATATTCTTAAGTTCTTACTTCCATATTCTACAAATAAGCTGTCCGCTTGCTCCAAGGGAATCTCGATTGTATTACGCAGCTCTGCTATTCCGCCAAACGAGAATCCAAAACTACTAGGGTGTGCATATCCATACTTACTTGCATTTCCTACTGATAGTGCAGCTAGAATAAAAACAGCTGCTACCATCAATATACTGGCAAGGAGCATGGCACTTTTATTATTCTTCATCGCTGCTTCCTCCGAATTCTACAGATTCAGCATTTTTCTTTCTATCCCTTGCATAATCATCCGCATAATTTACGATTGCATAGAAAAGCGGTATGGTGATGAAAATAACCCAGCCCGGATGCCACATAAATGCAAAGAATCCAAGACACAAATATACAAGAGCTGCTAATACCGGATAAGCAAAATGTTTCACGCTGTGATACTTAATACATTCTGCTACGGAATGACCAATGGGTATTAATAAGAACATCAACCAACCCGGATGCCATGCATTCCATACGCATCCAATAATTAGGTAAGCCATCACTACTGACAATGTTACGATTAGAGATAATAAATTTGTACCGCTTGAGACAGGTTCTTCTACTTTGGCCTCTTCTCTATAAGTATAAGCTGTCTGTTGCGTTGAAGCGCCGGAAGTGTTTTCCTGTGTTTCAGGTTCAGGACGAGGAATCTCATCCTCCGTTTGTAATAATTCATCTAATGATACTCCATATAACCTGGCCAATAAGATTAGATTATCTGTATCAGGTGATGCTTCTGCACGCTCCCATTTGCTGACTGCCTGCCTGCTGATACCAAGTTTTTCTGCTAATGCTTCTTGTGAGAGATTACTACTCTTTCTTAGATTTACTAGTCTGTTTGCGATTTCAATATTCATACGTTACTATTTCCTCCTCTTTACAGTTCGCTGCTTTCAATCCTATTTTACGAACCTGCAAATCTTTTCATTTTAATTTTTTCGGCTGCCTTATGATGCGATTATGCCAGTTTCCCGTTGGTTGCACTACCAATTCTGGGTTGAAATTTCCGCAACCATCGGTTGCAAGTCGCTAAAATAGGCTCTTTCTCTCTATTTCTCATCTCTCACTTTTCATCTCTCACTTTTCATCTCTCACATAAGTAATAAAACAATTTCCATTTTGTTCAAACCACTCTTTGGAATCGTTCATCCCCACTTTATAAACTGTACCAGTTTCCGGATTCATAACTACAATATTCATTTCATTAAATCCAATTAGCAAAACTGCCGTTCCATCCTGCATCATAACCAGAACAGGAATATCCTGATTCACGTAATAGAGTACCGCGTCTAAGGAGCAGCTCGTTAAGTCAAGTACGTGAACCCCCTCCAGATTATCCTCTAATATAGAAAGTACAGATTCGCCTTGTCCTAACATGTATTCAGAATTTCTGATTACTCCTTCATAGGCCATCATAGTATCCATACAAATCGCCAGTGAATCCTTTTCCTCCGTTTGTTGCTCGCCTTGAATCGCCATAATCTGATTTTTCAGACTGCGATTACCTTTTAGCCATACATAACTGCCCTTTTCATTAATAACTACCCCGGATATGTCATAGGCCAAATTCACGGCCTTGCCCTCATCCATGAAAATACCTTCTATGCCGTATTTGCCATAAACGTAAAAGCTTTCTGTCTCTGACGGTTTATCAGACAGGACAATATTTCTTCCGCCTTCAAACAAAACTTCTTTCGGTGTTAAATGTTTCATAACCGCAGCATCAATTTCATTCTTTAATGCGATTTGGTATATCTTTTCATATTTTTCAGTTATAACTGTTTCTAAACCATTTCTGTTCTCAGAAGGAATCTCTGCATTCATAATCTGGTCATCTTTGATTTCCTGATAAAAACCATCTTCATCCTTTTCCACTCTGGAAAGAAGAATCTGATTATCATTGACCTCGCCGCCAACCACATAAACATTGTCTTGCTGATAGACCATCAGAACGCCTTCAACTTCATTTTCGATTTTAATGCAATACATAGGAAAAATAATATTTCCGGTATAGTCCATCATAATATCGCTTTCTCTGGCAATACCGTAAATCAAGTCTTCTCCCATGAAGCCAATGGGTGCAATCACCTCTCCTGCTCCGGCTGCTATGGTTTTCTTGCCACCGGTATTCAGATTCATCAGGATCAGCTCTCGCCCTTCATGGGCTTGCCCACCTTCCTGCCAAACGACCATTTTATTGCTGTCGGATACCTTGTAACTGTCATCAGCCAAGTTTCCTACGATTTCTTCACCAGTACGTTCCAACGCATGAATGCCGTAAATCTGGTTCTCATCCATGAGGTAAAGCACGCCGTTTCGGTTAATATAAGTCAGCTGTTCCACCTCTTTCATCAACACTTCTTCAGAGCGAGTGCTTGGAATATAAACCATTTCTTCCACTGTATTCAACATGCTGTCATAGAAATATGCCGATATGCCCACTTCTCCCTCATGCCGGCCTCTATTCATATATCCGTACACCAAGAAGGTGACATTACCCGCTTCATCCACATTTAAAATCTGGATATTGTGTCGATCATATAGCGTTCTTTCATCTAAATTATTCTCATCATAAAAGCCAAACAGATAGGCCATTTTATTATCTACGATATTATAGCTGAAAAGACGATTACCTGAAATAAAAGCAACTACATTTCCACCGTCGCTTTCCACCAGCTCATTTTCCTCTGATAAGATGCCCAGCATAATTTTATTGTTGCCATATACATCGCCCTTTTCCTCAAACACCTGATTCATGGTACGCTCGAAGTCCAGCAAATACATCCTGTCATTGGTATGTCTGACGCGATAATATTCTCTGATACTATAGTAGGTCTGTTCTGTACCTTCTCCCTCAGAAACATAATACTCTATCTCAAGGCTTCCTGTTTGCTTCGCCAGCTCCTTAATTGTAATCTGAGGCTTGGTCACTTTGTTCACTTTCAAATTGCCCCAGGTGACCTGATAAAAGCTACTGTGAATATTGACTTTGCCAAAGGTAGAATTATCACCTTCCGCATTGGATTCCAAATACTTAATCAGTTCTTTAGCTACTTCTTTATCAAACGTTTTGTTGGAAAACTCCACTACATAATCCAATTTATCACTGATAAAATATTCTTCCGGATTAATGACACGGGTATAATATCGAATTTCAGAACCGTCTTCCATGGTAAGGATCATAATCAAGGCATACTCCTGATTATTTTCAATCAAATCCTTCAGGCCAAAGGACAAGTCAATTCCTTCATTGGATGTCTCATAATCCGTAATCTCTGTATCCTCGATTAAGCGGCTTCCGTCTACGCTCCTGACTTCAAACGAAATTTTTTGAATGGCTCTTCCATAAGGGTCTACATGTAAATTGATTTTTCTTCCGGCAGTTAACGGCGTAATGCTGTTTCGCATCTGACTTGCTTCCATAGCCTGCTTATAGCCATGCATGGTATTAATTGTCTGACCGGCATAGTTCACCGAAATAACAGGATATGAGGCCGCACTCATTTCCATCGTCATGTCAGAATTACCTTTATTCATAATATTACTGATTATAAACAATGCCGCTACGAAAACAACCAGTATAATGGCACTCTTTATCACCATTTTCTTCATAATTTTGTTGCCTCTCTTATTTCCAAAAAACGTTTATTTCTCTTTCATCAGCTTCTGCAACGTATTTTCTACCTGCAATTCCATAGTCATTTTTTGAATTCCTGTATCTTTAACCGGTGTGCCCTGTTTCTTCACCGCACGAATGAGTATATTCTTAGGAGTATGCTCCATATCAATAAATTCCAGAATTTGGGTTTCATAACCTGCTTCTTCTAATAAATTAGCCCGTATTCCGTCTGTCAAAAGTGCTGCGATTCGTTCCTTCAAAAGACCATATTTCAACACCGGTGCCAACAGCTCATTTTCAATCTGTAAATTAACCTCATGTTGACAACAAGGAACTGAAAAGATGACCTTGGCGTTCCACCCAATGGCTTTATTGAGTGCATAATCTGTTGCAGTATCGCAAGCATGCAACGTCACGACCATATCCACTTGATCAGCTCCGTCAAAAGTACGAATATCTCCCTTATAAAAATGCAAGCCTTCATATTGATAGGTTTCTGCCAGTTCACTGCAATGTTCGATGACTTCCTCTTTTAAGTCCAACCCGGTAATCCGTACATCCAACCCCTTCATCACATGGAGAAAATAGTACAATGCAAATGTCAGATAGGATTTTCCACAGCCAAAATCTATGATATGAATTGTCTTTTCCTGTGCTAATGCAGGCAATATATCTTCCACAAATTCCAGATACCGATTAATCTGTCTAAACTTATCGTATTTGGAACGTACGATTTGCCCCTCCGGTGTCTGTACCCCTAAATCAACTAGAAATGGAACCGGTACGCCCTCTTCCAAAATATATTTTTTGGTACGATTATGTGCCATAACCGGAAAAGCGGTATTGTTCTTTTGCGTGGACTTTCGAAAGTTAACTGTCATTTTGCCTTTCTTGCTGACCAACACAGTCAATTTCCCATTGGTTCCTTCTGCCTCTAACTGTTTAAAATCCT
Source organism: uncultured Lachnospiraceae bacterium (assembly GCA_964571145.1). GTDB lineage: Bacteria > Bacillota > Clostridia > Lachnospirales > Lachnospiraceae > Suilimivivens. Next base: position 28,587 of record CAZNAP010000006.1, on the reverse strand, counting down.
GTTTCATATAATATAGTATTTTCTCCAGCATCTCCTCTGCTTCCAAATTTTCATGGAAAACCTGGGCACCACGAAAAAGAGTTTCCTGAAAAAGCAGACCGTTCTTCAGCATAACCGGTCGAATCTTTATTTTGGAAACTCCATCTTTTATAACAGGATTGCTGATAATAATCTGATAAAGCTTGTCTGATAGAAATTCTGATAACTGACTTCTAAGTTCTTCCAATAGTGCTCCTTAGTCGCTCAATGCTGATCCGAGTGACTTGTTGTCTGGTCTAAATTGCAGATACAAGAATGCCGTAGGGCATTCTTGCTGCGTCATATCTATATTCTACTTATTTATTACCAAAACCACAACTAAAATTTTTATGTGTGCACAATTCAAAATCTCAGAATGCCTTTTTTATTACTGTGCCTTCTCTTATAGATTTCATAAAATAACAGTATTTGTATTAAGTCTCCCAGCCATTCCCATTTCTCGGGAGAATTGTTCAGTTCTGAATTTTCAGCATCTTCCGACTGTGCTTCTTCTCTCTTAATCCGATCCAAAATGTCTCTGGATAATTGATAAAGCTGCCATTTATCAGGATATTCATCATAAATCATGCTTCCTTCATAATCCATCTTATCTAAAATATTTACGATTGTTTTTTGATATCTTTTGGCTTCTGAGGGGTACATTTGTTGCAGATATTCCAAATCTCTGGTAATAGAATCCTCTTCCTGATAGTACATGGGCAGCGGATAGGTCATATAAAAAGGCAATATTTTTCGCTCATACATCTGATATGCAACTTTCTTAAGCTCTTTACGTTATCATATGCGTTTTCGTTCTCTGCTGTGCCATAGACTATTTCAGTTTGTCAGCAAGAACTTTGGTTCTCTTCACTATCTATATCTGAGTATATAGAGTTCCGCTCTATAAATCAAATATGCTTTTTGTTTCTTTTCCTTAAGATAACCCAAAAGTTTATTTCGCTCCTCAAGCGCTTCTTCCAACATCTGCTCTGTGGCAATTCCATGCCCATACAGCATCTCTTCATAATACTGCAAGAACAACAAATCCGTATCATGTGCGCGTTCTCTGAATTCCTGAAGCGTTTCGGCATCTTTACGTTCATAACCTAAGTGGGCTAAAATACGCAGATTTCTAATCACCTGTGTCCTGAATTTCTCTGATAGGCTCTTATGTTTGTAGTTATATTTTCCAACTAATCCGTCAATCAGCATAACAACAGCGCAGAGCAGTAAAATCAACAGGATTGTATAGCCCGCAATCGCTGCAACTTGTCTGTAATCTCTCTTTTCCGGTTCCGGTAACTCCGGTGGTGCTGAGGGTTCGGGAATATTGTCTTCTTCCCAGTAATGTGCACCCGCTCCGGCACCGGCCACCATGCTTTCATCAGAACCGCTGCTTTCCTGCATTTCCCATGGTGTATAACGTATTTGTGCATATCCCGGAGTCGGTTCAAAGGGAATCCAACCTACATTTTCGATATAAACCTCTGGCCAGGCATGTGCCATATCTGAAGTAACCACCGCCGACTTATGTCCATTCATAGGTACGCAAAAGCCCTGCACATATCTGGCTGGAATCCCTTCTTCCCATGCCAGCAGAATAAAAGCAGTTGCAAAATAGGTGCAATATCCTTCGCCCTTTTCTAATAGTAAGTAATCCAATAATTCACTTGGGCTGTCCACTGCACTTGGCAGGTCTCCCATATTTCTGGTATAGGTCATAGAGGAAAGTGCTTTTTCAATCGATTTAAGTCTATCTATATCCGTTTCTGCATCTTTGGTAATTTCATCTAAATAGGCTTTCATTTCATCGGAAAGTTCTATTTCATGAAGATAATTCTGATAAATCCGCTCTTTATGTGCATCCAAATCAGAGCGTTCCACATAGGAGCCGTCCTGATACTTATTATACGATCTCAAATCTGCCCAGACTTCTTCATTCTCCGGAAGACTTGTCTCCAAAAATTCATAAAATTCTGGGTGGTCCACGTTCATCTGATAGAATTGTGCATTGTATTCTGTATCCAATCCCATTTTCTTGTCCCAAAGCAAATTACCGCCCAGTGTATCATATTCGACATCAGTTGAACGCTTTTTAATATGTATACTTTTTAGTGGTGCAAATAAATAACCGGTTTTAAAATACTGATATTTGATTTGTATGGTGGTACTAAACAAATAGTTTCTGACAAAATTGCCTTCATACCGTTCCACTGCATAAAGAGTTTCCAGCGTGTCCAGCAACCTGTCTTCTTCCGTACTTTGATTATTTTGTACCCATGCCTGTCCGTCAAAGGTATCAAACACTTTTCCATTCAAATAAATATTGGTCATCAACTCTGACTGTCCTCGGATGGTCATGACTTCCATGTTACTGTCCCAAATATTTCCTTTTAGTGCACCTTCCTCTGAAAAACCACTCATAGAGATGCCAAAATCTTCTCCGCCATTTCGCATTAGCTCCTGACCAATCACAGTAATCGTTTCGACTATCTTTTGATACATTTTCTTGACATATTTCCATTCATAGGGTTTCTCCGGTGCCGGCATGAGGCACATTACAACCAGATAAATTACAATAAACGGCATAATCCACAACATATAAGATTTTGTATTGCTTTCCTTGATTTTAGTCCAGCCGGACTGAATCCACTCAATATAAATCAATAGTATATAACAAATGCAAAACACCACGCCACTATGGGTTAAAGGTATTTTCTTCACAAGACAAATACACAGACCAAGAAGTAAAAGTACACCTGTAACTCTTCGAATCATTGCCTGTCGTTCTGAAATCATTTCGAATAAATAACAAAATATCGCTATGAATCCGGCTTGGAATAGTTCATAAATCCCCAGCCATGCCTCCTGCCACTGTCCTTTTCTTGTTAACCAGCCCAAATAATTCTCCACCACCAGCCAGCTATCCTGAAAGCCCGTTACCATAATGGTAATAAAAAATCCACCAACAATTGCTGCCAATAAAACAATACGTCCACGAAACTTAAAGTAATTTAACGCTGTAAAAATCAATATCACTAAAAAAGCAGTCAGTAAATGTTGAATGGAACTCTTTTGAATTCCAAAATAACTGCCCGCACCAAATAAACACAGACAAACAAGTATATTTGCATAAATCATTCTATATAAGCTACTCATCATTAAGCCGGATCTACTTTTATTCATCATAATAAATCCTCCAGCTCTGCTTCCGTGGGAATCACCACAATTCTCTTTCGCTCTCCCGCGTGTATGACATATTCCTGAATATCCTCGTCTGTAATCACATAAAGTACCGTTGTCACACCACTCATGGATATTTTTTCCGTTAAATTCAAGATTTCCGTATTCAGCTCGTGAAGAATACACAGAACCAGTTTGCTGTTGAAAATAGCTCCCTGCTGCATCGCTTGCAGAAGCAGTTCTTGCATATTTTCTTCTTGATCAAACACCACTCCCGAGGTCTCTATATAAAAGGCCTCAAAACTATTGATTCCTTCTACTCTGCTTTGCCTTAACCGATTTTGTCCGTAATAAACAGACAGCGGTACACTCTTTTCCGCGAAAAACAGGCCTAATGCCAAGACTGTTTCCAGTATTTTATTTTCTATAGGAAGATAAACCTTCATATCTTTATCATAGCGTTTGGTATCAAACAGCATAGAAATACCCTGTTTTTCTTCTCCAATCATTGTTCTGGTTTTCAGCTTCAGCTCTCTGGCTGTTGCTTTCCAATGAATCTGCTTAATGGGGTCACCGGGCACGTAATCTCTGACTACTACATCCGGCTCCGCCTGCTCTGATTGGGATTCATTTTGCATAAAAGCTGTGATTTCCGCAATGCTGTTTAGTTCCGTTAAGCGAACCAGCTTGGGCAGCACCAGTGCATTAATCGCGCTTGGCACCTTATAATGCAACTTAATCAGTCGCATAAAATCCGTTACAATAATTTCTTTGACGCCTACATCATATTCGCCTCTGTACTTGCATATTAATTTCGTTTCATATCTGAATTTATCACCGGGAAGTAATTCATATTCGATATTATCCGGCATATCTTCCACATAGGAAAAGGCAGAATGCATTTTTACGCTAATGCCCGAGAAGGCGCAATAGTCATTATTTTGCAGCACAAAATAATAGGGCATGGGTTGACCACACACCATATTTCTGCTTTCTAGTTTTTGATAAATTCGAAACCGAAAATAAACGTAGACAACATAAAGGATTGAAACAACCGGAATCATGGTCATTCCAAAAAAGAACCCGTAGCTGATTGTTCCCCCATAACAGCTAATTGCAATTAATGATAATATCCATAAGAGTAAAAAAATTCCTCTTCGTAATTTCATGGCGTGTACACTCCTTGCGTTATTCTTTAAACGGGGATTTTCGCCTTAACAATATTGCTGTTCAGAACATTTGCAGCATCTTCTTTACGAATTCTTGCTTCAGACGTCAAAGCAAGTCTATGCAACAATACATTCATTGCAACTGCTTTTACATCATCCGGCTTCACAAAATCTCTGCCCTCTAAAAATGCTCTGGCCTGAGAACTTTTCACCAACCCAAGGACAGCTCTGGGACTGGCGCCTAATACAAACCGTTCTTCCTTACGGGTCAGTTCTATAATATCTTCTATGTATCCTAACACAGAACCCTTAACCAAAATTCCTGCTACTGTGGCTTTCATCTCTTCTATTTCTTGTGCAGTACAAATCGCCTGTGCCTTATCTGGAGTCTTACCTTCCAAAAACTGAGCTGCCATTTTGATTTCCTGCTCTCTTGCCGGATAACCGATTTTTAAGCGCATCATAAAACGATCCATCTGTGCTTCGGGTAGCGGATAAGTTCCCAAAAATTCGATGGGATTCTGGGTTGCTATGACCATAAATGGGTTAGGTAATTTGTACACATTTCCATCTACCGTCACTTGCCCTTCCGCCATTGCCTCCAATAAACTGGCCTGGGTTTTCGGTGCCGTTCTGTTAATTTCATCTGCCAGTAAAATCTGGTTCATTACAACACCTGGACGATATTCAAACTCTCCCGTCTTCATATTATAGATAGAAACGCCCGAAACATCTCCCGGCAAGGTATCCGGGGTAAATTGAATTCTGCCAAAACTGCATTCCATGGCTTTGGACAACACCTGCGCCAAGGTAGTTTTCCCAACACCCGGTACATCCTCCAGCAGTACATGTCCACCTGCCAGCAGACAAGTCAGCAGGTTTTCCACTACTGCTTCCTTACCTACAAATACTCTGTTGATTTCTTCCTGTAATTTTTTTACTTTTTCTGTGTACTCCATAAAAAATCTCCATTCTCTCACTGGGAATTCTAGCCTATTGCCCCTAGTCACTCTGTACTTATCCGTAACAATTTTAATTTATTTATATATTGATAACATTATACTAAACATACTATAACGATACAACTGCATCCCCTTTATCTGAATAGTGTATTGTTCGAACTTGTATGTCAATTGTCCATTTTTTGTTTGATAAATGTGCAGGCTTAAGTTACAATTACACAAAGGGAAGGTGATATGACATGGAGCCATTTACTGTTTATGGAAAAGGCAATACTTATTCATTACCTCTGAGTATTGATCAGGGGGACCATTTTGATAATCAAGATGCTTTAGGATTACGTTTCTCACTGATACTTATAGAAAACGGTTCGGGTATTGCAACCATCAATCAGCTTGATGTTCCCTATATTGCTCCTTGTATTTTTTGTATCAATGAAAAGGAACATATTGTTATTACCGAGATGAATCACAGCAAGATTAAAGCAGTGTTTTTTCATCCCTCTGTATTAAACAGTTTTTTCGATTTCCAAACTATTTATAACTTACCGCACGATGCACCTGTTACGGTTATGCAGGATCGAGAGTTGTTTCGCTTTTTTATAGAAAGAGGCGGGGAATATATGTGTAAATCCAACCTTGGCCCTTTGTCTGCAAAGAAAATTTCTACACTCATCGAACAACTCGATTTACAAACAAGCGGTCAACATACCATTAACTGGCCTTGCAGAAGTCGCTCCTACATCATGGAAATGCTGTTTTTATTGGATCATGTTTTTCATACAGAAAACTATAAACAAGAAGTCTATGTAACTTCCATAGATGAAGATTTCTATCCCGTACTGCTATACATCTATAGTAATTATGATAAGAAAATAACTGTAGAGGATATTACAACACAATTTCATATCAGCAAATCTACTTTTGCCAAGCGATTCAAGGACAATCTGGGTGAATCCTTTCTGGAACATCTGAATAAAATGAGAATTACAATGGCAGCAACCATGCTGCGAGACACACAATTACCGGTGAACGAAATCATGTTTCGGGTAGGCTTTTCAGACAACGTACATTTCCTTCGTACCTTTAAAAGATATGTGATGGAATCGCCCTCTGTTTATCGCGAGAAATACAACTGGATGTAACGAAGTAAAAAGGTGTATACCCCCGAGCGGGAAGTATACACCTTTCCTATTTTACTTAATACACAATTTCATCTAAATCATTATTCTATGATGTGAATTCTTGCAAGTGCTCTTTGCAATGCGGTCTCTACGCGTAGTAAATCCGTTTCCGGCGTCTTACTTTGCAACCGCTGCAGGGCACGTTCTCTGGCAGCTTGTGCACGGCTTTCATCAATTTCCTCCGGCCATTCCACTATTTCTGCCATAATGACTACTTCATCCTGCAATATCTCAGCAAAGCCGGAATGAAGTGCTGCATATTTTTCTTCTCCTTCTTCCTTGATGGTCATAATACCGGGGCTAACAATCACTGTGGTAGGTACATGTCTCTTGTAAATACCTATTTCACCCTCTGTTGTATTAAATTCCACCATGGCCACCTGACCTTCATAAAAAATACGATCCGGAGTTATAATTTTTAAGGAAAACAGATTATTTTCTGCCATGATCATTACCCAGCCTTTCCTACTAACCCAAACTATTTAACGCGGGCAAGTACATCATCAATACCGCCGGCATTTAAGAAATAACTTTCCGGTATATCATCATGTTTACCTTCCAGAATTTCCTTAAATCCACGAATAGTCTCATTAATAGGTACATATTTTCCGGGAAGTCCGGTAAACTGTCCAGCTACGAAGAAAGGCTGTGATAAGAATCTCTGTACCTTTCTTGCACGGGAAACTACTAATTTATCAGTTTCAGAAAGTTCATCCATACCAAGAATAGCAATGATATCCTGAAGTTCTTTGTATCTTTGCAGAATTTCCTGTACACCTCTGGCTACATGATAATGCTCTTCGCCTAAGATTCTGGGATCCAAAATTCTGGAGGTAGACTCCAAGGGGTCTACTGCAGGATAGATACCAAGTTCTACAATGGATCTGGAAAGAACAGTGGTTGCATCCAAATGGGCAAAGGTTGTTGCCGGAGCAGGGTCAGTTAAGTCATCCGCAGGTACATATACAGCCTGTACGGATGTAATGGAACCGCTCTTAGTGGATGTAATACGCTCCTGAAGAGCACCCATTTCTGTCTGCAGAGTAGGCTGATAACCTACTGCGGAAGGCATACGTCCAAGTAATGCTGAAACCTCGGAGCCTGCCTGGGTAAAACGGAAAATATTATCAATGAAGAGAAGTACGTCTTTTCCACCCTTATCACGGAAATATTCTGCCATGGTCAGACCCGAAAGACCAACTCTCATTCTGGCGCCGGGGGGCTCGTTCATCTGACCAAACACCATGGTAGTTTTATCAATAACGCCTGATTCTGCCATTTCATGATAAAGGTCATTTCCTTCTCTGGTTCTTTCTCCAACACCGGTAAATACGGAATATCCACCGTGTTCTGTTGCGATATTTCTAATCAATTCCTGAATCAGTACGGTTTTACCAACACCGGCACCACCGAACAGACCAATTTTACCACCCTTCTGATAAGGGCATAAAAGGTCAACTACTTTAATACCTGTTTCCAGCAATTCCTGTTGTGTAGACTGCTCTACAAATTCAGGTGCCGCTCTGTGAATTGGCTCAAAAGTCACTCCATCCGGAGCCGGTTTATTGTCAATGGGTTCACCCAAAACATTAAACATACGACCTAAGGTGTTTTCACCTACTGGTACGCAAATGGGTGAGCCGGTTGCAATTGCTTCCATACCTCTAACCAGACTGTCTGTAGAACCCATTGCGATACATTTAACCGTATCATCTCCTAAATGCTGTGCTACTTCTACGGTCAGTTGAGTACCATCTTTAAGGGGAATCTTAATTGCTTCGTTAATTTCCGGCAGTTTGCCACCTGTAAATTTAATATCCAGGACAGCACTGATAATCTGCGTGATTTTGCCGGTGCAATTTTGATTGCCTGTATTTAAATCTGCCATTTTTCCTCCATTTCGCCCGATGCTTATGAAATTGCATTCGCGCCTGCTATAATTTCTGTTAATTCTTGCGTAATGGAACCCTGACGAGCTCTGTTATACAGCAAGGTCAATTTATCAATCATTTCTTCTGCGTTACTTGTAGCAGAATCCATGGCCTGCATTCTGGCTCCGTTTTCACTGGCTACCGCTTCAATCATGCCACCGTAAATCAGACTGGTCACATACTTGGGAATCAGCATATTCAGTGCTTCATCATCTTCAGGCTCGAAATTCATAGGTGCCTTGTCCTGTTCGCCGTCAGCTGTCTGTTCATCACTGTCCGAATAGTCTGCTTCATTCACATCTACCGGAAGCAGTTTCAGCAATACCGGTTCATGAACAACCGTATTTTTAAAGCCTGTATAAGCCAGATAAATCTCACTGATTTCGCCCTTTGAAAATGCATCCAAAACATCTCTGCTGATCACCATTGCGTCTGCATAAGCAGGTTCTTCGATTACCGATGAATAATCTGCCTTAATTTCATAATGCTTCTGCAATGCCTCGCGTCCCTTTTTACCTACAGCATAGATGACCAAATCTTCACCGGCCAATTCACCCTTCGTAATCAACTTCGTCACGTTGGAGTTATAGCCTCCTGCCAATCCTCGGTTAGAGGTTATGACAATCACTGCTTTAGGTCCGTTTTCTCCTGCTTTCAGATACTTATGCTCCAAATTCTTGGTTTTTCTCAGAATTGAAATAACCGTATCATACATACAGTGGAAATAGGTTTTTGATTTCTCCGCATTTTGTTTTGCTCTTTGCAGCTTAACAGTGGAAACAAGCTTCATGGCCTTGGTAATCTGCTGGGTACTCGATATGGAACCCTTACGCCTTTTTATATCTCGCATTGAAGCCATACTATCACCTTATCCTTTATCTTATAAAAAGTCTTCCGCTATTTTAAATAGACTGCTTTGAATTCTTCAATCGCTTTCTTAAGCGTTTCCTCTGTTGCTTCGGAAATCACCTTTTCCTGTTCGATTGCACTGGGAATCTGAGGATATTTAGTATCCAAAAATTCGAAGAATGCAGCTTCAAATTCAGTAATTTTATCTGTAGGAATATCCAGCAGATATTTATTGGTAACAGCATAAATAATGATAACCTGATACTGTACCGGCATAGGCTTATACTGAGGCTGTTTCAATACTTCTTTAATTCTTTCACCCTGCGCCAGCTTTTCTCTGGTATCGGCATCTAGTTCTGAGCCAAACTGTGAGAAAGCTGCCAGCTCTCTGTACTGTGCCAACTCCACACGGATAGGTGCTGAAATTTTCTTCATAGCCTTAATCTGCGCTGCACCACCTACACGAGATACAGACAAACCGGCATTAACAGCGGGACGGAAACCAGAATTGAACATTTCCGTTTCCAAATAAATCTGACCATCTGTAATAGAAATTACATTGGTAGGAATATAAGCGGAAACATCGCCTGCCTGGGTTTCAATGATTGGCAGAGCCGTCAAGGAACCGCCACCATATTCTTCGCTCATTCTAGCTGCACGTTCCAGCAATCTGGAATGCAAATAGAATACATCACCCGGGTAAGCTTCACGACCTGGCGGTCTCTTAAGCAGCAAAGAAAGTGTACGGTAAGCTGCTGCATGCTTGGTTAAGTCATCATAAATAACCAATACATCCTCGCCCTTCTCCATCCATTCTTCACCAATTGCACAACCCGAATAGGGGGCAATGTACTGCAAGGGAGCAAGCTCACTGGCACTTGCTACTACAACTGTGGTATATGCAGATGCACCATATTCTTCCAATGTCTTAACAATAGAAGCTACGGTGGATGCTTTCTGTCCAATTGCTACATAAATACACTTAACGCCCTGACCTTTTTGATTAATAATGGTATCAATGGCGATTGCTGTCTTACCGGTCTGTCTATCGCCGATAATCAACTCTCTTTGTCCTCTTCCAATGGGTACCATGGAGTCAATGGCTTTAATACCTGTCTGTAACGGTGTATCTACTGATTTTCTGGTGATAACACCTGATGCTACTCTTTCAATTTTCCGATAACGATCTGTCTGAATGGGTCCTTTGCCATCAATGGGCTGTCCCAGCGCATTAACAACACGTCCCAACATGGCATCACCTACAGGAACTTCAACAACGCGACCGGTTGTTTTCACCGTATCGCCTTCGCCGATATTCTTTTGGTTTCCCAGAAGTACGGCACCAACGTTGTCTTCCTCCAAGTTTAATACCATTCCATATACTTCGCCGGGGAATTCCAATAATTCTCCCTGCATTGCATTTTCCAGACCATGTACACGGGCAATACCGTCGGCAACCTGAATAACAGTACCAACGTCTGACACTTCAAGCTCTGAAGCATATCTTTTAATCTGCTCTTTAATCACAGAACTGATTTCTTCCGGTCTTAAATTCATGGTTCTTTTGCACCTTTCTTTTATTATTACAGCTGTGCCTTCAGCAGCTCACGCTGCAATTCGGACAATCTGGTTTTCACACTGCTATCTACAACTCTGTCACCAATTCTGATGACCATACCGCCAATCAGATCTTCATCTACGCAATAATGCATTTCCATCTTCTTGAAGGTTGTGGTAGCAAGCAGCTTTGCTTCTATTTCATGTTTCTTTGCTTCGTCTAATTGTAAGGCTGTAGATATATATGCAATTCCAATACCTTTTAACTGTTTTACCTCACCAATAAAGTAATCTAAAATTGCATCAATATCCGAATATCTGTCTTTACTGATAATCAAACGTATAAATCCTAATAACTCTCTGGAAATGTGATCTTCAAAGACTTCCTGAAGCACCTGTAATTTTTCTTCCTTAAGAATCTTAGGATGATTCATCAGTTTTGCAAAATTCGGATTTTCGGTAAAAAGTATTTTCAACTGCATAATTTCTTGAAGGAGTTCATCTTCCTTGCCTTCTTCAACAGCCAGCTCAAACAAAGCTTCTCCGTACGTTTTCGAAACTAGCTTAGCCATGTACTTTCACCTATTTCCTTTAATGTATCATTAATCAGACTTTCCTGTACGGTAGTGTCAATGGATGCCTTTACTACCTTACCTGCCATCATGGATGCAATCACTACCATCTCACGTTTCACATCATCTGCTGCCTTCTGTTTCTCTAGTTCTGCTTCTACTCCGGCTCTTTCAATAATTCTGGCTGCCTCTTCTTTCGCTCTGGCCACAATCTTATTTTCATTTTCCAAAGCACGCGCTCTGGCATCACTTAAAATAAGTTCAGCTTCCTTATTAATTTCCTTCAGTTTGTCCTCATATTGCTGGCGAAGTTGCGCTGCTTCTTCTTGATCTTTCGCTGCATTGTCCAGCTCATCTTTTATCTTCTCCTGTCTTTTAGCCATCATGTCTCTGACGGGATTAAACAAGAAATAAGATGCTGCTAAAAACAAAACAAATACTGCTATAATCATCAATCCGGCGTCTGCCAGTAATTGTAAGTCGAGGTCAAATACTCTGGGTTCCATTCGTAAGCCTCCTTTCTCTGATTCTGTAGACCGCTACATTCTTCATAGCGGGAATAACCATCAATAATTATTTCGTTAAAGGCTGTACGAATAACAGAATAATACCAATAAGCAGACCGTATAAACCTGTGGTCTCGGCAACTGCCTGTCCAAGTAACATGGTAGAAGTGATTTCGGATTTTGCTCCCGGATTTCTACCTACTGCTGATGCTGCATGTCCTGCTGCAATACCCTGTCCTACACCGGGTCCGATACCTGCAATAAGTGCAAGACCTGCGCCAATAGCTGAACATCCTAAAATAAATTGATTGTTAAATTCCATTTTTTGTTTCCTCCTTATTTATGCTTTAGCATTATAATTTTCATATTTTATTACATAAAACTTGATTACTTCTTGTTTTATTACTTCTTAATCGCCGGTATTACATGCATCTGTAATATAGGTCATGGTCAACATACAGAATACATAGGTTTGAATTGCACCGGAAAATAGGTCGAAATATACGTGAAGTGCTGCCGGCCAGATAAGCGCCACTTTACTCAGCAATGTATAAATCAATGCCATAATGGCTGTTCCGGATAAAATATTGGCAAATAAACGCAATGACAACGAAATCGGCACAGCTAAATTACCAATAATGTTAATCGGTGCCCAAATAGGCCATGGGTCGCACAAACCTTTTAATACGCCTGAAAGTTTTTGATACTTTAACTCATTGTATCGAATCAGTGTAAATGAAATAATTGCCAGTGCAAAGGTAACGCCATAGTCTGCTGTGGGTGGTCGTAATCCAAACAATCCGGAAATATTACTGATAAAAATGAAGATAAAGATTGTTCCAATATAATTACGAAATCTAACCGCTTGTTTCCCCATAACACCGACGATCATGCCATCCAACTTTTCTACCATCAGTTCTATCACATTTTGAAATCCGCCGGGTACTTCTGTTGCACGTTTAATGGCACGATTTGCTGCTATACAAAAAGCCAAAATAGCCAACATAACAATCAATACGCACACATGAGTCGTGGTAATCCAAACAGTCTGTCCAAATAGTTCATAGGAAAAGATACCATGAATCATAAAATCAACATCTGCGCCTGCAGATAACAAAATTCCTTGTCCCATATTTTCACCTCCTTACTTCTCCTGCTCGTTAGCAGGTTCTTCTTCTAATATTATTGGGGGAAGAATCTCTACCCCATAAATCCACGTACTGATTCGTTTGGTTATAAAATACATATATGCTGATATCTTTAATCCCATAACTCCTAGGAAAGCTGCAAGAGGATTGGCAATCTTACTTACACAAATCAGCGCAAATGCTATGATTATGAACCCATATCTCAGGATATTATGCAAAGTCATGCTCTTTACTGCTGCCTTCTCTTCCAGTTCCAATGCCCTGTCCAGTGTCCACCACATATGGATTGCACTTGCAGCAGCTATCAGAATTCCCATCCAAAGCCCTAAACTATAACCCGATTTATCTTTCACAAAAAAAACAAATAACTGACAAAAGAGACCAAACAAAAGGATTCCTGTTTCCAGTTCAAATAAGGTCCTGTTTATCTTGATGATCTTCTCCTTCAATTTTATGGTCATGTCCTTTAGTCTTATCCTTTCCACTTCCATGCAGATATGCCGACTGTTCACTGTTACGCGAGTAAATCTTCTTGGCAAATCGATAAACATTTCTGCCGCCTGCCAGTGCTCCTATACAAAAAAATACAATTACCAGCCAGTTCGTCTGAAGTTTCCGGTCTAGGAAAATTCCCAAAAAGGAACACGCAAAAACAGGGACTAACATGTTAATTCCGAACTGCCCTATCATAGTTAAAGCTTGATATACGCTTCGATTGAACTTCACATGTATCTCCCATCTGTGTAAATTTCCACCTTTTCATACTCACTATATGATTATATACATTTTTTCTACTTCTGTCTAGGAAAATCATGTGAAAAAAAGCGCGATTTTTCATTCTTAAGATTCGCCAAATTCGTTGACTTTCCTCTCGGTAAAGAGTAGTATTTTGAATAAATACAAGTCTTTACCAAAAAGTACCTTATACCCTTAGGAGGGCCTATGTCAGAATTGACTCTGTACCGTAAGCGTATTATCCCTGATGAATGTATTCTGCTAAAAGGAGATGTGATTATTTCTCATACCAACGAGCATCTGGTCACTTCTTGGAATGCCCTAAAACCCAAAAAAGACCTTCATCATGGCTACTCCTGCTATTTTCTTAAAGAAGGTTACAAAGTCAGCAAGTTCTGTCACGAAGATGGAAGTCTCTTGTATTGGTATTGCGATATAGTTGATTATTCATATGACTTGCCGCAAAATTCATTAACCGTTACCGATTTATTGGCAGACGTCATTATTTATCCTGACGGATTTGTTAAGGTAGTTGATTTGGACGAACTGGTCACTGCTTTGGAATCCCGCTCTATTTCTCTGGATACCTTAAAAGCAAGTTTGATGCGACTGGATAAATTACTAAATATTATTTATTCCGGCAAGTTCGATTCCTTAAAAGCTTATGTCGAACAAAATTAGGCCTGTATTTAAATTCAAGAAAATTGCTAATAGAAAATATGTCCACCTATCTGCGTTCCTGTAAGCCCTTCTATGGGCGTTCTGAAAAATAGACAATTCCCTACTGTAGTTGCTCCTGCCATGGCTTCATCGGCCGCTCTGTAGCAGGCTGCTGTTGCATGGTCTTCTGCCAGCGCCAGTGCAAGTCGTCCACTTCCCGCCGGCGAAAACTGCCTTTTCTGATAAATAACTCCCACTACTGTATCTGGAAAAACAGAGCTCATTACACGGTTCATAACAACCGCGCCTACTGCAACCTGTCCTTCATAGGGCTGATTACCCGCTTCGCAATAAATCAAATTGGCTAATAAATATCTGTCGCCGTCTGCAAAGGATATTTCAGAGATATCACGCCATGCCGATTTAGCTGCTAACTGTGACAATCTTCTTTCTTCTTCCAGCTGCTTTTGTAACTGCGCAATACTGCTGTTTTGTTCCTGAAGCTGTGCCTCATAAGCCAGCATCTCTTCTTCTGTCTGGGCAATTTCCTGTTGGTAAGTGGATATTTTGCCTGAGGTCTGGCTGACCAAGCCTGCAACACGGCTTTGCTCTGCTTCTACCTCCACCTTCAGTGCATCCAGTTCTTCCTTCTCACTCACCAGTCTGGCTTCGGTATCTTCTATTGTTTGCCTGGTTTCCTGATAGAGCACTAACTGCTCCCTGTCATACTCCGACAATTTCTCAATATAATCCTTCATATTTAATAAATCGGAAAAGCCATTTGAACCGAAAAGCATTTCTAACATAACGAAATCCTGCTTTTCATACATAAACTGAACTCGCTTTTTCATGGCAGCATACTGAGCCGCTTCCGTCTCTTTCGCCACAGCCAGTTCCTGGCCTGTCAATTCAATATCCAGATTCTTTGCAACAATCTGTTGTTCCAAATCCGCCAGATTATTACTCACCTCAGCCAAATCAGTATTCAGACTGCTGAGCTGTCCTTTCAGGCCTTCTGTTGTTTGCTGCAGTTCTCCCAGCTCATTTTTACTTTCGTTCAAGACGCCTTCTGTTTCTTGTTTTCGTTTCTTGGCCTCTTCCAACTGCTGCTGCAGTTCGGATATTTTATCAGCATAAGCAGATATGGGAAAAGCACATACTAATAACACCACTGTCATCAAAACAGCGATGTTTCGTTTTCCTGCCTTTCTCATCATCTCCTTCACCTGCCTTTATTCGTCAATTTTGCGGATTCTTCTTTTGTGCTTTTCTTCATCGGAAAAAGCGGTATCTAAGAACTTATCCACAATTTCAATTGCCAGATTTGGACCTGTAACACCGCCTCCCAATGCCAAAACATTGGCATCGTTATGCAGTCTGGTCATTTTGGCAAGATATTCGTTGGTACAAAATGCACAGCGCACACCCGGTATTCTGTTTGCTGTGATAGAAATACCGATTCCCGTTGTACAAACCAGAATTCCTCTGTCACATTCGCCGGAAGCCACTGCCTTCGCTGCTGCCTTCCCAAAATCGGGATAATCGCAGGACTGTTTATCAAAACATCCAAAATCTTTGAATTCCAGACCTCTTTCCTTCAAGTGTTCCATTACCACACACTTTAAATCATAGCCGCCATGATCACTACCTAATGCTATCATAACAATCTCCTCCGTTCTCATATCTTTCTATCTGATTAATCTATTTTATTTCTCTAGTCACTCGTTGCGTATTGTTACAACTTAACTACATGGTGTCCTGCTGCCTTGAGCAGTCTGTTCATAATTGCTTGTCCGATTCCATGGTATTCAAAAGACTCGGCAAAAATAACATCAATCGCTTCATCATCAAATTCCCGCAAAATACTGAATAAATGCCGGGCAATAGAAGCTTCATCTTTTCGTTTACCCACACTCTTGATGCTATCCGCCTTATAAAGACCGGCTGTTTCTTCTGTTGCAATCACGCCTGTTTTTAATTCATGATTCTTCTGCTTATCTATGCATTCATTAATATATGGAATTACCTTTTCATCCGATCCCTCAACAATGGTCAAGCTTCCTTTCGGTGCATAATGTCTGTATTTCATGCCCGGTGCCTTGGGTGCTTCTTTGGAATTAGAATCCAATATTGTCTGGTCTGTTGCCACCCCGCCCAGTGCCTTCTCCAACATTTCTTCTGTAATATAGCCGGGACGCAAGATCATCGGACAATCGCTTGTCAAATCAATAATGGTAGACTCCAATCCAATTTTAGCATCGCCGCCATCAATAATCAAATCCACTCTTCCATTCAAATCTTCAATTACATATTTTACTTCTGTTGGACTGGGTTTCCCCGATAAGTTTGCGCTGGGCGCAGCAATATATCCGCCGGAAGCTTCTATGAGTGCAAGAGCAATTGGATTGGACGGCATACGAACCGCCACTGTTACAAGTCCGCCTGTAGTAGCCCTCGGAACGCAATCAGCCTTTTGAAAAATCATGGTAAGCGGACCCGGCCAAAATGCTTTAGCAAGCGTATAAGCCGACTCTGGTATGTTTTTGACTATTTTGGTCAATGACTCCATCTTTGCAATGTGTATAATCAAGGGGTTATCGGACGGTCTTCCTTTAGCCTCGTAAATTTTCCCGGAGGATTCACCATTTAACGCATCCCCGCCAAGTCCATAGACAGTCTCTGTGGGGAAAGCAACCAGTCCGCCGGCTTTGATCACAGCTCCGGCTTCCTTCATAATAGAGTCATCAATATTTGTCTCATCTATTTTAACAATTTGGGTATTCAGTAAGTTCACATTGCACCCTCCTAATGAACTATTCACAGGGCAAAACTGTCTTAATTACTCTACCACATTTCCTCT
The DNA here is from genome assembly GCA_964571145.1 of uncultured Lachnospiraceae bacterium. Classification (GTDB taxonomy): domain Bacteria; phylum Bacillota; class Clostridia; order Lachnospirales; family Lachnospiraceae; genus Suilimivivens. The sequence continues at coordinate 11,256 of CAZNAP010000006.1, read as the reverse complement.
GATTTGACTACTCCTATTCCACCTTAGCATCTACTCCCTTTAGATATTTCATAACGCCCATATAGATGCTCCAGGCGGACTTCTCCTGATAAAACTGTTGTGATAATTTTTTCGCCTCATCTGTATTGGATAAAAATCCACATTCCACAATAACAATTGGTTTCGAAGTCTTTTTTAACAAATAATAGCTATTATTTCCTTTGGCCTGCCGCTTATTTTCAGCATCTAATTTACGCAGTTCCTCCTGAATGAACTCTGCCAGTAATTTGCTTTCCTGTCCTGTTTCATAATAAAAGACCTGCGCTCCTTTGACATATTCCTCGTGATAGCTGTTTTGATGAATGCTGATGACTAGTGCCGGGTCAGCTTTCTCAATTACTTCAATTCTTCGTTTCATATCTTGTACTTTTTTATTGGACGCATGTTCATCATACAGCCCTGTATCATCTTCTCTGGTCATGACTACTTCAAATCCTTCCGCCTCCAGAAACTGCTTCAACAACATGGCAATATGCAAGTTAATATCTTTCTCCAATTCGCCGTTTACTCCAACCTTACCGGGGTCTGCCCCTCCATGTCCCGCATCTATTACAATACAAATTTCCCCTTTTCTTTCTACTTTTATTGAATCAACATAAATAGCTCCCTTACCGGCCACCACAAACATAGACACCAGCAAAATGCCTGCCATGACTAAACGTAAAATACAATTTCTACTCTCTGTCACTGATTGCCCCTTACACATCTGCTTTCATCTAATAGTATGAAAAATGAGCTGTGGGTATTCCCACAGCTCACACAAATCATGCTTTTCAAGTTAATCACTCGGTGCTATTGGTTCAGATAATTCTGAATAGTATCCCAAATTTCAGGTTTCTCATAACCCAGACGCCAGCTTGCTACGCCGCCGATTTGATAATTCTCCATAATATTCAGTTTTACTTCTATAGAGCGTTCATCTTCCAACCATACCTGATAAAGTGTATTGTCTTTGGTATATTCACCATAATTTTGGCAGGTGGTCTCGTCCCATTCTGCTTCTATATTATGTGTCCCAATCCATTCCTGTGCCATATCCATTCCAACAGCTTGACTGCTGACTGCACCATCTTTTGTTTCCCAAATTCTGGTATAAAAAGGAACTGCATTAATAACCTTGGCAGGTGGCACCTGGCTGACCGTCTGTTTAATTCCGTCTTCCACGAAATCAATAGAAGCCACACTTCCTGCTTTGGCACTTCCGGCATAATGCTCATCATATCCCATAATGACCACATAATCCGCCACAATACCCTGTTCTTCACGATCATAATGGTCTGTGTAACCGGTAGGAACATAGTTGTCTACAGAAAGAACAATCCCATTTGCCCTGCACGGAATAGAAAGCTCTCTGATAAATTCTATATAATGTTCCCCGCAGTCCATACTGATCTGTTCCAAGTCCACATTAATACCATCGATTCCATAAGATAAAACAGTACTTACCAGTCCTTCTATCAACTTAGCTCGATTGGTCGTTGAGGATAATAAGGTATACATATCCAAACTGTCTTTATATTCAATATTTTCAACCAGTGCCCATACTTCCATGCCCATTTCATGTACCTGATCCACGTAGCTCTGGCTTGCAAAACTGGTAAAATTACCTTCATTGTCGCAAATCTTAAACCATGTAGGCGAAATTACATTCAAACCCTTGGTATTTGCTGTTACAGAATAAAGAGTGTCATTTCCTGCTTCTCCTGCAACCACATGCCAGCCCATATTGATTTTATAATCTCTGGTCTGACTGGTATATGCAGGCTCTACATAAGCTGGAACCGGAATCGGCAGTTCCGAAGTGATGGGTTCCAGTCGTTTGTTTTCCACATATCCAATAATAGAATTCGGTGTTTTAACCTTACACCAGGTTTCCATTTGTTCCAAGACAATCATCTTGTCGCCAACTACAACGTCTTCCAGAATCTCACTTTTGATTCCACCCAGCGCACGTACTGCTGTATCTTTCTTGATTTGCGCTACTTGACGCTCATTCCAGCTGGTATAAATCTGAAGACGATTAGGCTCTGTAAAACCTTCATAGGAGAAGTTGCTGTATTGTTTCACATAATCAATTGCCACATACAAGGTTTCGCCTTCATATCTGGCCGGTATATAATCACGTGCTGTAGCACCTTCCTTCGTTGTTACTTCCTGGCTTCCGATTACTGTTTTAACGATATCATCAGGAAGTGTATAAAGTAACAAGCCTTCTCCTGCATCTACATAAAAACGGTCATTAAAATATTTATGAATTGTATTAATATCCAGATAGTAAAAACCATCCAGTAATCTTGCTCTTTCTTCAATCATCTCATCCTGCAGCACAATGGCCACATCCGTATCTCCACTGATTGCAAAGTACGTATTCAGGTCAGCACGCTCTTTTGTATAGGAATACTTCTCAATAATCACAGATCCAAATGTAACACCGGCAATCACTATAATAAGGACGATTGCTATCAGAACGGGTAAAATCTTCTTCTTCATGCCCATAACCTCCAATCGTCCTATATTATAACAGACTATTCTTGTACCGTCATTATCATTTTTGACTTTTTATAACATTTTTATTTCTTCTTTTTACTATATCCACGCACTTCGAAAACTCGAATAATTATAAGGGGTTTTTGGCTTTCGACTTTGATTCCAGATTAGATATAGCTTTAGATAGGGGCATTTCAGCAGATTTGATCATACCAAATCTCTTTGACCACTCCGTTCTCATCAGTAACATAATCAGGCATATAAACTGCATCCTCGTTTACGCAATTTTTGACAATATTCTCCGTATTGGACGGAACGCCATTTAGGTACAGTCTAACACCTTCTGATTCCAGCCTAGATAAGCTGATTGCCAGAGGAACAGAATTGGCATTTGATTTTAAAGTCATAGTGTTCTCCCATATGTTTTGATATCATTTATTGCCTTTTCCAAAAGGATTCCGTGATATGCCATGATCTAGCGATAAATAAATACCAAAACAGATTATAGTTTTTTCTTATAATGACGATACTAAAAATAGGTAAGATGCCGGATATATATCTAATTAACTACCGCTGCGAATTTCAAAGGAATTGAATTATACGTGAAAATCTGATGAAATATTCGCGACAGGCACTAAGCCTGTAAGACTGTCTCCTGCTTCATTATGGCAAGCAGAAGGGTAAAGAATTTGCTTTAGATTCGTGTAAATAAGATAAAACCATCGTGCCTCCTTGCTGATACATGATTTATCCGGAAGCATCCTACGAGATTGATTATAGTGTTTATTACCAAATTATGCAAGTATTATTTTAGTTTTTTTATTAATATTTACTAGTTTTTGGCAATAATATTATGTAATTCATAAGTTTCTTAAATTTTTTTAAACTGTTTTTGCGGACTATTGACTTAAATTCTTCCAAAGTATAATATACTTTTAAGTGAATATCCCATATAATAAGGATATAGAACAATTTAATGTGATAGAATAGTTACCGAAACACGTGAGGTGTAAGTAATATGAAAATAGAAAAAGTAAATGATCATCAAATTCGTTGTACTCTTACAAGAGAAGATTTAGCCGACAGAGAGCTCAAACTCAGTGAGCTTGCTTATGGTACCGATAAAGCCAAGGACTTATTCCGCGATATGATGCAGCAGGCATCTTTTGAATTTGGTTTTGAAGCAGAAGATATTCCGCTGATGATAGAGGCTATTCCTTTAAATTCAGGTTGTATCGTCCTGATTATTACCAAAGTGGAAGACCCTGACGAACTGGATACGCGCTTCTCCAAATTTGCGCCCTCTGTTCATGAAGATGACTACTCCTTGGATGATGTTCTGGATAATATTACCGAAGGTGCCGATGATGTTCTGGATTTATTCAAGAAGCTCCAGAGTGGCAAAGACGCTAATGGTGAAAATGCCAAACGGGATCTGAAGAATGCATTGCAGAAGAAGCTTTCGGATACATCAGGTTCTACAGGATTAACCAAAATTTATTCGTTTCATAATTTACGCGAAGTAATCAATTTGGCGCATGTACTGGTTCAAGCTTATCATGGTGAGAACTCTTTATATAAGCAAAAAGATGGTACCTATCTGCTGGTCGTTTCCAAAAGCGGTCACTCACCTGAGGAATATAATAAATTCTGTAATATCTTCTCAGAATATGGTCAGTGTATCAGATCCGTACCGGCTTCCGAGGCTTATTTGGAAGAGCACTTTGAACCCATCATTAAAAATTCTGCATTGCAATCTCTATCCCGCGTGTAGTCTTGTTTTTTTAGCCCCTCAGTGGTAGAATAAATTGTTCAACTACTTACGAAAGGGGTTAGTGATATGAAAAACTTAAGAAGACGCTTGCTTGGCGCTGCCAGCATCCTGTCACTCTGTTTCCTACTCATGCCTATGACTGTTTTAGCAGCTGAAGAGGAAGCCGTTTTACCATCTACCTATGCAACATTCTGGGCGCTTGTTCCTCCGATTGTTGCTATTTTGCTTGCATTGATTACCAAAGAGGTTTACAGCTCTCTGTTTATTGGTATCGTTGTAGGCGCATTTTTTTATGCGGGTCCTTCTTTCGAGGATGTTACCATGCATATATTTAATGACGGTTTTGTAGCCGTTCTTACTGATTCATACAATGTAGGTATCTTGATTTTTCTGGTTATTTTAGGTGCTATGGTCAGTCTGATGAATCGAGCCGGGGGCTCTGCTGCTTTCGGACATTTTGCCAAGAATAAAATCAAGAGCAGAATTGGCGCACAGCTTGCTACTGTTGCATTAGGTGTTCTGATTTTCATTGATGATTATTTCAACTGTCTGACCGTAGGTAGTGTTATGAAGCCTGTTACAGATGAACATAAAGTTGCCCGTGCGAAGCTGGCTTATCTGATTGATGCTACTGCTGCACCGGTTTGTATCATTGCTCCTATCTCTTCTTGGGCTGCTGCTGTTTCCGGTTTCGTAGAAGGCGAAGATGGCTTTTCAATTTTTGTTAGAGCAATCCCTTATAACTATTATGCTTTGTTTACCATTGCAATGATGATTATAATCATTATTATGAAAATTGATTTTGGTCCCATGAAAACACATGAGAAAAATGCTGCAAACGGTGACCTATTTACCTCCGGTAAAGTTTCTTCTGAAGCAGAAGAAGGTCCCGTTAATTCCAAGGGCAAGGTAATTGATTTAGTAATTCCTATTATTACCTTAATTGTCTGCTGTGTAATCGGCATGATTTATACCGGCGGTTTCTTCAGCAGTACAAACCTAATTGAAGCCTTTTCCAATTGTGATGCTTCTATCGGTTTGGCAGTTGGCAGTATTTTTGCAATCGTTATCACTGTTATTATCTTTTTGATTAGAAGAGTGCTTTCCTTTAGCGAATGTATGGAATGTCTCCCTGCAGGATTTAAGGCTATGGTTCCTGCTATCTTGATTTTAACGTTTGCGTGGACCCTTAAGGCTATGACTGACAGCCTGGGTGCTGCAGAATTTGTTGCCGGTGCTATGGAGAAGAGTGCTGCCGGATTAATGATCCTTTTACCTGCTATTATCTTCCTGGTTGGATGTTTCCTTTCGTTTTCAACCGGAACTTCCTGGGGAACCTTTGGTATCCTGATTCCGATTGTAGTTGCTGTATTTGCAGGTTCTAATCCACAGCTGATGATTATTTCTATTTCAGCATGTATGGCAGGTGCTGTATGTGGTGACCACTGCTCACCGATTTCCGATACCACCATTATGGCGAGTGCAGGTGCACAGTGTAATCATGTAAACCATGTTACAACACAGCTCCCCTACGCATTACTGGTTGCGATTATTTCCTTTGTAACCTATATTATTGCCGGCATAGTTCAAAATCCATGGGTACCGCTTCCTATCGGCTTGATTCTACTGGTTGGTGCACTGCTTGTTATTAAGAAAGTGACACAAGGTAGTTCCGCCAAAGAAGCTTAAGAAATACTTTTTAAAAATATATAGTATACGTTAGCACAAAAAAGCACCTTCCGAATCGACATTATATCGTTGACGGAAGGTGCTTATATTTTTTGTTTTGAAATAACTATAACAAATAACTATAACCATGTTGGCTCTGGAATTAAAGAGCTTCTATTTTAGCCATTAAATCGTTAATATCCATACCATGAACCATTGCTGCTTCTTCCAAGCTTTCTGCCTGTGCGGAAGGACATCCTAAACAGTGCATACCTGCTTCCATAAGAACAGGTGCTACATCCGGATTCGTTCTTAAGATTTCTCCGATTGTCATGTCTTTGGTAATCTGTGCCATATATGATAACCTCCTTAACTGTATGCTGTGGACTGTGAACTTTTACAGTATAATACTTTACCCTAAATCTGGCAAGCCTAATTAATTGTTAAATTTCCCTAAAATTCGCACTTTGTTCATAAAAAAGTACACTCTGCGCCTTGACTCTTTAAGACTTAGTAACATATAATGAGTGTACGGTAATAGCATAGTTTTTATGCGAAAATAAATCAATCAAATTTAATTTAGGAGGCTTACAAAAAATGAGACCAGAATGGAACAATTTTGTAGGCGGCAAATGGGAAAATGAAGTCAATGTACGTGATTTCATCCAGAAAAACTATCATCCTTATGATGGTGATAAATCCTTTTTAGCTGCACCTACACAGAACACCAAAGATTTATGGGCAATGGTACTTGATTTACAGAAAAAAGAGCGTGACGCAGGCGGCGTTCTTGATATGGATACCAAGGTAGTATCTACTATTACCTCTCACGGACCCGGTTATCTTGACAAGTCCAAAGAAACCATCGTTGGTTTCCAGACAGACAAGCCTTTCAAGCGTTCCTTACAGCCTTACGGCGGTATCAGAATGGCAGAGAAAGCTTGCTCAGACAACGGTTATGAAGTAGATCCTGAAATCAGTGAATTCTTCTCAACACACAGAAAAACACACAATGCAGGATGCTTTGATGCATACAATGAAGAAATGAGAGCTTGTCGTTCTTCTCATATCGTAACAGGTCTTCCGGATGCTTACGGCCGTGGTCGTATCATTGGTGACTACAGACGTATCGCTCTGTACGGTATTGACAGACTGATTGAAGACAAGAATGAACAAAAAGATTCTACAGGACGTGTTATGACTGATGAAGTTATTCGTCTTCGTGAAGAAATCTCCGAGCAGATTGTTGCTCTGAAGATGATGAAACAGATGGCTGCTTCTTATGGCTGTGACATCTCCAAACCTGCTACTAACGTACAGGAAGCTATTCAGGCTACTTACTTCGGTTATTTATGTGCAGTTAAAGAACAGAACGGTGCAGCAATGAGTCTTGGCCGTACTTCTACATTCATCGACTGCTTCGCTGAAAGAGACTTAGCTAACGGTACTTTCACAGAATCTCAGATTCAGGAATTCGTTGATCACTTTATCATGAAACTGCGTTGCATCAAATTTGCACGTACACCTGAATACAATCAGATTTTTGCAGGCGATCCTGTATGGGTAACCGAATCACTTGGTGGTGTTGGTGTTGACGGACGTCACATGGTTACCAAATCAAGCTTCCGTTATCTGCACACCTTAACAAACTTAGGTGCCAGCCCGGAACCCAACTTAACAGTTCTCTGGTCAACCAGACTTCCTGAAAACTGGAAGAAATACTGTGCTAAGATGTCTATTCAGACCTCTTCTATCCAGTATGAAAATGATGACCTGATGAGAGTTACTCATGGTGATGACTACGGTATTGCTTGTTGTGTATCTTCCATGGTTATTGGTAAGGAAATGCAGTTCTTCGGAGCACGTGCTAACCTTGCAAAATGTTTACTTTACGCTTTAAATGGTGGTGTAGACGAAGTTACCAAGAAACAGGTTGGACCTAAATACCGCAAGGTTGAAGGCGACGTTCTTGATTATGATGATGTAGTAAGTAAATTCATCGATATGATGGAATGGCAGGCAGATGTTTATGTTAATACTTTGAACATCATCCACTATATGCATGATAAATATTCTTATGAAAGAGCTGAAATGGCACTTCATGACAGAGACGTACTTCGTTACTTCGCAACAGGTGTTGCAGGTCTTTCTATCGTAGCAGATTCACTTTCAGCTATTAAATATGCTAAGGTTGAAGTAATCAGAGACGAAGACGGTATCATCGTTGACTTTAAGACAACAGGTGACTTCCCTAAATATGGTAATGATGATGATCGTGTTGACAGCATCGCTCAGGAAATGGTTCACAAATTCATGACAGCTGTAAGAAGACATCACACCTACAGAAATGGTGTTCCTACAACATCCATTCTTACCATTACTTCTAACGTAACTTATGGTAAAGCAACAGGTAACACACCTGACGGACGTAAGAAAGGTCAGCCTTTCGCTCCTGGTGCTAACCCAATGCACGGCCGTGATACTCATGGTGCAGTAGCTTCTCTGTCCTCAGTATCCAAACTTCCTTTCAATGATGCACAGGATGGTATTTCCAATACCTTCACCATTATCCCCGGTGCTCTTGGAAAAGAAGACAAAATCTTCGCCGGAGATATTGAACTTGATTTAAACAAATAAATACAACACAGCCTGATTTGAAGGGAGATATAAAGCAATGGACGATAAGAAAATGATTGACGACCTCGTTAAGATGCTGGATTCCGGTATGGCAATGGGTGTCGGACACGTCAACGTCGATTACGACGCAGATAGTAAGGAATCAAAAAATGTTCAAACCATGGGATGTACGGATTGCTCCAGAACCCCACTGGCATGCAGCGTACCTACCCTCGAAGATGGTTTAGATGATTTTCACTAAAATAAGGAGGTAATATACTATGGCAACAAGTGCAGCTCAAGTAGATAACTTAGTATCATTGTTAGATGGTTATATCGTTAAAGGCGGTCATCATCTCAATGTTAACGTATTAAACAGAGAAACTTTATTAGATGCTCAACAGCATCCTGAGAATTATCCTCAGCTTACAATCCGCGTTTCCGGATACGCTGTTAACTTCATTAAGTTAACACCCGAACAGCAGGCTGATGTTATTTCTCGTACATTCCACGAATCCATCTAATTTTCACTGTGGAATTCAAAATTAAATAACATAACTTAAAAGCAGTTGTAAGAACCAAATGGTTTTTACAACTGCTTTTTAATATAATATACAATGATTTACTTTTATTGTTTGCGCATTTCAACGCTTGCAACTATAACTTCAGATTTTCCCTAGCCATCTTATTTTTTCTCTTTTCCATATACATTCTTTTATCCGCCAACTGCATACAGGCCATAAGCGATAAACCAGGCTCTTCATTAATACAGCAGATTCCGATGCTGGCATGGAAAGGATAGGGTTTTTCCACTTTGGCATCTTCCTCTTTAATCGCTTGTCGGAAAATGTACTCAAAATCCTTATGTCGCTCTCTGGTATCCGATAACAATAATACCGAAAACTCATCGCCACCAACTCTGGCACATACTTCTTCTGCTCTGGTCAGGTTCTTTAAAACCTCTGCCAATCGTTGCAGGGCATCATCACCTTCTGCATGTCCGAAGTTATCATTAATGAACTTCAAACCATCCATATCAATGCTGACAATCGATAAGTATTTATTGTTGACAGCCATTTTCTCATACTGTGCCCGTAACTGTTTCTCATATCCACGCCTGTTCAGAATTCCGGTTAATGCATCCATCTGATATAACATTCTGATTTCCTCCATACTGGAAACCTCGTGATGGATCACAGAATCCTCAATGGCGTTAGCCAGACTCATCATATAGGCCTGTGTAAACGTATCCGGCCAATGATCTCCCTCAAATATCATAACCATATATCCGTAACATTTATTCTTATAATGAATGGAAAAAAACAAAAAGTGATGAGCAGTTTCCTTTTCCATAATTTCAGGAGGCAGAAGATCACTTCTGTCAAATTCTATCGTACATATATCAGCCTTTTTATTAGAATAAAAAACGCGTCTTAATACCATTCTTTCTGAATACACATTATCATTTTCAACTGCTTCAAAATTTTCTTCCTGCTCATTACATAAGCACAAATAGGCTCTTTGACATCTGCTTCTGTAAAAATATTTTTCAGCTATTCTCAAATACTCAGTCTCTTCAAAAGCTTCCTGATAATCTGTGGTCATGAAAACAAGTTGTTGCATGTTATAATCCTGATGGTACATCCTGTCCATCATCCATGCCCAGTCAATCATGTTCTCCTGCACACCACAGTTACAACTCTTCCTGAGCTGCAAATCCAATTGTACCCATTCAATTCTCTTTTGGTCGCGACCTTCTAATACATTATCAATCATTTCAACTGCTTTAGCTGCCATTTTATCAAACGGAACCCGCAAGCTGGAAATAGAAGGCTGGTAAGTACTGGCTTCCAACACATCATCGAAACCGGATACACAAACATCCTCCGGTATCCGAACGCCTCTCTTCTTTAATTCTTCGCAAATAGAAAGTGCCATATAGTCATTGGAGCAAATAATTGCCTGCGGATAGGTATCACGGCCTTCCATAAACCATTCAACGGCTTCATGACCCTTTTCTCTCCAGTAGTCACCATTAAAGACCATATGCTCTGTCACTTCAATACCGGCTTCTTCCATAACATCTAAAAAGCCTTCAAATCTTTCGATTGCATCCGTGTAGGTAGTTTTGCCTTTCATGAAACAGATATCACGAAATCCATGGTCCTCAACAAAATGTCTGGTCATACTTGCCATTGCACGTTTATTACCAATTCGTATATTATAGAAAAAGTCGGATTTGTTCCGTAAATAAACAACCGGACAAGTAACCACTTCTTTCATTAATACTTCCAGTTCGCTTCCCATTCCTTCTATGTCAAATGTGTCTTCTGCCGCGATAAAACCATCAAATTTTCTTAAATCCGGCAATCTGATAATACCCTTTTCGCCTTCTGCATAAAGCACGTTGTCTCCGTAGGAGCCAAAAGACACAAAAACAAACACATCATAATTCAGTTCATCTGCTTTCTGGTAAATAGCTGTGAGAACTGTCTTTTGATATGCGGAAGTTACTTCGCCCATAAAAACGCCTATCCTTCTTCTCATATGACTCCTCCCTTGATGATCAACGTATAGTACTATTATCACATTTTTTAACACATATGGCAATAAAGTTATATCAAAAGTTATATCAAAATAAAGGAACTTGCTGTTTTTTTTCACTAAATTTG
>CAZNAP010000005.1:11361-54726 GCA_964571145.1 uncultured Lachnospiraceae bacterium | reverse complement strand
AAAACTTAAAAGTACTTAAAAAAAAACAGCCCGTCAAAAAAGTAACAAACTCAATAAAGAAAATTTGAAAAACCACTTGCCAATCTGAAAATCATAAGGTATAATCTTCTCTTGTAATGGGCTATCGCCAAACGGTAAGGCAACGGACTCTGACTCCGTCATCTCAAGGTTCGAATCCTTGTAGCCCAGCTAGAAACCTCAGTGACAAATGCACTGAGGTTTTTTGATTCACAGTAACATATCAATCATAGTATAAGGGAACAAATGTACAGAAACACATTCATAAAACAAAGAATAACAGGGAACGAATATGTACACATTTAACAGTAGAATCAGATATAGCGAATTGGATGAGACAGGGCACCTGCGTTTGGAGGCATTACTGGATTATTTTCAGGATTGTTCCACCTTTCAGTCAGAGGACTTAGGCATCGGCGTGAACTATTTATTACAACACCATATGGTGTGGGTGATGTCCTATTGGCAGATTGTGGTTAAACGATATCCAGTGATAGGCGAAAAGGTCATCATCGGAACAGCACCTTATGAATTCAAAGGCTTTTTAGGGTTTAGAAATTTTTGGATGGAAGATGAAGCCGGAAATAAAATTGCTTGTGCCAATAGCTTATGGAGTCTGCTCAGTACACAGACCAATCGCCCGGTGAAGCCGGAACCGGAGATGTTAAGCGGATATCAATTGGAACCGAAGTTGGATATGGAGTATGCACCGCGCAAAATACAATTGCCGGAGAATATGCAACAAGGTGAACCGATCATAATAAGGAAACACCATCTGGACACCAATCATCATGTAAACAATGGGCAGTTTGTAAGAATTGCCTTAGATTGCCTGAATACTATTGGCAATCCGAGCCAGTTGAGAGTAGAATATAAGAAACAGGTAGTTTTGGGAGATGTTTTGATGCCTGAGCTAGCTTTAACAGCAGATCACAAACGTGTGATTGCATTAAAGAATCAAGATGATGAAATTTGTTGTATTGTTGAGTTGCAAGAAGGGTAAGGGGTTTACGGATGATTGAATTAGGAAAGAAACAGGAATTGAGTATTGTGAAGCAGGTGGAATTTGGCGTTTATCTTGCGGATACCAAAAATAGCAGTGAGCAGGATCCTGAATCGGAGGAGAGAATTCTTTTGCCAGGGAAGGAAGTGCCAGAGGGAGCTGCAATTGGAGATGTACTCACTGTTTTCGTGTATAGAGATTCCAAGGATCGACTCATTGCAACCATCAGACAGCCACAGATTTATGTAGGTGAAACTGCGGTTTTACCTGTAAAAGAAGTCGGTAAAATAGGTGCTTTTCTGGGGTGGGGTTTGGAAAAGGATTTATTATTACCCTTTAGCGAGCAGACGAAGAGAGTCAGACCGGGAGAAGATTGCCTAGTGGCTTTGTATATTGATAAAAGCGGAAGACTTTGTACTACCATGAAGGTCTATTCTTATCTGCGAAAAGACAGTCCATATAAAAAGGACGATAAAGTAACCGGAATTGTCTATGAAATCAGCGAAAATTTCGGTGTGTTTGTTGCAGTGGACAACTGTTATTCTGCTTTGATTCCTAGAACAGAGCCGGCAGGTCAATTACAGCCGGGGGATACAGTAGAAGCCAGAGTATCCAAGGTACTTGAGGACGGAAAGCTGACGATTAGCCTACGTGAGAAGGCTTATTTACAAATGGGCAAAGATGCGGAAAGAATTTTGGAAATGTTGGATGAAGAAGGAGGAAGACTTCCTTTTAATGATAAGGCAGATCCAGAACTCATCAGACATAAAACAGGAATGAGCAAGAATGAATTTAAACGTGCTGTTGGGAATCTATACAAGCAACGTTTGATTCTTATTGAAGAAGACGGTATAAAAAAGATTTAGTATGATAAGCACCGAGTGACTAAGACAGACTTATTCTATATTTGAAGGGAATTATTTATGAACAGTAAGAAGGCAAATCGTGCGTTTTTGATTACAGTAGTTTGCTATTTACTTATAGTTTTTTGTGTTGCCAATTTTGCTCCGACTTTGGCCGATAATTTTTTTGTTAGTAATCTTCTGATTGAAGCCATTGTTATTTTGCCCATTGGAGTTGTCATTTGCTTTTCAAAGGAGAAACTGATTCCATTTCTTGGATTTCGAAAGATGAAAATAAAAACCGTATTGATGACGGCTTTATTTACTGGTCTCAGTATTCCGTTTATTACATTATTGAATTTAATATCGCAGATATGGGTCAAAAATGAAGTGACGACTATCATAGAAAGTATGGATACGAGTCAGTCACTTGTTTTTACTTTATTTGTTCCGGCAGCCGTGGTGGCACCTTTTGCAGAAGAAATTACATGTAGAGGGATGTATTATCATGCTTATAAGAAAACTGGCGGGGCATTAAAGGCAATGCTTTTATCTGCCTTGATTTTTGCTATGATTCATATGAATTTGAATCAGGCAATGTATGCTTTTGGTATGGGAATTCTCTCTGTCTTGTTGATGGAAGCTACAGGAAGTTTATGGGCCTCTATTCTCTATCATGGACTGATTAACGGAAGCCAGTCTATGTTAATGATGGCTATGCTGAAAGCGAATCCAAATATTTATAGTGAACAGGCAGAACTCGTCACTACAGATACTGTTTTATTTGGTATTGGTGTTTACCTGATTATTGCGGCAGTTACATTGCCCTTAGCCTGGGCGGTTCTGATTTGGATGAGCGGTCATGAAGGCAGACGTGAAGAATTCCGCGAAATTTGGACAATAAAAAAGGACAAGACGATTACAGGTTCTTTAATACTGGGTCTTATCCTTTGTGTGTTAATGATGACGGGTATTTTGTTCTAAACCATCATATCAAAATTGCCGCCTACTGCAGGGTTCACAGATAATTCCATAGAACGGTCAATCATATTGATGAGTCCTTCTCCAGCTGCTTCGGAACTTTCCATTGCTTTATCAAGAACAGCAACTCCAACTTTGCTTTGAAGATTTACATTTGCTAATGTGGTAGATAATTCAGGAATATTCATACAATCAGCTCCTTTCCCTTCGACAGACGCGTATAAAAGCATGTGCCGATACGATAGCTAATGTAATTATATCACTAAATATTCCAAAATGGAATACATTTCCTTGTAAAAAGTGCCAATTTTCTTTTGTGTAGGTTGCCTAGAGCAAAAACGTGGAAAATATACCCAAAATACAAAAAAATACACAAAAAAAACGTAAAATTCGGTAGATTTATTTGTACATTTATATTAAAATGGAAAAAGGAGTTTCCAAATCAATGCTTTTGGGGATGCAAAGTATTGTTTATATTGCATAGTGATATACACCAGATAAAAGGAGTGGGGAAATGATTTCTAATCAGATTTTGCAGAATACAATTGAAGGACTGAAAGCCATTGCGCGGGTTGACTTTTGCGTGATGGATATTGACGGCAAAGAAGCAGCCTCAACCACATCAGGAATGGCCGGCTGTAGTGCGGCTACGATAGAGTTCGCTAAATCACCGGCTGATTCACAGGAAATACAGGGATGTCAGTATTTCAAGATATTTGATGAACAGCAGCTAGAATATGTGTTGGTAGCTGCCGGTATTGGCGAAGATGTTTATATGGTTGGGAAAATGGCTGCTTTTCAGGTTCAAAATCTTTTGGTAGCCTATAAAGAACGTTTTGATAAGGATAACTTTATTAAGAATCTGTTGTTGGATAATCTGTTGCTGATTGATATTTACAGTCGTGCTAAAAAGTTGCATATTCAGACAGATGTGAAGCGTGTGGTTATGATTATTGAAACCGGCAATGGCAAGGACAGTAACGTTTTGGAAGCCATGAGAACTTATTTTGGAAGCAACAGCAAGGATTTTATTACTGCAGTGGATGAAAATAATATTATTGTGGTAAAGGATTTGTCAGAGGGTGACAATGGACGTGAAATCGAGAAGGCGGCAGTTAATATGGAAGCCTTTTTAACAAAAGAAGGAATGATTAATGTTCGGATTGCTTATGGTACAGTGGTCAAGGAAATTAAAGAAGTCAGCCGTTCCTATAAGGAAGCCAGAATGGCTATGGATGTAGGAAAAATCTTCTTTGACGAGAGAAATATCATTGCCTACAGCGAATTGGGAATTGGACGTTTAATTTATCAGCTTCCTATTCCACTATGCAAGATGTTTATTAAGGAAATTTTTGGTGGAAAGAGTCCGGATGAATTTGATGATGAAACTTTAACGACCATCGGAAAATTCTTTGAAAACAGTTTAAATGTATCGGAGACATCCAGACAACTTTTTATACATAGAAATACATTGGTTTATCGTTTGGACAAGTTACAAAAGAGTACGGGGCTGGATCTTCGAATTTTTGAGGATGCCATTACCTTCCGCATTGCGTTAATGGTTGTAAAGTACATGAACTATATGGAGAGCTTTGAATATTAAGGATACAGGTGGTGAAGGCTGTGACAAAAGGTGAAGTGAGAACTAGAAAGAGAAAAAAATCAAATACCGGTAATGATGAGATTATTACGATGACCAATGTAAGCAAATCCTATGCAAAAGGTGCACCGGCGTTAAATGGGGTGGATTTACATATTCAAAAAGGTGAATTTGTTTTTATCGTTGGAGACAGTGGCTCAGGTAAATCTACGATGATTAAGCTGTTGTTGCGTGAATTGGTACCAACCTCTGGCGATATTAATGTGATGGGATATGATTTGGTTCGTATTCGTCATCGCAAAATACCAAAATTCAGAAGGAATCTGGGGATTGTATTTCAGGATTTCCGTCTTTTAAGGGACAGAAATGTTTATGAAAATGTAGCCTTTGCACAGCGAATTATTCAAGTATCCAACAAAGAAATCAAGCGAAATGTGCCCAGTATTTTGGCTACTGTGGGATTGGCAGGCAAGTATAAAGCACAACCCAGTCAATTATCCGGCGGAGAACAGCAGAGAGTGGCAATTGCCAGAGCGTTAGTAAACAGACCCAGCATCTTACTGGCCGATGAGCCTACCGGAAACCTGGATCCTAAGAATTCATGGGAAATCATGAAATTGTTGGAACTGATTAATGAAAACGGCACCACTGTACTTGTGGTTACACACAATCGTGAAATAGTAAATGCAATGCAGAAAAGGGTCGTTACAATGAAGAAAGGCGTCATTGTCAGCGACGAAGAAAAAGGTGGTTATATCGATGAGGATTAATACATTTTTCTATACCATCAAACAGGGATTTGTGAATATTTTCAGAAACAAGTGGTTTTCACTTGCATCCATTGCCACTATTGGAGCGTGCTTGTTTTTATTTGGTATTTTTTATGCGGTCATTGCTAATTTTCAAAATATTGTTAAGACAGCGCAGGAAGGCGTGTCAGTAACCGTCTTTTTTGATGAGGGTATCAGTCCTGAAAGCATTGAAGAAATAGGTGCATTAATTGATAAGCGCCCGGAAGTATCCAAGAAAACTTTTATTTCAGCGGATGAGGCATGGGCAGGTTTTAGGGAAGAATATTTGGGAGAATATGCAGACGGATTTACAGAGAATCCATTAGCAGATTCAGCCAGTTTTGAAATTTATATGAATGATGTTTCCATGCAGCCGGCTTTAGTATCCTATTTGGAAGGCGTGGCTGGAATCAGAACGGTTAATCGTTCTGAAATAACAGCAGTTACATTAACGGGCGTCAATGCGTTGATTGCCTATGTTTCTGTTGGTATTATTGGTATTTTGCTGGCAGTTTCTGTTTTCCTGATTAGTAATACCGTAACAATTGGTATTTCCGTCCGTAAAGAAGAAATCAGTATTATGAAATATATTGGGGCGACAGATTTCTTCGTTCGCTCTCCTTTCGTAATTGAAGGTATGTTGATTGGTATTATCGGAGCCTTGATACCAATTGGAATTATTTATGTATTATATAACCGTGTGATTGCATATATTATGGGAGAATTTGCCGCACTTACTAAATTGCTGGCATTTTTGCCGGTAGAAGCTATTTTTTCTACTCTTTTACCTGTATCTGCAATTATTGGCGTAGGGATAGGCTTTTTGGGAAGTATTACAACCGTAAGAAAACATCTGAGAGTATAGCAGAGGCAAATAGACAGTATGAAACGATGGAAAAGATTATTCTGTATGATGCTATGCCTGACTTTAGTAATTGGAGTGGCAAATAGGAATCAATCTCTGGTCTATGCCAGCGAATTGACCAATGAAAGCATCAAACAAAAAGAAGCAGAAATCAGCAAAGCAAAAGAAGAAAAGAAAGCTCTTCAAAGCGGTTTAACCGATGTGAAGGAGCTTAAAAAGGAACTGGAAACTTCCAAGAATAATCTTGCTAATTACGTGACGGAACTAGACAGTAGTCTTTCGAATATACAAGCAAAAATAAATGAGTTAAAGACATTAATTTCTGATAAGGAATTGGAAATAGAGACGAAAACCACCGAACTTGAGGAAGCTGTGAAAGTGCAGGAAGCACAGTATGCAGCCATGAAGGTTCGCATTAAGTTTATGTATGAAAAGGGAGATACTCTTTCTTTGGAATTGGTTTTCGGTTCGGAAAGTTTTAGTGACATGCTGAATAAGGCAGAATATATTGAAATGCTTTCTGCTTATGACCGCAAGATGCTGGATGAGTATGTGGAATATGCGGAATATGTAGCACTGTGTAAGCAGGGGCTGGAAGAGGAAAAGAGCGTACTGGATGAGGCGAAAGCTGCACAGGAGAAAGAGGAAGCATCCTTAAATGAGTTAATTTCAGCCAAGAAGCAGGAAATCTATAAAATATCTACGGATATTGCAAATAAAGAAGAAGCAATCAGAGATTATGAAGCTGATATTGCGGCGCAGACAGAGACAATCCAGGCACTGGAAGCAATTGTAGCAGAAGAAAGAAAGAAACTGGCAGCAGCTCAGGGTCGTAAATATGACGGTGGAATCTTTACTTGGCCGGCACCTTCTTATACCAGAATATCCGACGATTACGGCGAACGTATTCATCCTATATTGGGTGTGAAACAGTTTCATAACGGGATTGATATGGCCGCGCCGGGAGGCACGAATATATTGGCTGCTTATGATGGCAAAGTAGTTGCGGCGGCTTATAGCGGAAGCATGGGTAATTATGTAATGATTGACCATGGTGACAGTTTATACACGATTTACATGCATGCTTCAGCATTGTATGTTTCGGCAGGACAGGAAGTTTCAAAGGGAGCTAAAATTGCAGCGGTAGGAAGTACGGGACGGTCTACCGGTAATCATTTGCATTTTAGTGTTCGTTTAAATGGAAGCTATGTGAATCCACATGGTTATCTGGGAGGATAATCCTCCGAATCAGCATGAGCTACAAGGCAGAATGGAGATAGGAAATTGGATAATTTAGAGGAACAACAAATAGAGTTGAATCATAAGGAGTCAGGACATTCTAAGGATTTTCTTAAGGGGATGTTGCTGGGAGTACTTATATGCGCACTGGTTGTAAGTGCAGTCTTGTTAGGAAAGTCAATCTATAACTACGCAGTCATGCATATACAGAAAACCACATCGGAGGTAGCTCAGCAGGAAAGTGCTATTAATGCTGCGTCTATCAATAAGCTTATGGCAATTGAAAAAGAGATTAATGACCATTATTATGGCGAGGAAGTATCAGTTGCGGAACAACAGGACGGACTCTATAAAGGACTGGTCGAATCACTGGGAGATCCTTATTCCGAATATTACAAAAAAGAGGAATTGGAAGATGTACAGAATAGTACACAGGGGATTTCTTATGGAATAGGTGCCTATATTTCTCATAATGAAGAGAAAGATATGGCGATGATTAGTGGCGTGATGGAAGAGGCCCCTGCACAGAAAGCAGGATTACGAGAAGGGGACATTATTGTTAAGATAGATGATGTATCCGCACAGGGAATGAGCAATACTAAAGTAGTAAGTTTGATTAAGGGTAGAGAAGGAACTACAGTTCACTTAACAATCTATCGTGAAGGTGAAGCTGATTATTTGGAAATAGATTTAGTAAGAAGCAAGTTAATAGAGACAACCACTGTGGACAGTGGTATGGTACTGGATGCTAAAGGAATTGGATATTTGCGTATTCGCGAGTTTGACAGCGTAACAGTAGATCAATATGCTGAAGCCATGGCTGAATTAAAAGCGAACGGAATGAAAGGACTCATACTGGACTTAAGAAGTAATCCGGGTGGCAGCCTGACGGCAGTTGTTGATATAGCCAGAAAAATTTTGCCAGAAGGTATAATTGTTTATACGGAGGATAAGGCAGGTGTTAGAAAAGAGTATACCTGTGATGGAAGCACGGAACTAAAAATGCCTATAGTAGTTCTTGTAAACGGATACTCTGCAAGTGCTTCAGAAATATTAGCAGGTGCTATACAGGATTACAACAAGGGCACTATACTGGGAACAACTACTTATGGAAAAGGCATTGTTCAGAACATTTTTTATTTGGATGATGGTACAGCATTAAAATTAACCATCAGTGCTTATTTCACTCCTTCGGGTAGAAATATTCATGGTGTAGGTATTAAGCCGGACATTGAATTGGAATATGATTATGATGCATATGAAAAAGACCAAACGGATAATCAGCTTAACAAAGCAATTGAAATTTTAGAGGGGAAGATGTAGGCATAAAAAATCCTTATTGGGAATCATAATCAAAAAGATTATAGAGCGAATATGGACACAGAGGATACAGAACAAAAGTTCGATTTTGTTCTGTACTTTTGTTTTAATCTCTGCTATAATCATGTCTAGTATATCGTGCTAAGGAATAACAGGGAGGCACTTTTATGGATCATTTTAAACTGGTATCTGAATATCAACCAACAGGTGACCAACCACAAGCCATTGCGGACTTGGTGGAAGGTTTTAAAAAGGGTAATCAATTTCAGACACTGCTTGGCGTTACTGGATCTGGTAAAACATTTACTATGGCCAATGTCATAGCAGCTTTAAATAAACCAACACTGATTATTGCACATAATAAAACACTGGCAGGACAGCTCTACGGAGAATTTAAAGAATTTTTTCCCGAAAATGCAGTAGAATATTTTGTGTCCTACTATGATTATTTTCAGCCGGAGGCTTACATTCCGTCTTCGGATACATTTATTGCAAAGGATTCTTCTGTTAATGATGAGATAGACAAGCTGCGATTATCTGCCACAGCATCTCTTTCCGAACGAAAAGATGTAATTGTAATCGCCAGTGTATCTTGTATTTATGGTTTGGGAAGTCCTGATGATTATCAGGAGATGATTGTTTCACTTCGTCCGGGGATGATCAAGGACAGAGACAAGGTACTTCAGGAACTGATTGCAATTCATTATGACAGAAATGATATGGATGTTGATCGTGGCTGCTTTAGAGTACGCGGCGATGTGGTGGAAATTTATCCCGCACAGGGTGGCGATTATCTAATCAGAATCGAATTTTTTGGCGATGAAATAGATAGAATTGCTGAGGTAGAGCCGTTGACAGGGCGGGTTCATGCTATTTTGGAGCATGTGGCTATTTTTCCAGCTTCCCATTATGTGGTTCCTCAGGAAAAAATCATGGCAGCCTGCAAAAATATCGAAACTGAACTGGAAGAAAGAATTCGATTTTTCAAAAGCGAAGATAAACTGTTGGAGGCACAAAGAATATCAGAAAGAACCAACTTTGATATAGAAATGCTTCGTGAAGCAGGCTTTTGTTCGGGAATTGAAAACTATTCCAGGCATTTGGCGGGAGGACAGCCGGGTGCCATGCCCCATACGTTGATGGATTACTTTGGTGATGACTTTTTGATTATTGTAGATGAGTCACACATTACCATTCCGCAGATTGGAGCCATGTATACAGGCGACCGCTCACGGAAAACAACGCTGGTAGAATACGGATTCAGGTTACCTTCAGCTATGGACAACCGTCCATTATGTTTTGCAGAATTTGAACAGCATATAGACCAATTGATGTTTGTATCAGCAACTCCTTCTAAGTATGAGATGGAGCACGAATTGCTGCGAACTGAGCAGATTATCAGACCCACAGGATTGTTGGACCCAGAGATTTCAGTCAGGGCGGTAGAAGGTCAGATTGATGATTTGATTTCTGAAATCAACAACGAAACGGCTAAACACAATAAGGTGTTGGTTACCACGTTAACGAAGCGTATGGCAGAGGATTTGACCGATTATATGAAGGATGTGGGAATACGTGTGAAATATTTGCATTCAGATATAGATACGCTGGAACGTGCAGAAATTATCAGGGATATGCGCTTGGATGTTTTTGATGTATTGATTGGCATTAACCTGTTACGAGAGGGTTTGGATATACCGGAGATTTCGTTGGTCGCAATTTTAGATGCAGATAAAGAAGGTTTTCTGCGTTCCGCCACTTCCTTAATACAGACAGTGGGAAGAGCGGCCAGAAATGTAGAAGGCCATGTTATTATGTATGCGGATCAGATGACCGATTCCATGAGGACTGCAATAGATGAGACAAACAGACGTCGTGCAATTCAGCAGAAATATAATGAAGACCATCATATTACACCCCAGACAATTAAGAAGGCAATTCGTGATTTGATTAGCATTTCCAAAGTGATTGCGAAAGAAGAACTTCAATTTGAGAAAGATCCGGAATCGATGAACAGGAAGGAACTGGAGAAGATAATTGCTCAGGTGGAGAAGCAGATGAAGAAAGCTGCAATAGATTTGAACTTCGAAGCCGCGGCAGAATTGCGAGATAAGATGGTCGAGCTGAAGAAAAAGTTAAGAGACTTGGAGGATGAAGAAAGACAGTCATGAAATTATCAGATCAACATGTAGAAATACCTAAAATAAGACCCAGAGAATATATTAAAGTCAGAGGTGCTAACGAGCATAATCTGCAAAATTTAGATGTAAATATACCCAGAAACGAATTGGTAGTACTCACAGGACTATCCGGTTCCGGTAAGTCTTCGTTGGCTTTTGATACCATTTATGCTGAGGGACAAAGAAGATATATGGAATCTCTGTCCTCCTATGCCAGACAATTTCTCGGACAAATGGAGAAACCCAATGTGGAAAGAATTGAAGGACTTTCTCCTGCTATTTCCATTGACCAGAAATCCACGAATCGAAATCCACGTTCTACAGTAGGTACAGTAACGGAAATATATGATTACTTTCGTTTGCTCTATGCCCGCGTGGGTATTCCTCATTGCCCTGTTTGTGGCAAGGAGATTAAGAAACAGACAGTGGACCAGATGGTAGACCAGATTATGACGCTACAGGAAGGAACCAAAATTCAGTTGCTTGCACCTGTAGTCAGAGGCAGAAAAGGTGAACACACCAAGATTTTTGAGCGTGCCAGAAGAAGTGGCTATGTGCGTGTTCGTGTAGATGGCAATATGTACGAGCTGTCAGAAGAAATAACATTGGATAAGAACAATAAGCACAACATAGAAATCGTAGTAGACAGACTGGTTGTTAAATCAGATATCACAAGAAGATTGACAGATTCAGTTGAAAGTGTGCTTGCCTTAGCTGACGGCTTGCTGATGGTAGACGTGATTGACGGTGAAACGATGATGTTCAGCCAGAGCTTTGCCTGTGCGGATTGTGGTGTCAGTATTAGCGAGATTGAACCCAGAAGTTTTTCGTTTAACAATCCTTTTGGTGCCTGCCCGGTTTGCTTTGGCTTGGGCTATAAAATGGAATTTGCACCGGAGCTTATGATACCTGATTGGAATTTAAGTATTAATGAGGGCGCTATTCAAGTAATGGGCTGGCAGTCATGCAATGATAAGGGCAGCTTTACCAATGCGGTTTTGCAGGCTTTGGCGAAAGAATATAAGTTTAGTCTGGATACACCAATGAATAAGCTGCCGGAGAAGGTTACGGATGTTTTGATTTATGGAACCCAGGGACATGAAGTCAGGGTGCATTATAAGGGACAGAGGGGTGAAGGTGTTTACCCCATAGCATTTGAAGGATTAGTTAAGAATGTAGAACGTAAATACAGAGAGACAGCTTCAGATATAACGAAGCAGGAATATGAAACCTATATGCGCATTTCTCCCTGTACAGAGTGTGGTGGAAAGCGATTAAAGAAAGAAACACTGGCGGTAACGGTTTGTGATAAAAATATTTTTGATATTACAGCGATGTCTATTAGGGATTTGTTTGCTTTTCTGAAGGAAATGAAACTCACCGAGCATCAGCTTTTAATCGGAAAACAGGTATTAAAAGAAATTAATGCCAGAGTCGGTTTTTTAATGGATGTAGGATTGGAATATTTGTCCTTAGCCAGAGCAACTGCCTCCTTGTCAGGTGGAGAGGCTCAGAGAATTCGATTGGCTACACAGATTGGTTCGGGTCTGGTAGGCGTTTGCTATATTTTAGATGAACCCAGTATCGGGCTTCATCAAAAAGATAATGACAAACTGCTCAATACATTGAAAAATCTGAGAGACTTGGGGAATACAGTTATCGTAGTCGAGCATGATGAAGATACCATGCTGGAAGCGGATTATGTGATTGATATTGGTCCGGGAGCAGGTTCTCATGGTGGAAAAGTTATTGCACAGGGTACAGCCAAAGAAATTATGGAAG
This sequence comes from uncultured Lachnospiraceae bacterium, assembly GCA_964571145.1. Classification (GTDB taxonomy): domain Bacteria; phylum Bacillota; class Clostridia; order Lachnospirales; family Lachnospiraceae; genus Suilimivivens. The sequence goes on along the minus strand of CAZNAP010000005.1, from coordinate 42,105 downwards.
TAGAAGAATCTGTTACAGGTCAGTATCTGAGTGGAAAGATACAGGTACCCATACCGGATAAAAGACGAAAATCAAAAGAGTGGCTGACGATTACTGGTGCCAAAGAGAACAATTTGAAGGATATTACCGTGAAAATACCGTTGGGAATTATGACCTGCGTAACAGGAGTTTCCGGTTCGGGAAAGAGTTCACTGGTTAATGAGATTCTATATAAGCGTCTGGCAAGAGATTTAAACAGAGCCAGAACCATCCCAGGCAAGCATAAGTCCATGACCGGCATCAATAAGCTGGATAAGGTCATCAATATTGACCAGTCACCGATTGGAAGAACACCCCGTTCCAACCCGGCTACTTATACAGGTGTCTTTGATATGATCAGAGATTTATTTGCCGGTACACCTGATGCCAAAGCAAAAGGTTACAGTAAGGGACGTTTCAGCTTTAATATCAAAGGAGGACGTTGCGAAGCCTGTGGCGGCGACGGAATTCTGAAAATTGAGATGCATTTCCTACCTGATGTTTATGTACCCTGTGAGGTGTGTGGCGGGAAACGTTATAACCGTGAAACGCTGGATGTGAAGTATAAAGGTAAAAATATTTTTGATGTATTGGATATGACGGTGGAAGAAGCAGTACCATTTTTTGAAAATCTGCCTTCGATTAAGCGTAAAATCGAAACGCTGAATGATGTGGGCCTTTCCTATGTTAAACTAGGACAACCTTCCACGACTTTGTCCGGCGGAGAGGCACAGAGAATTAAACTGGCAACAGAGCTGAGTAAAAGAAGTACGGGAAATACAATCTATATCTTGGATGAACCGACCACGGGGCTTCATTTCGCCGATGTGCATAAATTGGTGGAAATTCTTCATAGATTAGCAGATAATGGTAATACCGTAGTTGTCATTGAACATAATCTGGATGTGATTAAAACAGCGGATTATATTATTGACATGGGACCGGAAGGTGGAGACCGAGGCGGAGAAATGATTGCCTGTGGCACACCAGAGGCAGTTGCAAAGAGTGAGGTTTCTTTTACCGGACAATATATCAAGAAAATGTTGGATAAGTATAAAGAGAATCTAAAAAAGAACCGATAAATAAAGTAGAGCACGGACGCAAAAGTCAAACGGACGGAACCGTTTAGAAAGTTGCGTCCTTTTTTGTTAATTTTTTATGAAATCTCTTTGAAAATGTATTCCTATGGGTTATAATATTTTTATATGTGTCTGAAGAAAAATTTAGATAAAAAATATAGAGAGCTCATAGAAAGGGGTACATGATCATGCAGTACACAGATATCGGAATTGATTTGGGAACTGCCAGTATACTGGTTTACATTAGAGGGAGAGGAGTCGTTCTAAAAGAGCCCTCAGTTGTAGCTTTTGATAGAGATACCAATAAAATCAAAGCAATTGGTGAGGACGCAAGACTAATGTTGGGAAGAACACCCGGCAATATCGTTGCAGTACGTCCGTTACGTCAAGGCGTTATATCTGATTATCGTGTAACTGAGCAGATGATGAAGTACTTTATACAGAAAGCATTGGGTAAGAAGACTTTTCGTAAACCCAGAATTTCTGTTTGTGTACCCAGTGGTGTTACCGAAGTAGAGAAAAAGGCGGTTGAGGATGCAACGCTTCAGGCAGGTGCAAGAGAGGTTTCTATTATTGAAGAACCCATTGCAGCAGCAATTGGTGCCGGAATTGATATTTCCAAACCCTGCGGTAATATGATTGTAGATATCGGAGGAGGAACTTCGGATATTGCAGTTATTTCCCTTGGAGGAACCGTAGTCAGTGCTTCTATTAAAATAGCAGGTGATGATTTTGATGAAGCTCTTGTTCGATATATGAGAAAGAAACACAATTTGTTAATCGGCGAGAGAACAGCAGAAGATATTAAGATTAAAATCGGTTCAGCTTTCAAACGTGTGGAAGTAGATTATATGGATGTAAGAGGACGTAACTTGGTTACAGGTCTTCCTAAAACCATTAAAGTATCTTCCGAAGAAACTGAAGAAGCGTTAAAAGAACCGACATCTCAAATCATTGAAACCATACACAGCGTTTTGGAGAAAACACCTCCGGAATTAGCAGCTGATATTGCTGACAGAGGAATTGTATTAACCGGTGGAGGCAGCCTACTTCGTGGATTGGAAGATTTGATTGCTGAGAAGACAGGTATTAATACAATGACAGCTGAAGACCCCATGACAGCAGTTGCAATTGGAACCGGAAAATATGTAGAATTTTTGGCAGGATATAAAGAAGATTAAGAAGGAGTTGCTATGGTCAAAGGACTGTATTCCGCTTATACCGGAATGATTAACGAACAACATAGAATGGATGTACTCACTCATAATTTAGCCAATGCGGATACCAATGGCTATAAAAAAGAGGGGGCTACCAGCCAGTCCTTTGATTCAATTCTTGCGTATAAAATTAAGGATGCCTCAGAAGGGTATCATTTAGCGAAACGAATCGGTGTTAATAATCCGGGAGTTAAGATAGGAGAAGGTTATACCGACTTTTCCCAAGGACCACTTAAAACCACAGGGAATGCATTTGATTTAGCATTAACAGATGCAGGCTTCTTTGCAGTTGAGTATACCAACAAACAGGGTGATACTTCTGTTAAGTATACCAGAGACGGTAATTTTACTTTAACTCAGGAGGGTGGTCTGGTGACACAGGATGGAGATCCGGTACTGGATGAGAATGGCGCGGCTATAGTAATTGATCCTTTGCAAACAGCAGAAATCAATACAGCAGGACAGATTATTCAGAATGGAAGAGTGGTTGCAACTATTCAGGTAACAGATTTTGAAGATTATAATTACTTGGAGCATTATGGAGAAAACTATTTTCAACCGATAGAAGGTGCTACTGAAAAAGATGCTGCCGCACAAGTATATTCAGGATATTTGGAGACTTCAAATATTTCTGTGGTAACCGAAATGGTAAATATGATTACAGTAGCCAGAGCATATGACAGTAATCAAAAAGTCATTTCAACCTATGACAGCACGTTGGATATCGCAGCCAATCAGCTCGGTAGAGTTTAAGGAGGTAGCTTATGGTTAGAAGTTTATGGTCAGCGGCAACGGGCATGAATGCGCAGCAGACAAATGTGGATACAATCGCAAACAATTTGGCAAACGTCAATACAGTAGGGTATAAAACACAGGCGGCTCAATTCAAGTCTTTGTTATATCAAACCCTGCAAACCGCCACTACTACTGCAAACGGAGATCCAAAACCTACTACTTCACAGGTAGGTTTAGGTGTTCGAAATTCTTCGATTAATTCTATTTTCACACAAGGAAGTCTTTTGGCTTCTAACAGTGATACGGCATTTGCCATAGAAGGTGAAGGCTACTTTGGCATTCAAGGCAGTGACGGAAATACATATTACACTAGAAATGGTGATTTTACATGGGCAACGAATTCCGGTGGCGGAGTGATATTGACAAATCAAGATGGACTTCCGGTATTGAGTTCCACAGGAAGAACCATTACATTAAATAATTCTTATGTTACAAGTAAAATAACCATTACGGGCGATGGTACAATTTGTTATCCCAATGCCAATAACAATCCGGTTTCTATAGGAGTTCAAATTGGTATGTATCAGTTTAATAATCCCGGTGGCTTGGAGCGTAAAGGGGATACCCTTTGGGCAACAACAGGCGCCAGTGGTGCAGTTTTGAATGAATCAACCAACAGAAACATAACGCCCAGTAAAATGGTACAGGGTTATCTGGAAGGTTCCAATGTTATGGTAGCAGATGAAATGGTTAACTTAATCGTGGCTCAAAGAGCATATGAAATGAATTCTAAAGCCATTACTACAACAGATGAGATGATGCAGACAGCCAACAATCTGAAGCGGTAGGATGATAGAATGAGAGGTTTATAATGGACATTGGTGGAATATCTCCTTTTACAGATTATTTAGCAAGTCAGAATGCTGCAGAGACGAAACTCAAAGAAACGGTTAATAGTGTTGATTATGCGAAAGCATCCGATGATGAATTATTAGATGTCTGTAAACAATTTGAAGCTTATTTTCTTGAGCAGATATTCAAGGAAATGGAGAAAACAGTCGATTGTGTTAAGGATGAAGAAAGCAGTAGTTCAAGTAATAGTTTGGTAGATTACTTTAAAGATAATACGATACAGGAGTTGGCTACCACGTCTACCGAAACTCAGGGATTGGGACTTGCACAAACTTTATATGAACAAATGAAACGCAATTATAATCTGTAGTATTAATTTGAATAGTAAAAATCACAGTTAAATAGTAAGGCTGCCAATAGTAGACGGAAATCCGTCTGGTTTGGTAGCTTTTATTTTTGGAGGAGCAGTTTTGGAAACTATTTCGGGATATGTAGATCACATTATTTATCAAAATAAAGAAAATGGATATGCTGTTCTTTCTCTTGTGACAGATGGGGATGAGCTGATTTGTATTGGCAACTTTCGATCTGTTGAGCCGGGTGAAACTCTGAAACTGGAGGGTGGTTATGTTGCTCACCCCATTTATGGGAATCAGTTCAAAACAGAACAATATCAGGTGATTGCGCCTGATAATATAGTCAGTATAGAAAGATATTTGGGTTCCGGTGCAATTAAAGGCATTGGAGAAGCGTTGGCTGCCAGAATTGTGAAGAAATTCGGAGAGGACTCCTTTCGGATTATAGAGGAAGAACCGGAACGACTCTCAGAAATCAAAGGAATCAGTGAACGGAAAGCACAGGAAATAGCGGTTCAAATAATTGAAAAGAAGGATATGAGAGAGGCTTTTGTATTCTTACAGAAATATGGTATTTCCAATACACTGGCCGTTAAAATTTATAATTACTATGGGATGAATTTATATGGTGTTATGAAAGAAAATCCCTATAAACTGGCAGAAGATATAGAAGGAATCGGATTTAAAATTGCAGATGAAATAGCAAATCGAATTGGCATTCATACAGATTCTGACTTTCGAATCAGAAGCGGTATTCTTTATACCTTGTTACAGGCCACAAGTGAAGGTCACATGTATTTGCCTAAATCAGTATTTTTGGAGAGGGCAGCGCAGTTGTTGGAAATTTATCCTGATATATTGGAGCCACAACTGCTTAATTTAGCGATGGATAAGAAACTGGTGATTAAGACAGGAAGCGGAGAGGAATCAGTATATGCCGCATCTTGCTATTACGCAGAACTTAATTGTGCCAGTATGCTAAAAGAGTTAAATCTATCCATTGTAGATGGGCTATTACCTTCAGAAGAAGAGAAAATCAATCAGATTATTAAGGCAATGTCAGAAGAGAAAGAGTTGGAGCTGGAGGAACTGCAGAAAAAAGCTGTATTGGAAAGTATTAAAAATGGTTTAATGATTTTGTCAGGTGGACCGGGTACAGGTAAGACTACTACCATTAACACAATCATTCGTTATTATGAAGCAGAGGGAATGGATATTCTTTTGGCGGCACCGACGGGGCGAGCTGCCAAACGAATGACAGAAGCAACAGGCTATGAAGCCAGAACCATTCACAGATTACTGGAAATAAACGGAGCAGTTGAAGAAGGCAGAGGAGCACATTTTGAAAGAAATGAAGAGAATCCTTTAGAAGCCGATGTGATTATTATTGACGAGATGTCTATGGTGGATATTTACTTATTTCGCTCGCTTTTGGCTGCTGTCAGCGTAGGAACAAGATTAGTTATGGTGGGTGATGTAGATCAGCTGCCAAGTGTGGGACCAGGGCAGGTACTGCAGGATTTAATCGCCAGTCAGGCTTTTCCGGTGGTTATCCTAAAAAGAATATTCAGACAGTCGGGCGAAAGTGACATTATTGTCAATGCACATAAGATTAATGATGGAGAAAGTATTGAATTAAACAACAAAAGTAGAGATTTCTTTTTTCTTGAAAGAAATGACATAAACGTCATTTATAAACACATGGTTCAATTGATTAAAGATAAACTGCCTTCCTATGTAGATGCAAAACCATATGATATTCAGGTGCTGACACCTATGAGAAAGGGAAATTTGGGCGTGGAAGTACTCAATAAAATTTTGCAGGAATACTTAAATCCACCGATGCAGACTAAAAAAGAATATGCTGTAGGAGAACGTCTTTTTCGGGAAGGCGATAAGGTCATGCAGATAAAGAATGATTATCAGATACCATGGGAAATTGTGAGCAAATACGGCATACCAATTGATTCAGGAATGGGCGTTTTCAATGGAGATATGGGAATTATACAAGAAATTAACGAAACCGCGCAGTTAGTGACAGTAGAGTATGATGAACATAGAAGAATCCAATATACTTATGCGCAACTGGAGGAAATTGAGTTGGCCTATGCGGTAACTATTCATAAATCTCAGGGAAGCGAATATCCGGCAGTGATTTTGCCGTTATTGTCCGGTCCCAAAATGCTGTTTAATAGGAATCTGCTTTATACAGCAGTGACCAGAGCCAGAAAATGCGTTACCATATTGGGAAGTCGCGATACCATAGAAGACATGATTAGAAATGAAAAACAAAATAGGAGATACACCGGACTGTGCGAGAGAATCAGGGAGATGGAAGCGATTGGAAAGGATTAAAAGCCATGGAAATAATTATAGAATCTATCAGAGGCTTTTGGATATTTTGTTTCCAAGACACTGTGCTGTTTGTGATGAGATTGTAAGCGAAGCTGAGACAGGTATTTGCACAGACTGTAGTCATAAAATTTTGTATATTCAAGACCCCTGTTGTATGAAATGTGGGCGACAGCTGAAAACACAGGAGAAAGAATACTGCACGGAATGTGACAGAAGAACACACTATTTTATACAGGGAACCGCTTTATTTGATTACGGGAGCATGGCTGATTCGATTTTTCGTTTTAAGTATGCGGGTAGAGCAGAATATGCTGATTTTTATGGAAAGAAACTTTATGAGAAGAAAGGGCCATGGTTATCCATGCTAGCAGCAGATGCTTTGATTCCTGTACCTGCGCATTCTTCAAGAAAAAGGGAGAGAGGATACAACCAAGCAGAACTCATAGCAAACGTGTTGTCTGAATATACAGGAATTGCTGTAAATACGTCTTTAATTAAACGTTGTGAGAAAACAATTCCCATGAAAAATCTGAGCAGTGCCGAAAGGCAAAATAATTTGAAAAAGGCTTTCAAAATCTGCCAAAATGATGTAAAATTAAATACGATTGTAATCATAGACGACATTTATACAACAGGCAGCACAATCGATACATTAGCAAGACTCATGCAATCGGAAGGAATACAGAATATCTACTTTATGACGTTAACTATTGGTAGAGGGATATAGAAACTAATCAGATGTTGAGAAAGGCAGGGTTACTATTATGGATGCAAGAAATTGTAGAAAATGTGGTAGAATATTTACTTATGCAATGGGACCTATTCTTTGCCCCAGATGTAGAGAAGAGCAGGAATTAAAGTTTCAGGAAGTAAAGAAATATATTCAGGAACACTATGGCGCTGATATTCCGGAAGTTTCAGAAGAGTGTGATGTGGATCCGGGACAGATTCGGCAGTGGATTCGAGAAGACCGTTTGCAATTTACAGAAGATTCGCCGATTCGTATTTCGTGTGAAGGCTGCGGAGAGATGATTCGTTCCGGTCGCTTCTGCGACAAGTGTAAAGCAGAAATGACAAACGGATTCAGACATGCGATGGCACCTGCCAAAAAGCTTGAACCCGAACAGCCCAGAGGACCAAAGAGTGATCGGGACAGAATGCGCTTCTTATAGGCATTTGTGATCGAAAGGAACAATAGAAAAATGATAAATGAAGAGAAAGTCATTTTAATGACTAAGATGGCTTCTTACGAATCGAATGAGGGTAAGAAAGATATTGCCATTATCCATTATTTCAGAAATGATTATATTGGTTTTCAGGTTTTAAAATCAGTGATTGCTGCTACTATTGCTTTTTTTGCTTTGTTTGGCGTCTATGTGTTTTATAATTTTGAAATACTGATGCAGGATATATATAAAATGGATTTGCTGGAGTTTGGTAAGAGTATTGTAATTATGTTTATGTGTTCCGTAGGTGCTTATGCGGTCATTTCGTACATTATTTACTCAACTAAATACAGTAAAGCAAAAAAACATCTTAAGAATTATTACAGTAATCTAAAAAAATTAGCAAGCATATATGATAAATAATGAGGAAAACCATATGACGACCTTACTAGTAATTAAGCAATATATTAAAACTTTTTTAAACAAATATGAGATTTACTTAAAACCGCTATTAAAATTGATTCTGGCATTGATAACCCTGATGATGATTAACGGAAAATTGGGCTATATGCATAGATTAGATAGTATATCGATTGTATTAATAGTGGCATTAATGTGTTCGTTCATGCCAATAAATTTCATTATTTTTGCAGGTGCAGCTTTTACAATCCTACATATGTATGAACTATCACTGGAATGTGCGATTATTGCTCTTGTAATATTTTTGGTTATGTTCTTGCTTTATTTTAGGTTTTCACCAAAAGACACCCTGGTGGTGGTGTTGACGCCAATCTGTTTTGCCCTGAAAATACCTTATGTGATACCACTTTCCATGGGACTTATAGGTACACCAGCATCAGCAATTTCAGTTGGTTGTGGTATTGTAGTAAGTTATTTAATATCCTATATTGCAGATAGTGCTACTGTATTGTCAGGTATGGAAACAGAGGATATGGCAGCTAAGTTTAGGTTTATTATAGATGGATTTATAGATAATAAGGCTATGCTGTTGGTCATTATTGCGTTTGCAGTTACAATTATCGTTGTATATATTATTAAACGCCTGCCAATTAGTCATGCATGGACCGTAGCAATTATTGCCGGTGCATTGGCAAATGTAATGATTTTGTTAATCAGTGACTTAATACTTGATACAAATGTATCAATTCTGGGTTTGATTTTAGGAACCGCTGTATCGGTTCTGATAGCGAAGATAGTAGAATTCTTTGCCTTTCATGTGGATTATAATCGCGTTGAGAAGGTTCAATTTGAAGATGATGAATATTATTATTATGTTAAGGCAATACCAAAAATAACTGTAGCTACTCCTTCTAAGACTGTTAAGCGAATTAATGCTTCCAAAAGGAGATATAACGGTACTCAGTCCAGAAAGTAGCAATATGGGGAAAACCAAATGCAGCGTGGATTAGAAATCATGGAAATATACCTGTCTCGTGTGTCAGGTATCAGATGGGCCGATATTGTAGAGATTATTATCATTTCGTTTTTGGTTTATCATATACTGGTATGGATTAAGAATACTAAGACCTGGTCTTTATTAAAAGGAATTCTTGTCATTGCAGTATTTGTTTTGTTTGCCGCTTATTTTGAAATGAATACAATATTGTGGATAGTTAATAATATGTTTGGCGTTGCAGTTACTGCAGTAGTCGTAATTTTACAGCCGGAACTCCGAAAAGCAGTAGAAGAATTAGGAAGAAAGAATATCTTTTCGTCTATCCTCCCATTTGAATTAGGAAAATCTTTAGAAGAAGGTCGATTTTCTGACAGAACAATCAACGAAATTACAAAGGCATGTATAGAAATGGGCAGGGCAAGAACCGGAGCCCTTATTGTTGTGCAAAAAGAACAGTCTCTCAGTGAATACGAAAGAACCGGAATTGATGTAGATGGTATTGTAACAAGTCAATTGTTGATTAATATCTTCGAGCATAATACACCGCTTCATGATGGCGCGGTAATTATCAGAGGAAACAGAGTAACATCTGCTACATGCTATTTGCCATTATCAGACAATACCATGTTGAGCAAAGAACTGGGTACCAGACATAGAGCAGGAGTAGGCATCTCTGAAGCAACAGATTCTTTGACCATTATTGTGTCGGAAGAAACAGGTAAAATCAGCGTGGCCTATGAGGGAGAATTAGAAAGAAATCTGGACAGTGAATCCCTGAAGGAAAGACTCAGAACAATACAGAATAAACCGGTGGAAGAAAGCCGTAAGAGAATTCTGTGGAAGGGACGGTCAAGAAGTGAAAAATAAATTGACGGCCAATATTGGTCTTAAACTAGCTTCGATTTTATTTGCAATTATATTATGGCTGATTGTAACCAGTGTTGATAATCCAATCACGTCCAATCCCTATTACAATATACCGGTTACATTAATTAATACGGAATTAATTACGGATTCCGGTCAAGTTTATGAAGTACTGGATGGTACGGATATCATTAGCAGAGTATCAGTCAGAGCCCCTCATTCTGTAATCAGCGAACTGTCTGCCAGTAATATTATTGCTACAGCAGACGTAAGTGATTTGAGTAGTTTAGATACTATTTCTATTAAATTAAGTACGGATATTTATGGAGATCAGATTAATAGCATTACCGGCAGTATTGATACGGTTAAGTTACGAATTGAAAATAAAATTTCGAAACCTTTGGCTTTAAAAGCAACGGTATCAGGTCAGGTAGAGAGTGGATATATGGTCGGAGATGTAACAACGGATCAGAACCTTGTTAGAATTGAAGGACCGGAATCTGTTATTAATAAAGTTGTGAAGGCTGCAGTGGATGTAAATGTATCTGGCATTACCAGTGATATTGGAACCAATGCGGAAATTAAACTATATGATGCAGAAGATAATATTGTAGCTTCCAAGAGTATTACACAAAATATCAGAAATGTAGGCGTTAAAGTTAGTATTTGGAAGACCACAGAGGTACCTGTTAACTTTAGTTATAGCGGTACACCGGCACCGGGATATCAGGCTACAGGTGTGATTGAAAGTAGTAGTCAGACCGTTGTGATTGCAGGTAAATACAGTCTTGTTAAAAACATTGTAGGCATAGAAATTCCATCAGAGACTTTGGATATAACAGAGGCACAGGAGAATTTGGTCAAAGAAATTGATATTCGTGATTATCTACCGGATAACGTATATCTGGTAGACCCGAATACTGCGAAAATAACAGCTACGGTAGGCGTGGAAGCCGAAACATCCAAGAGACTGGAAATTCGGGAAGAAAAAGTCAAAATTACAAATATACCGGAAGGATATGACGCCAGTATTTCAGGTCTGGAAGAAAGTTTTATTGTAGTGATTATTGGTCTTTCAAAAGATATTGCAACATTACAGGCAGCGAATATCAATGGTGAAGTTGACATAGCCCAGTGGATGGAACAACAGGGCATGACAGTACCGGAGCCGGGATTCTATACAGTAGATGTTGACTTTGGTTTGGCAGACGGTGTCAGAATTCTGGAACCTGTTACCGTAACATTGCATATATCCGAAGCAGAAGAATAGAAAGGATTAAACAATTATATGAGTAGATTATTTGGTACGGACGGAGTACGCGGAGTGGCAAATGATGAATTAACACCTTTACTTGCCATGCAGCTGGGTCAGGCAGGCGCATATGTATTAACCAGAGAAAATGAACATAAGCCCACGATTATGGTAGGCTGTGATACCAGAATATCCGGAGATATGTTGGCTAATGCATTGATGGCCGGTATCTGTTCAGTGGGAGCAAATGCAGTTTATGTAGGCGTTATTCCAACTCCTGCAGTTGCATACTTAACCAGAAAATATAAAGTAGATGCAGGCGTAGTGATATCAGCTTCTCATAATCCTGTTGAGTTTAATGGAATAAAGTTTTTTGATGGAAACGGATTTAAGCTTCCCGATGTTTTAGAAGATGAAATTGAATCGATTATCAGAAGTAACATGAATGGTATTAAATTTCCCATTGGTGCTAATGTAGGCAAGATTAAGTACCGCACGGATGCTAGAGAAGAGTACATTAATCATTCTATTCAAGCTGTGAAGGTTGATTTGTCAGGACTCAAAATCGTAGTAGACTGTGCAGAAGGTGCTTCTTATTATACTTCTGTGGAAGCGCTCAGAGAGCTTGGTGCTAACATTGTGCCACTTCATAATATGCCGGATGGTACAAATATTAATGCCAATTGTGGTTCTACCCATATGGAAGAACTAAAAGCAAGAGTGGTTTATGAAAAGGCAGATATTGGTCTGGCTTTTGATGGTGATGCAGATCGATTACTGGCTGTAGATGAAAATGGTCAGGTTGTTGATGGTGACCAGATTATGGCGATTATCGGAACCCACATGAAGAATAACGGTGAGTTGGCTAATGATACCATTGTTGCAACGGTAATGAGTAATCTTGGATTTTTCCTAATGGCTGAGAAGAATGGAATCAAGATGGAACAAACTAAAGTAGGCGACCGATATGTACTGGAACGAATGAAAGAAATTGGTGCAAGTCTGGGAGGAGAACAATCAGGTCATATTATTTTCCTAAAGGAAAACACAACCGGTGACGGACTCCTCAGTGCTCTGCATTTATTGAAAGTAATGGTAGAAACCGGGAAGCCAATATCTGAATTAGCTTCTATTATGGAAGTATTGCCCCAGGCATTGGTTAATGCGAAAGTTCCTAACCATAAAAAAGAGAAGTACATGGATTATACCGAGATTGCAGATGCCATACAAAAATTGACCGATAAGTTTGCAGGTGAGGGTAGAGTCTTAATCAGACCTTCAGGAACAGAACCCTTAGTTCGTGTTATGATAGAAGGTAAGGATCAGCAAATGATAGAGCAGGATGCCAGAGAACTTGCAGAGCTGATACAGAACAGTATGCTATAGAATCAATGCTTGAGAAAACCCATGAAAGATGCTATAATTAATGTTAGCGGGGTTTGACAGATAATCAGGCTTCAAACGAATTGGAGGGAATGCAATATGGTAAGCCAGAAGGTGGTCATTAAGAACCCAACCGGTCTTCACTTAAGGCCAGCCGGTATCCTGTGCAAAGAAGCAATGCAGTTTAAGTCATTAATTACCTTTACATTTAGAGATAATACTGCAAATGCAAAAAGTGTTTTGAGTGTTTTGGGTGCTTGCGTAAAGTGTGGGGATGAAATAGAATTCATATGTGAAGGTGAGGATGAAGAGCAGGCTCTTCAGACCTTGGTACAAGCGATAGAAACCGGTTTAGGAGAATAGTGAAATAATTGAATTTATAGTTTATAAGTTAAATAAAAAAGGTCCTTCAGGTTAAATCCTGAAGGACCCTATTATTTTATTGTAAGTCTATCAATCAGCTTCAATTGTTTTGCCATCTACCATAAAGGTATCGCCATCTTCTAATATACATACCATGGTCTTACCGGTATTCAGCTTAATTTCATTGCCATCATCATCATAATATCTGGTAGCGCCATAATCGGAAGTCTTCTCCCAAGTTACATGAATGCCCTTGCCATTGGTGAAGAACCATCCGTCTCTGGTAGTGTCATGACACTGGAAAGCAAGGTAACCCTTTTGGTCTCTGACTTCAAAGTAAGTATTCTGAATTAGAATATTCTTAAATGCAAGTTGTTTGTTATTACTCAAATCAACATGAGGCCCGTCGCTATCACCTGATAAATGCTGATACCTGTCATAAAGACCGGTTTCTTCATTATATTCAAAGTAACAGTTGGTAACCGGATAAGCAGGAGACATATCTACTTTAGCGGCAGTAATTGCATCCGGATACTGAGTCAGTAAATTTGGATCTTTATCAGAAGCAAACAAATAATGCTGTTCATCGGCATATCCATCTCTGTATTCTAAAGGATAATCATAGTATTCCACTGCTTTTTTGATTCTCTCTGTGCTTGTAAAAGCATTGTCTGTCGTATTTTTAGCAGTATCTCTAAATGTACCTTCGGTAAAATCAATGCAGTTGATATTCTGAGTGTCTTCTCTGCCGATAATCTCGTCAATGTAGAAAGGACCACCGTAATGAAGATAAATTGCATCCCATTCAAATGCCCAATATACATAATAGTCACGACTGCTTCTCATATTGCCAAGCTTTTCAATGTTGCTCCAGTCTTCCCATACACCCATTAATCGAGTCATGCTTCCTTCAACATTACATTCATAAAGAATAGAAGCATCTGATAAACCGTAATGACTGGCTGTTTTAGAATTGGGAATCATAACAGCAATAGGACGAATTTTGGCAACTTCTTCATCAACCCATTCGTTGGTTAGACGGCTTCTGACCATACCTTCTGCGGGAGGTAAATCCTCATCTTCCGTTTCCGCTACTTCTTCGGTTTTATCTTCTAGCAACTCTGGTTGTGTTTCTACAATGGGCTCAACAATTGGTTGGATTGCCTCTTCTGGCTCTTTGCCACAACCGAATAATAAAAGTGATGAAGATAAAGCTACAAGAAGTAGAACTTGTAATCTTTTCATCAATATTTCCTCGCTTTCAATTTAAAAATGGCAGTTTGATAATTCTTCCAAACCACACGTTTATCATTATAGCACAGATACAAATGCTCGTCACTAGGAAAATATGTAAAATATTGTACGAATTTATTACGATTTTATTAAGATAAATTGGTTTACAGGAAAAGGAAGCACTTGTCTAAAATCCATTATGAGGTTACAATAGTATACGGACATATTTATTAGGAAAGGAAAATTTTAAAAAATATGAAAAGAATTATAGTGACCGGCTGTAATGGGCAGTTAGGCCGTGCGATTAATCTCGAATTAAAAGACCAAAAAGACCTTTCATTTGTTAATACAGATGTGGCAGAGCTTGATATAACAAATATTGATAAGGTGATGGAACTTGCCAGAGAAGTAACCCCTTATGCGATTATTAACTGTGCTGCTCATACAGCAGTGGATAAATGTGAACAGGATGTAGATAATGCTTATCGTATCAATGCAATCGGACCTCGTAATTTAAGCATAGCAGCAACGGAAACCGGTGCAAAAATGATACACATCTCTACAGACTATATATTTGACGGTACGTCCAAGACACCCTATTTGGAATTTGATAAACCCAACCCGCAGGGTATTTATGGAAAGTCAAAACTGATAGGTGAGCAAATGGTTCAGCAGTTTGCCAATAAATATTTTATTTTTCGAACAGCTTGGCTGTACGGAGATGGTAACAATTTTGTAAAAGCGATGCTGAATAAAGCGAAGACAGAGAATCAAGTCAGAGTGGTGGGCGATCAGGTAGGAAGTCCCACCAGTACGAAAGAACTGGCAGGTGCTATTGCGCATCTTTTATTTACTGAGAATTACGGTGTATTTCATGCAACCTGTGAGGGCGATTGTTCTTGGGCAGAGTTTGCCAAGGAAATATTTAGATTAGCACAAAAAGATGTAACAGTAAATGCAATTACAACACAAGAGTACGGTGCACCGGCACCCAGACCGGCATATTCGATTTTGGAAAACTATATGCTGAAGTTAACCAGCGATTATAAATTTGCAGAATGGCAAGATGCGATTGCAGTATATATGAGAAATTTAAATATTTAGCAGGCAGGGGTATAAAGATGATATTTTTGAAAGAGCTTTTTAGAAACGAAGTTTTTGTATCAGCTGCACTGGGCTGGATGATTGCTCAGATATTAAAGACACTGATTCATATGATTATTACGAAAAAATTTGTAGTAGAGAGAATGGTAGGAAGTGGTGGAATGCCAAGTTCCCATTCGGCTACAGTATGTGGACTGGCTACAGCTGCCGGTATGAAGTATGGCGGTGGAAGTTTTGAATTTGCAATTTGCATGATGTTGGCAATTATTGTAATGTATGATGCCATGGGAGTCAGACGAGAGACTGGCAAGCAAGGCAGAGTATTAAATGAAATGTTAGAAGTATTTACCAATATGGGCAAGCAAATCAGTGCGGAGGAAAGATTGAAGGAATTTGTAGGCCATACACCTTTGCAGGTATTAATGGGAGCACTTTTAGGTATTATTATTGCGGTATTTGTAGGAAATGTACTATAATAGATTCCGGTTAGGAAATAATTCATTGGAGGTATATATGCAAAGAATAGCATTAATTACAGGAATTACAGGACAGGATGGTTCTTATTTAGCTGAATTTTTATTGGAGAAAGGATATGAGGTACATGGACTAATCAGAAGACACAGCATTTCCAACACTGCTCGTATTGATCACCTCATTAATTCAAATTATCATAAAGTGAAATTTTTCCTTCACTTTGCAGATATGACAGATTCCAGCAATTTAATGAGATTAATTGCAGAGATTAAACCAACTGAGGTTTATAATCTTGCTGCACAGTCTCATGTAGGTGTTTCTTTTGAAGTACCTGAATATACAGCAGAAGCAACCGGCGTAAGCACGCTGAAATTATTAGAGGCAATTCGTGTGAATGGCGGCACCTGCAGATATTATCAGGCATCAACTTCTGAATTGTTTGGTGGAATTCCGGAAACTGCACCCCAGAGTGAAGCAACACCTTTTTATCCGAAGAGTCCTTACGGAGTAGCAAAACTGTATTCCTATTGGATTACTGTTAACTACAGAGAATCTTATGGAATGTTTGCATGTAACGGTATTTTGTTTAATCATGAATCTCCCAGAAGAGGAGAAAATTTTGTAACCAGAAAAATTACACTGGCAATTGCATCTATTATAGCAGGTAAGCAGGAAAAATTGTCTCTTGGAAACATGAACGCCAAACGTGACTGGGGTTTTGCGGGAGATTATATCAAAGGTATGTGGATGATGCTTCAGCAAGAGAAACCTGATGACTATGTGCTTGCTACCAATGAAACCCATACAGTCAGAGAATTTGTAGAAGTAGCATTTGAACAACTGGGCATTACCATTAAATGGGAAGGTACCGGTGTTAACGAAAAAGGTTATGATGCTGAAACAGGCAAATTATTGGTAGATGTTAATCCTGAATTCTATCGTCCTGCAGAAGTAGAATTCCTTTGGGGTGATCCGACTAAGGCTGAAAAAGCGTTAGGTTGGAAGCGTGATATTGATTTCAGAGCATTGACTGCTATGATGATGGATGCAGATTTAAAAGAGATAGCAGGAATGAGTTGCAACGAATATAAAAGCAGCAGAACGAAATAAGAAAGAGTTTACGAACGGAAGAGGCTTGAGAAATGATTTCTGTAATCGGCATCTGGCTTTATATGTTATTTACCTGCTATGTAACGGGATTTGCTTGTATTCGCACTGTTGCAGGTAAAAACATGTTCAGATGTCAAAAGGAAACCAGTTATACTTTTGCCGGCATAGGAATTGTAACTGTCTATGCGCAGTTGTTTAGCCTTTTCAGTGGTGTCGGACTGACAGCAAATATTGTATTATGTTTGATTTGCTTTCTATGCATAGCCATCTATAGGACGGATTTTTTGGAGAGCCTTAATCAATTCAGACTGAGTATTACACCGGGGAAGGCAGTTGTCATTTTGCTGCTTTTCCTTTTATTTGCTTATGGGACTTCAAATGGACTGATTCATTATGATACGGGATTATATCACGCCCAGAGTATTCGGTGGATAGAAGAATATGGTGTCATACCCGGACTTGGGAATCTCCATAGCCGTTTGGCATATAACAGTGCGTCATTCGCTTTATCGGCACTTTACAGTATGTTTTTTTTGGGAGGACAATCCTTTCATTGCACGGGCGGATTCCTGGCATTCTTATTAGCTGTGGTCTGTTTGGAAGCGGTGTATACAAAGCGACATAAAAAGCCATTACTTTCGGACTTGGTGCGATTGGCGGCAGTGTATTACCTGCTACAGATTTTTGATGAAATGATATCCCCGGCTTCAGATTATTTCATGGTGCTGCTGGTATTCTTGGTCATAATCCGTTGGTTTGAATTATTAGAACAAGAGGAAAAATCCTATATTCCTTATGCATTACTCAGCGTATTGTGTGTACTTGTATTGACTGTAAAATTATCGGGTGCACTCTTGTTATTACTGGTGTGCAAACCGGCGATTATGATGCTTTCGGAAAAGAAAATAAAGGAAATTTTCAAGTATTTGGGACTTGGAATAATCGCCGTAATTCCATATTTTATTAGGAATGTTATTTTGTCAGGCTGGCTCATTTATCCATTCACTGCTATTGATTTATTTTCACTGGATTATAAAATTCCAAAGGGAATGGCAGAGTATGACTCCAGAGAAATTCAAGTATGGGGAAGAGGCTTTTCGGATGTTACTCGGTATGGAGAGCCTATTACCAAATGGTTACCGGAATGGGTAAAAGGACTGGATGGTACAGACAAAGTATTTCTAATCATGGCAATAAGCGGTATTTTGTTGCTGATTATTTTTTTACTATATGCTTTAATAAAGAAAAAAGCAGATATGGCAGACTATCTTTTGATAGCAGGTGTTCTGGCAATCTGTTTTATATTCTGGTTATTCAGTGCGCCATTGATACGTTATGGTTGCGTATTTCTATGGCTGACAGGAATTGTAACCTGGGGATATCTGTATTTACAAATCAGTCCGCATTTGGACAGATACCGTATATTGCTGATTGCATTGTGCATTTTTGGGGTCTACAAAGCAGCTATGTTTGGCATTGAGGTTACTCAAACAGCCACTACAAAATATCTCTTAGTACAAAAAGACTATGAGAATTTTGCAACGATTCCGTATGAGCTTCATGGATATACTTTTTACTATCCGGAAGAAGGGGATCGAACAGGTTATCAAGACTTTCCAGCTTCGCCGATTCAGGCAGGCGATATTTTCAGAGGAGAGACAATTCAAGAAGGGTTTATGACTAAATAGAAGGAGAGAAAACAAAATGGAAAAGACAGATAAGATTTATGTAGCAGGGCATAGAGGTTTGGTTGGAAGTGCTATAGTTAGAAATTTACAGAAAAAGGGATATACCAACATAATTGGCAAAACGCATAAAGAACTTGATTTAAAAGAGCAAGCAGAAGTTCGTGCCTTTTTCGAAGAGGAAAAACCGGATATTGTTATTTTAGCAGCAGCTAAAGTAGGAGGCATCAATGCCAACAATACCACCCCGGCTGAATTTGCTTACGAAAATATGCAAATGCAATGTAATGTGATTGAGTGTTGCCACAGATACCAGGTAAAAAAACTCTTGTTTCTGGGAAGTACGTGCATTTATCCAAGGATGGCACCGCAGCCTATTCCGGAAGATGCATTATTGACCGGACCATTAGAGGAAACCAATGAAGCCTATGCAATTGCCAAGATAGCCGGACTGGAAATGTGTAAATTTTATAAGAGACAATATGGCGACAATTTTATCAGCTGTATGCCTACAAATTTATATGGACCTTATGACAATTATGATTTAGAGGGTTCTCATGTGATGCCAGCAATGATTCGTAAATTTCATGAGGCTAAGATTAAGAATGCTCCTGCTGTAGAGCTTTGGGGTACGGGAACACCACTTCGTGAATTCTTGTATGTAGACGATATGGCAGATGCCTGTGTATTTCTGTTGGAAAATTACGACGGAGAGCAACATGTAAATATCGGTACAGGAAAAGAAGTCACAATTAAGCAGTTGGCAGAAACCGTACAGAAAGTAGTCGGTTATACGGGTGAAATTATTTGGAATAAAGACATGCCGGATGGAACACCTCGAAAATTAACCAATGTAGACAAACTTCATAAGCTGGGTTGGATGCATCAGGTGGATTTAGAAGAAGGCGTTCAATTAGCATATCAGTGGTTTAGAGAGAATGTAGAGCAGGCCAGACTATAACAATAAGCTAAAACTATACTGATGGTTATAGAACAATCCTTGTGGTTGCTGTATTATAGAAAGCGAAGAACCTATACTAATAGTAAAGACTAAATACTATTAGGAAGGTGTGCCATGGAATTATCAAGTATTGGTAGAAGAATAAGAGAAGAACGTTTGTCTAAATCATGGAAACAGGAAGATTTGGCTGAGCGGACGGATTTGAGTGTTGCCTATATTGGAATGATTGAGCGTGGCGAGAAGATACCAAAGCTAGCGACTTTCATACATATAGTGGACGCACTGGGTGTTTCGGCAGATGAAATTTTGTCGGAAGAGCTTGATGTGGGGTACAAGATTCGAATTAGTAAGTATCAGGAGAAAATCGAGAAACTGTCTAAAGAAGAACAGCATAAATTGTTTCGGGTTTTGGAAGTGATGCTGAAGAAGGAATGATACGGGTGAGATGTGAGTGAGGCGTAATATACTGTTACTGGAAGATAGTGAGAAATCCAGAAAATATCTAAGTAATCTTCTGACGGAAATGAATGAAGATTTAAATGTTATGGAAGCAGATCATATAGACAGGGCTTACAGTTATGCTATGCAATACACTATAGATTTATTTTTGCTGGATATCGTAATTAATAAAGACAATTACGGAGATGTTTCAGGCATGGTCTTTGCCACACGTATCAAGGAATTGGACAAGTATAAAAAGACGCCTGTTATTTTCATTACATCACTGGAAGATCCCAAACTTTTTGCGTATAGTGAGTTGCACTGTTATCAATATATAGAAAAGCCTTTTGATGCGAAGAAAACATTGGAAATTATAAGCGAAGCATTGGATTTGACACAGGAAACTCCCACGGAAAAATTCGTTTTTTTCAGAAACGAAGGTGTTATATTTCCAATTAAGACGACCAACATTATTTATATAGAATGTGACAAACCCTATACGAAAATTGTGATGGTAGATGACATTCTGGAAATAAATTATCGTCCCATTAATAAAATCTTATTGGATTTAGACTCTCAGGATTTTCTACAAAGCAGTAGAAGTATGCTGATTAACAAAAACTACATCTTGAGTATTGATAGCGTTAATAATTTCTTAAAACTGAAAAATTCAGGCGATACATTACCACTGGGACTCGTCTATAAGAAAAAGCTAATGGGTGAACTGGGAGATGGCTGACAGACTATACTTGGTATTAGAGATTTTAGCAATTCTTCTTTGCCTATTTTCATTATATGGGCAAAAGTTTCAATGGAATATCTATACAATTGTCTATATGGGAATAGAGATTTTGCTTTATCAAGGGGCAGATACTTTCGGAATGACTCCGTACTTTGAGTTGGTAAACTATATCCTGTTTCTTATTTATATCAAAATTCAATTCAAGAGTAACTGGATATCCAGTATGATCAAGTATGCTCTATGTATTATCATAACCGCATTGCTTCAACTGGTATGTTATTTACCTGTAGCACTTTGGCCGAATCAGTTACTGGCAGGAAGAAGTTTTGTAGTCAATATCCTGTTATTTATCATCATTTTTATCATCTATAAAAGTAAGATTTTAACTAAAATATCACAATTTCTAAATCAAAGGAACAAAGTAATTATTATTTTACTTGCTGTAACGTTTGCCTTCGTGGTTATGACCTTATATAGTATGCAAAAATTCAGTAAGCTTTGGTTGCTGGATGGTATTATTTTGGTCATTAGTATTATTGTGTTATTTAGTCTGCTGTATTTGTTATTAAAAGAAAAGATGCTCAACCATCAAATGGAAACTGAAAAAACGCTGAGTTTGCTTTATGGAAATACAATGATGGAACTAATTGATAAGGTTCGAATCAATCAGCATAACTATCATAATCATCTGACTACGATTCAGGGTATGATTTGCACCGCCAACAGTCTGGAGGAATTGCAAGAAGAGCAACAGAAGTATTATAAGGGTCTGCAACAGGAAGAAAGATATTATAAGATTATCAGTGGTAACAATGATCCAATTATTGCGGGATTTTTATATGCCAAGCTGAGTGATTTAGACAGAGAAGATATTGCAGTTGAATATGCATTACATATTGACAGAATTGAAAACAGTTTATTTGTAGCAGATTTAATTAAGATTTTAGGTGTATTAATTGACAATGCTTTTGAAGAGATTATTAAGGACGAATATACTAAGAAATGTATTTATATCTCCGTATCGCAAAAAGAAAACCTACAGGTAGAAGTCAGAAATATCTGTAAGGTAATCAGCACAAGTGCCATGGCAGATTTCTTTAAAAAAGGGCATTCCACCAAAGGCGAGGACAGAGGTCTAGGTCTGTTCAGTGTCAAAGAAATGAGTGCTAAATGGCACGGGGAAATCACACCTCAAAATATTGTAATTGAAGACGAAAATTGGTTTAGTATTTCCATTACTTTTCCACAGTAACAAAGACGGATTATAGCAAATGAAAATATAGAAAAGTGCCCTGAGATTTCTCAGGGCACACTTCATTTTCTATTTTACAATTTTTTCAAATACAAGTCTAGTACTTTTTTGTTTTTCTGTTATGATGATTAATACAGACTAGTCACTCAGGATTTGAACATTGACTAATGTACAGTGTTCGGATAAGCACCGAGTGACTAAAAAGTATGGAGGGCATATATGCAGCAGGAAGGCCAAAGAAACAAGATACCGGGAATTTCCAAGGAAGAAGAAACAAAAAGGCTTGCGGAAATTCTGAGAATTGCAGAAGATAACCTGAATAGAACCAAAGAGTCGGTTCGAAATGTGGCAGCAGAACTGAATGCACTTCGAGAAGTGTATGATGTAAGCGATAAGGAAGGTTTGGCACAGTGGTTTAATACAGATGCTCGTTTCAAACAGTTTACACAGGAACTGCAGCGGTCGCAGCGAAGCAGAAAGAAACCCTATTTCGGAAGAATTGATTTCACAGATACAAGTCTGAACAAGCAGGAGTGTTACTATATTGGCAAATCTGTCATAGCAAAGGATGCAGCAGAGCCAGAAGTTATTGACTGGAGAGCACCTATTTCGTCGGTTTATTATGAGAAAGCACTTGGCTTATGTACCTATTCCGTTAAGGATGAGGGCGCTTATGAAATTGAATTGTCTCGTAAACGAACATATGAGATTGAAGATGACGAGCTGAAGGATTTTTATGATACGGATGTAGTAGCCAATGACGACTTGCTGACTAAATATCTTGCCAGGAATAAAAAGGCAGTATTAAGCGAAATTATTGCTACCATTCAACAAGAGCAAAACGAAATTATTCGAAAAAAACCCCAGCATAATGTGATTGTACAAGGTGGTGCCGGTTCGGGAAAAACTACGGTTGCCATGCATCGAATCTCCTATATTTTGTATAATTATGAGTTGGAATTTCAACCTAAAGACTTCTATATAATAGGCAGTAATAAAATCTTATTAAATTACATAACCGGAATCCTGCCGGATTTGGATGTTTATGGGGCATCACAGATGACCATGGACCAACTTTTTATCAGATTATTATATGAAGACTGGGATGATAAGAAGTTTACCGTGAAGGGATTGAATAAAGGAGACCGAACAGCTGCGGCTAAAGGAAGCTATGCATGGTTTCATGATCTGGAGGAGTATTGTACGCGATACGAGTGGGACACTATTCCCCGCGAAGACGTTTGGGCTGAAAAGACACAGCATTTGTTGATGGACCAGGCTACTATAGAGAAAATTCTGAAGGAGTTTCACTACTTATCGCTACCGGATAAACTGGATAAGCTGACAGAATACTTGATTGCACAAGTGGAAAATGAAATCTATGGCAGATATTATTCCTATCCGATTGAAGAACAAAAGAAATTATTGCATTACTATCAAACTTATTTTGGCAAACGCGAGTGGAAAGGTTCTATTTTTGAACTCTATGATATTTTTCTGGAAGAACAGAATTTAAAAGGACATACCGTTCCCCTGCCGGACAAGGAATTTGATGTATATGATTTGGCAGCACTGGCATATTTGTACAAAAGGATAAAAGAAACAGAAGTGATTCAGGAAGCCAGTCATGTGGTTATTGATGAGGCGCAGGATTTTGGTATGATGGTTTACGGAGCACTGAAATACTGTCTCAGTAAATGTACTTATACCATTATGGGTGATGTATCTCAGAATATTTATTTTGATTATGGCTTAACAGATTGGGAAGAGTTACGAAGCTTGATGCTTCCCGGTGAATTTGATTATTTTGGACTTTTGCGGAAAAGTTATCGAAACACAGTCGAAATATCCAACTTTGCTATGAACATCCTGCACCATGGTAATTTCCCCATTTATCCCATGGAACCCATTATTCGTCATGGAAATGAAGTACAGACATTGGAGTGTATGGATGAGACTGAGCTGATTGGCAATACTATAAAGATAATTCGTGAATGGCAAAAGAAAGAATATGATACCATTGCAGTAATCTGTAGAGATGAAAAAGAAGCAGCAAGGGTTGTTCAGCAGTTAAAGAATCAAATTGAAGTACAGGATTTTACTGCGGAAACAGAAGAATTTAGCAATGGAGTTATGGTGTTGCCTATAGAGTATTCCAAAGGTTTGGAATTTGATGCTGTTCTCTTATTTAATGCAGATGATCATAATTATCCACTGGAGGATGGTTATGCCCGGTTATTATATGTAGCAACAACCAGAGCATTACACGAACTGGTGGTTCTTTATACCGGGAAACTGACAGACTTGATTGCAGCACCAGTGCCGGAAGATAAGAAAATCAAATCACTGGTTAAGCCTTCTAAACCGATTGCACGTGTCATGCCAGAGGAACCAATTAAGACGCGTAAAGAAATCGCCATTGAACGTGCCAAAGAGGGCAATCGAGAAATGGCACTTCGAGAGAAAATCGGGCCAAGAAGAATTGTGGTACCGAAACCGGGTGAAGAGAAAAAAGAATCAGACAAGTTGGTAGTGAAAGGGCATATTGGGCGAAAAGTAGATTATTATGCAGCTGCATCTTCGGGGGAGAGAAAGGAGCGAGAGGCAGTTCGAGTAATTCATAAGAGCAGTACGGATTCATCTCCCAAGTTTTCAGAATTTGGAGGTATGCCGGATAATAACAGCTTGCGACCGCTAGGACATGGCAAGATAGACTTGTCGGTACGTTGGTTAACGCAAAACAAAAATTGTGTGGATATCACAAGCACTTACGGGTTGCTACGGATTACGCCGGTTGCAGAAGATACGGTTCGCATCAGTTTTGCGAAGGGCCAATTCGATAAACTGCCTGCTGTTCCAGAGGAGATTCAGTTCGTGCCCAGCATCAGGTGGAACCTGAAGGAAACCAGAGAACTGGTAGAAATTGCAACAGCTAAACTAATAGTGCGAGTGGATAAGAAAACAGGCACACTTGCCTATTATAATAAGAAAGGCATTCTTTTACTGGCGGAAAACAGTAGCCAGCTGGCAAGACAGATTGAACTGCAGGACAAGGCACATACCTGGAGCTATTTCGATTGGATGAAAAAGGAAATTCTAAAAGCCAGAGGTTTGTCAGATGATGAATGGATTGATTTGAATGCCTCTGCTAAATACATTTCTTTTGGGGAGAAGTCTGATAGAATGGCCTGCATGATGTCCAATCAAGGATATCAGATTTTGTTACCGCCCGGTAAAAAGGTTTTGTGCTGTACAATTCCCATGTATGGCTCCTACCTCTATACAGAAGGTGTTAAACAAATTGACTACTTCTTTAGGACAGCATTATAGGATAAAAGCATCATAGTACATTTCATCATTTTCAGTACACACTTCAGCATCGTATAATTTGCACGATGCTGATTATTATTGTACAATATAGTAACTATTTACAGTTTTTGATAACCACAGGGGTGTTTTATCACACAATCACCAGCTGCTCGGATTAGTACCGAGTGACTAAAGAAAAAAGGAGAGAAAAATTATGAGTAACAGTAAGTACGCAGGAACTAAAACAGAGAAAAATTTATGGGAAGCATTTGCAGGGGAGTCACAGGCCAGAAATAAGTATACCTATTTTGCATCTGCTGCTAAGAAGGCAGGATATGAGCAGATTGCAGAACTTTTCCTAAAAACAGCTGAAAATGAGAAAGAACATGCCAAGTTATGGTTTAAAGAATTAGGGGAACTGGGGGATACACCACAGAATTTATTGCACGCAGCTGAAGGCGAAAATGCTGAATGGACAGATATGTATGACAGAATGGCTAAAGAAGCAGAAGCTGAAGGCTTTCCTGAGTTAGCAGCAAGATTTCGTGGCGTAGCAGCGATTGAGAAAACACATGAAGAAAGATACCGCGCATTATTAAATAATGTAGAAACCAAGCAGGTATTTGAGAAAGCCGGTGTTCAGATTTGGGAATGTCGTAATTGCGGACATGTCATAGTTGGAACCAAAGCACCGGAAGTTTGCCCAGTATGTAATCACCCGCAAAGCTACTTTGAAGTAAAAAAAGAAAATTATTAAAATTGAATGCAACCTTTTGACTTGCTCAAAGGTATTATAAGTAGAAAACAAAAAATTTCCAATGGGAGGACGAATAAAAAATGAGCGGAATGCAAAAGAGATTTTTAACCTGTTTGTTAGTGATTTGTATGGTTATGTCATTAACAGCTTGCGGACGTGTTAAGGAAGCAGCAAATGTATTGTTAGGTAAGGAGGAAGCCACAGAAGAGGTTGACGTAGAAGCAGAAGAGGAAGACGAAGAAGAGAAAGACAAGAAAAAAGAAAAGGAAGAAAAAGAAGCAAAAGAAGAAGCTCCGGAAGAAGAGCCTACTCCTGAGAAAGAGAAAGCAAAAAATTCTTCAGGATTTCCTGTTTTAGGCGAAACTGATATTGAAGATTTTGATGGCTATACTTATTTATACTGTGAAAAGTTAAGAACAGAATCTACAAAAAATGAAAAAACAGGCAAGATGGAAAGTTTTGAATTACCGGTATTTATTCCATTAGATGAATATGTATATGTAAATCGTGATTATGTATCCGGTAACAAACTTGGTGTTGAATATAAGATCAGCATTGAACCGTCTATGAGATACGATGCTGAAGATTACTTGATGACAGAAAACCTGGATTATTATCTTGAAAATCAGTATGACCCTTATTATTCAGAAAACTATAAAGATATCGTCATCGGTGAAGCAGAAGAAATAGGCGAAAATGCGACCCGTGCAACTGTAGAATATTGCTACTATGATAAATATGATGATTCTTTAACTCCTACATTATGTACTTATTACTATGCAGAATTAGAGAGTGGTGTAGAAGTTCTGGTAGAATTTAATGTAAATGCAGATGAAGTAACCGGAAAGACACCCGACTTAATTGATGAATTGGAAACTTTCTATCCTTTTGAAATTAATTGGGATGCCGACAGAGCTGCAGATAAACTTGAAACATATTTAGCAAGTGGTGGAGAAAATTCCTTTAGCACAGGCTATCTGTTATTTGAATTACCGGATGGTTGGGCAGAGGACACTTCTGTAGGAGATTTTGATTATCAAGTATATGCTCCAGATGGAGACGTTGAGCTTGCAGGTTGCTTTGTTGGTTTCCAAAAGGAATATCTGGGTTATGGAAGTGCAAAAGACGCGGGTATCTTAAAGAGCGAGGACGCTATGGTTGAAGCAGTACAGGCCATGGTTGATGAAACAGAAATTGGTGGAACAGTAAGTTATTATGGCGATACCTGCATGGGCAAAGCAGCAGTAGTTGAAACCTCTATTGAAATCGAGGATGGTGAAATGGCTGATGCACAGATGTATTTCATGTTTGATGACAGCTATATGTATATGGCAGTAGCAGCTCAGGCACCGAACGCAACAGAAGATCCCGTAGCAGTGGTACTGGATGTTTTGGAAAATGGACAGATCAGAGAATAATCTGTATGAAAGAGCTAGTCAAACTCGATAGCAATCATGTATAATATGTAATGCTATTAGTGATAAGCGGGGAGAATCGGGAATGACTAAGGAAGAAATAATTACTGCAGACAATGCCATTGACCGGTATGCGGATATGGTGTACCGGTTGGCATTGTCTCAAGTAAAGAATGCATCAGACGCAGATGATGTTTTTCAAGAAGTTTTTATTCGATTGGTTAGTCATGTGAATGAACTGGAATCTTGGGAGCATGTGAAAGCATGGTTAATTAAAGTTACGATAAATTGCGTTAAGAAGCATTACTCCTTATTTTGGAATAAGAACGTTTCCTTTTTAGAAGAACCTGAAGAGCTTTCAGATCAGTCAGACAGTTATGTAATGGAAGAACATCCAATTACAGAAGCGGTAAACAGTTTACCAGCTAAATATAGATTGGTAGTACATTTATTCTATTATGAACAGCTTTCTATTACGGAAATAGGAACAATAACCAAACAAAAAGAATCAACAGTGAAATCACAATTATTCAGAGCAAGAGAAATGTTAAAGGAATCACTGGAAGGAGATTCAGATTGATGATTGGGCGTTACCAAGAAGAAATGTCAAAAATACATGCTCCAATAAAGCTGATTCGCCAGACAAAGATTAAGATGAAGCAGGAGGAAGTGCGGCTTCAGGCGAAGAAGTCAGATGAGAGCAAAACAATCGGCAGTCACAAGAGACAGTTTGCTATTGGCATGTCTTTTGCAGCCGCGATACTTTTGGCAGTAATCATACCCAGTACAATGGGGCTGTCAAATCAAGGTACAGAAGTGAAAAAGGAATATCTGGCAGAGAAAGTAGAGCCTGAATTATTTAAAATAGAAAATAAAAAAGAAAATTTTATTGGTAAAAATGTTCTTACTATAACAAAAGAAACAGAAATACCAGAAGAATTCGCAAATTCTTCAAAAATAACGGCTGATGGATACTGCTATTATTTAATACAGGAAGAAACAACTGGTTATTATAAAGCATGCGTGCAAAAGGGCAAGACTTATTATAAGGTAATTAGTAAGATATCGGAGCAGGAAGTTTTTTTGGATGAATTGGAGAAACAGCTGATATTAGATTTATAATATGGGGATTGAAAGCAATATCGCAGGATGCTTGCGATATGCAAGGAGAGGAATATGAAATTTGAGAATGATCATTGGCTGGTAGTAGTTGAAAAGAAGCAATTGTCAGAAGAACAAAAGGAAGCAATTAAATCAAAGAGAAGAAAACGACTTCCCGTTACAGTGACAGCACTGGTAGTGATAGCAGCGATACTGGCGGGAACTCTTTTTAACCATTTTTATGTACCCAAGGATCAGAGCGAGCAGGAAAAGGCAGTAGCGGCGAGTAATTTTGAAGTCGATTCAACGGTAGATACAGCACCGACTGCTGCAGATGCGAATACAGAAATTCCCAGAGTGGAAGGTACTTATGTGACCTCGACCAGACTGGCTACCAATATTCAGGCGAAATATCAGGATAAGGGTCTGTTTAATTATTCATACGGTGAAGCAATCGAGAATTTAAAGAGAGATGGAGTCATTGAGCTGGAGCTAAACTTTAACCCCAGCGATACCGGAAAAGAGAACTGGACAGAACTTTATGCTGTTTATCAGGATCCGGAGTTGACACAGCTGGTTTATCCAAATTATGAATGGGATAAGGATACGCAGACATTAAAACTGAATCCGCCGACTTATAGTATTAATCGAATCGGACTCTTGGATCTTGGAACAGACATAGTAAATAAATACCCTCATTCTCAACATCATTTGTTTAGTAATGGAGATGGAACAGATTGGGGAAATTTGGGGACACTGTATTTGGCAGATTATTTTGATCGGGAAACCGGCAAGCCTCTGCAGGAACCTATGGTCAGTATTATTACACTTGAGGGTGAGCTGAAGGATACTCCGGTGCTCAGTTACTCGATTTTAGAAGACGGAAGACCTCAGTTCAAATGGACAGAAGTTGAAGGCGCCGAAGAATATTTTATCTGTGAAACTAGCTATGATATAGAGGACGGATATGATAGTAATATTTATGCGTTGGGTGTTACAGATAAAACCAGTTGGACAACGCAGGCACCGGAATTCGGGAATTCTGCCCGAGTGAACGAAGATTTTAAGATTTTCCGAGTAAGCGAAGACACCTGGAAAGATGAATCTTCGTATGACCTCTATAAAGATGATTATGAACCCAATCAGGTGGCCCTAAGGGAGAACACGTTTGGTGAACCGGGTGTTTGTGTAATTGCAGTTTGCAAAGACGGCTCATCTATGATTAGTAACAACTTTTTATATAGTGAAATGGCAGCCAACCTGCCTTATTCGACCGCATATTATACGGAACAAGAAAATGGCTTTTCCAATCAGTATGAAAAAGTGGAAGAACTTCCGGCATATGATTATGTTACTATGTGTGACGGTATTACCAATACGAAGGTCATTAACTATAAGACAGAAGAAGCAACCACTATCTCAGAACGATTTATTAATATTGATGATAACGGAGAATACATTAACGGGGAAGATGTTCCCTGCTTGAATATTCCTTATGTAGTTGAAGGAACTCCTTTTTCCTATATTATGCGTGTGCTGTATTATGATGATGCAAATCTGGAGGCAGATCTTAAATTTTTGGAGGATCGAGAGGATAAGCTGCGTAAGAAGTCCGGTGATATCAGTCCTAATGCGGTGATAGAAGAAGACAAAGAAGATGAGAAAGAGGAAGACACCTCGGAAGCGCAGGCAGATACGGAAGCAGAGGTTCGTCAGATAGAAGATGCAGTAATTTTCGCAAATAGTGCGCTCACCGAGTATCTGGCTGTAAGTATGCTGGGCGGAGCTACCTACATTGATGTCAGTGCTTTTCCTGAAGCAAAAGATGTATCGTTTGCAGGAGATGCTTTGCTGGAAGCTTATTATCAGAATCCCCTGATTTTGGGTATCGATGGGTATAAATTCAACAGAAAAGGCACAGCAGTTAAAGTCTCTTATGAAAATGCGCCGGAGGAACAAGCAGAAAAGCAGAAAGCTGTTCAAAAAAAGGTAAATGAAATAGTAGCCGATATTATAGCCGCAGATATGTCAGATGAGGAGAAGGAACTGGCGATTAATCAATATCTTTGTGACAATATTGCATATGATGAAGATGCCTTATTG